>JASHPB010000019.1 GCA_030038355.1 Candidatus Binataceae bacterium
AGATTTTCAAAGCTTTGCCGACTAACTGGCTGCGGCTCTAAAAGAGGCACGTGCTTTCCATTACTTCGGATCAGGTATTCTACTGGAGTGCAGACTCAACCGCATCACGCCTCGTAGACCGACGGCCTTGTGCCTTGCCGAATGATTTTCTCGAGCATGAGAAGTGTCCAAAAGTGTCCAACATGATCTCGCGTGAGCTGATCTAGCAGGAGATCAGAAACGAAAAAACCCTTGATTTACAAGGGTCCTATGGTGTGGCCTGATCTAGCAAAAGCACCGGTACAGAATTAGCAATCTGGTGCCTTCGACCACTCGGCCACCTCTCCCCTCGGGCTACGGATTGTTAAACATCGATCGCCCGCGCGCAAGCGACGGCTTGCGCGCGCCAGCCGCATGCTGGTTGACCGAGCCTGCCTTACTTCGCTCGGTTGCTGGCGAGGATCTTTGCTCCAGTGAGAGGTGCGGGCGTTGGCTCTCGCTTTGAGGAGTCGCCGGTTGCTGATTTGAGCGGTGGCGGTTGGGTTGGCCTCTTGGCCACGCACGCGGCGAGTACGAGTGCCAGAGATGCTGCGGTGACAAGAGCCGCGCCACACAAAGCCCGAACGGCTCTACTTGCTGCTCGCAAAGCTGCCTACGCTGAGCCAGGCCGGAGTTTGCGTTCGAGCAAACACCTGACTGGGCGCGGCCGAGAAGCGACTTTTTGAGCACAGTGAGAAGTCGAAGAGTTGTTCGTCGGATTGCTGCCGATGCCAGCGGCTGAAATGCGGGAGTCTGGGCTCACCGACACCCATCATGAGGAGCTCGGCAACCTCGCTACTTCTCTGACTGCGCGCCCCTGAACATCTGCAGTCGGCGTACGGCAATCTCCCGAGCGAAACTTACCGGGGCTGATTTGAGCAGCTCGGCGTACCCCCGCCGGAGGAGAATTGAGGCTGGATCTTCCAGCTCGGTGTGCAAAGCGTCCGACTCGATCCAAATTCAGGCGATCCAACCCGCGCGAACAGCCGGCCGAGTTACGTGAGGGTTGATCGTCAATACTAGAGAGCTTCGGCTCATGGTTGCGAAACCGAGTTCGTCGCGGTCGTCCAAGTTCAGGCCGTCCCAACCCAATCAAACAGTCAAGGCGAATCGAGCGCGGGGTGTTGGTTCAGTATGAAAAGAACGACAGCGTGAGACGCGGACGCTGGAGCGTGAACGAATTGGTCAGCTGTTGATTAGATGACTCAGGTATCAGTCCAACGCTCCAACGGAGTCGAGAAGGGTACGCCCGACAGTGCTGCCCGAAGCTCGATGAGGAATCTTCGCGCTTCTCGTCGTCCATTGGGCAGCCGATCATTACGGTCCCACCGCCACGCTGCGATCATCGCAAGCATCAGGCTCCGGCATTCGTTGATCAATTGTCGATTAGCGCTCGGATATCGCACACATACCTCTTCGGGCACGTACGCGAGGTCGAACTCGACTGGCCCGCGACAACACGTCTCGAGGTCTATGAACAGCAGCCCCCGCTTCGTCCTGAGCACGTTGCCCGGGTGTGGCTCGCCGTGCAGCAGTTGTTCTGAGGCGCCGGCGTCGCTGATCACGCGGCGCATGTTTCGCAAAGTGCTGCTGAGAAGCTCACGGTCCGTATCAAGGAGCTCCGGAGTCTGCTCGCGACTTCCGACCAGCCGTTGGGCATCGGTGATTCGATCCGTGAAGTGCGGCGCAGGCAAATGGATCTGCCGCATGCAGGCATGCAGCCGTTGGAGCGCGTGCGCGTAGTCGGCTGGCGCGAAATTTCGGGACTGAACAGGTTCGTGGTAGGTCCACAGCGTGACCACGAAGCCGTCACGTACGTAGGCACCCGGCTCGACCCGAGGTTCAAGTGCAGCTACTGGGCTATCGGTTTCCGCGAGGCGTTGGGCAAGCCCGACTTCGAACTCTGCCCACCGCCTGAGGCGCTCCTCCGCGACCCGAGCAACGGCGTCGCACGGCAGTAGGCGCGCAGTGAGTTTGTTTGAGTCGTGAAGCACGATCGCGTCATCAACCTTCAGGCCCCGCGCTTTAGCGACGCCCGTCGCCGCGACGATCGCACGGTGTGAGTTTGTCGCAACGCCATTCATGAAGAGACAACCTGATGACAGCGCATCTCCGCGAGTAGAGCTTGACGAGTTACTACTTGAAGTATCGGTTTGGTAACTTCGGCAACTGCCCGACACAATCCAAATTCAGGCGATCTGCCAGACCTGATATGATGTGCAAGCCGATGATTTTGTCGGATTTCCGATCGAGCACACCTACATGATCGACTCGTACCAAACTAGCAATCTGCGGCCTTCGACCGCTCGACCAGCTCTCCACTCGGACTAGGGATTGTTAAACATCGGTCGCCTCGCGCAAGACGGCTTCCGCGCGCCAGCCCCGTTGCCCCTCGAAGTGGCGGTTTCGTATCCTTCAGGCTTCTATTTTACCGCAATCGAGAGACGCGGCGGAAGGAGGTGCAATGCCGGAGGACAAGTTCGTTCACCTCAACGGTCTGCGGATGCACTTCCGCGACTTCGGCGGTGAAGGTAAACCCATCGCGCTCTTCCTCCATGGCCTCACCGGCAACAGATACTCCTTCGATCACATCGCGCCGCTGATTGCTGACATGCACCGCGTGATGGCCCTCGATTTCCGCGGCCACGGCGACCGCGACTGGCATCCCGCGGCTGACTACGCGTTTTCGCGCCACGTGAGCGATAGAATCTCCCTCCTCGCTACGCTGGCTCTGAAGAAGGTGCTGGGCGGCTCGAAAAACCTGTTCAACCTTGTCCCTTATCTTCAAATGTGGGCGAGTTGGCGAGATCGATCATCACCTGCGCGCCGGCCATGGACTCCTTGAGCCCTCGCCGCTGCTGCTGTTGACCCCACTTTTGGGCGAAGCCGCCACGACTTCCTGGCCGCGCTGACGCAGAATAGCTACGGTTTTCGAGCCGATGAGACCGGTTCCGCCGATGACGGCGATTTTCATGATCTAGCCCCTGCTGATGATTGGAGAGCCACTCAACTAGATCTTACGCGCCCCGCATTAGACGCAACAACGAGACCTTTTTCGCGCCCGCAGGGATTGCCATCGCGCCGTGTTACGACCCTTAGGTTCAGTCACCTGCGCGACAGATGTGCGTTGCGCCAACTCTGCAGCGTGCTTAGCCTTTCTCGTCAAGGGGAGTTCACTTCATGGACAACTTCAATCGCGTCGAAGCTGAAGCCTGGGATCCATTCGCCGGCGTGGCGCCAGATCGCGAAGCGGCCCTCAGCCAGTATCGCGACCGCGCGCCGATTTACGACCTCGAACTTCGCATCCTCGAGCCCATTCGCCGACGGGCGATTAATCGCCTGTGGCTGCGCCGCGGTTCGACCGTGATCGATGTCGCCTGCGGCACCGGCCTCAGCTTCGCTCGACTCCGCAAGCAGGTCGGACCCAAGGGCCACGTGATCGGAGTCGATCAGAGCGATGAGATGCTGGCGCGAGCGCGCGAGCGCGTCGAGCTGAACGGCTGGACAAATTTCACCCTGGTCCAGTCGCCGATCGAGCTTGCGGAAATCGGCGCGTCTGGCGACGCTGCGCTCTTTCACTTCACCCACGACGTGATGCGCACGTGGGAAGCACTCCGCAAGGTGATGCGGAGCCTTCGCCCAGGCGCGCGCGTCGTCGCCACCGGACTCAAGTGGGCGCCGTCATGGGCGCTGCCTGTGAACCTCGCGGTCTTCTTCGCTGCGATGCGCTCGGTCAGCACTTTCGAGGGTCTCGCGCGGCCGTGGAGCCTTCTGGAGCCCCTGCTAGACGATTTCAGGATCGAGGAGCGGCAGGCTGGAAGCGTCTATATCGCGAGCGGCCGGGTCGAGCGGGTCGCGCTCGATTCGTGATCCCGAGTTCACGGTCCTGCGGACAGAGTCGATTTTCTGCTAGTCGAGCGCTTGACGGATTGCGTTGAGAACGAACAGCAGGTCGCGCGGGCGCCGAATGCGGCCGAGGCGCTGCACGGCTTTCAGCACCCCGATCTCGGCCTCGGTGGCGTGCGCGGTTCTCAGGATTCCTAGGTTCACCGGCTGTGACGCGCGATGGCGCGGTGGAGAATCGTCGAGCAGCTCGGCCAGATCGGGACGTGCGTCGCGGCAAAACTGGACGCGATCGACTTTCATCAGGTCGGCCAGCTTGATCAGCAGCGGGAGCGATGGCTGGCGGCGTCCGCTTTCGATGAAAGCGATGAAGCTTGCTTGAACGCCAAGTTGCTCGGCTACGTCACGCTGCTTAAGGCCATGCTTGACGCGCCAGGATTTGAGAGTTTTCGCGACAGCCATTTCGATCCGCTCACCTCATCGATAGATAATCCCCGCTCCGTTAGTTGTGGCGAACGCCGCGTGCTGAGTGCGTCCGGGTTTCGAATTCGCGGCAGTCGACAGGCAAGCGCCGCGAGCGCAACCTAACATACGACCACGGCACACGCTATTGGATAAAGGTCCAATACGGCAGGCGATCCCGAACACTCTCGATAGCGGAGCTTTTACGCCGTCCGCCGTTGAATTCGCGTCAATGCCAAAATCGTAATTCACGCGCCGAGGCGCTTTGCAAATCGCGCCCAAATCATGGCAACAGTGTTCGGCGCGCCGATCGCGCCGCGAACATACCGAGCGGTTTGTTGCAGCCGCTTCGATTGGCGTAGATTCGGGCCTCAGCGCCGCCGAGGAGAAGAAGCGCATATGATGACCGGAGAGCAATACAAGAAATCAATCAACGACGGACGCGAAACCTTTTTTGACGGCGAGCGCGTACGCGACCTTGCGACGCATCCGCTGCTCGGTGCCTGTATTGGCAGGATCGCGGCCGGCTACGACCGCTGGTACAAGCCCGGCGCCGACGCCGTCAGCGATCTGATGACTATCCCCGGTTCGGCCAAGGAATTGAAAGATCGAATCCCGTTGCTGCATTCCTCCGATATCGTCGCCAACGTAACTTACCAATCGATCATGACACTGACGACTGCGGCCTCGCGTATAGCGCCCGCGCTGCCCGAGTACGCCGAGCGCATTCGTAACTACGTAAGGGGCGCGCAGCGACGCGACATCCGAATCGTCGAGTGCATCACGGACGCCAAGGGTGATCGAAGCCGGCCGCCCGGCAAGCAGGACGATCCCGACGCCTACACCCACGTCGTTGATCGACGCGCTGACGGCGTGGTTATTCGCGGCGCTAAGCTGCACATCACCGGCGCCTCGATGAGCCACGAGCTGATGGTGATCCCGACCAAGGCGATGAAGCCGGGCGAGGAATCCTACGCGATCGGATGCGCCGTGCCGGTGAACTCTCCGGGGGTGAAGATCGTGGATACGACCTTCGCGCCGCGTCATCACGACACGCGCGATTTTCCGGTCGCATCGGCGATTCATATGCCCGAAGGCTTCGTCATCTTCGACGAGGTGTTCGTGCCCAAAGAAAGAATCTTCCTCGACGGCGAAGTGGCCCACGCCGCGGTCTTCGCGCATTCGCTCGGGCTTTGGGAGCGCCTCGGTGGACTCTCGGGCATGGCAGAGGAAGGCGACCAGTTGGTGGGATTCGCGCAGCTAATCGCCGAGGCCAACGGCCTCGCCAAGGAATCGCACATCAAGGAAAAAATCTCCGAGATGCTGATTCACGCGACGCTCGTTCACGCCGCCCTGGAAGCGGCAATCGCGAATTGCACGATAAGCCAAGAGGGCGCTGCGTTTCCCGACGAGCTTTACACCAACGCCGGCAAGTATCACGCGGCGGCGAACTACAACGCGATGGTGCGGCATCTGCATGACATTGCGGGCGGCTCGGTGCTCACCGCCCCCTCGGTCGCGGATTTCGAAAACGAGGTGACAGGGCCGCTGGTGCGCAAGTACATGAGCACGATGACGGGCGTTGATGGCGAGTATCGTGCGAAGCTGTTCCACGCCATTCGTGATCTCACGGCCGATGCCTACGGCGGATGGAAGGCGGTTACGAACGTGCAGGCTGGTGGCGGACTTTACGCGCAGCGTATCGTGACCCGCAAGTACTACGATTTGAACGGCGCCAAGCGAAAAGCGCTACATCTCGCCGGTATCAAGGACGAGAAAAGCAACTAAAGCTGCCAGGCTCTACAGTCGAACGGGGGCGATGCTCGCGGCCGTATTGCCGCCACTTTTCGTTGCGTGACTTTTGGTTCGTTCCGGCGTTCTGACAGTTGGAGGCTGAATGTGGCCGGAGCGTCGGCATTGAAACGCCGCGGTAAGGAGCGCACGCGTCTGGATACCGCGGCGGACACGATCGAGCGCAGGCAGATCGAAGCCGCGCAACGCGATCCCGCTTGCTTCGCCGAGCTCTACGAGGCCAACTTCGAGCGCGTCTACGCATTTATCCTGCGACGCGTTGGCGATCGCGACCAGGCGCAGGACCTGACCGCCGATGTGTTTCACAAGGCGATCGAGAGCATCGAGCGTTTCGAATGGCGGAGCGTACCGTTCGTCGTGTGGCTCTTTAAGATTGCGGCCAACGCCATCGCCGATCGCGGCCGCGGCTTCAAGCGGCTCGAAAAGCTGAAACGAAGCATTGTCGAGCTGGAGCATTCCAGAACGGAAGATCTCGCGGAGGCTGAATATCGCGCGCGGCTTTTCAAGCTGGTGGAAGAACTGCCTGCCGATCAACGCCGCGTCGTCACAATGAGATTCGCCAAGGAGCAATCAACGGCCGAGATCGCCAAGGCGATCGGACGGAGCGAGGGCGCCGTAAAACAGCTCCAGTTTCGCGGGCTGCAGGCGCTCAGAGCAATGGTGGGCGAGCGATGAAGCGCGCGCTACCAAAACGCAGGCCGCTGCGCGTTGCCGACGAGCTCGAGCGCGCGGTGCAGACGCTGATCGATGATCGCAAAGCGGCGCCACGCGTTCAGTCGAAGCTCGCGCCGATTCTGCGCGTCGCCGCCGATCTGCGCGGGATGCCGGACGCTGATTTCAAGGCGCGCCTGAAGCTTGAACTGATCGGCGGTGCAAGGCAGTCCCCAACGCGCCGCCAAAGGAGCCGCCGCACGCAGCCGGCCCGAGCGCAGGAACGCCTGGAGCCGAGCCTCGCTCCGAGCGCGGCACCCGCGCCTCCCTACGTGCGTGAGGGATTTCACAGCATCACGCCTTACATTGCGGTCGACGGCGCTTCGAAGATGATCGATTTCGTGAAGCGCGCTTTCGGCGCCCAGGAGACGCTGCGCGTGAACACGGACGACGGCCGCATCGGGCACGCCGAGGTGCGAATCGAAGGTTCTATGCTCGAGCTTGGCGACTCTTCCGGCGGCAGTCAGCCGAATCCGACCGCGCTCTGGGTTTTCGTGCCCGATGCCGATGCCGCCTACGCACGCGCGATCGAGGCGGGCGCAACCTCGATTCATGAGCCGGTTGACCAGGACTACGGCGATCGCGAAGGCAGCGTGAAGGATCCGTTTGGCAATCATTGGTATATCGGAACGCATCGCGCCGAGGCCGAGCCGCTGCCGCCAGAGCTTCGCAGCGTGACGACGTACATGCATCCGGTTGGCGCGCCCGGCGTGATCAATTTCATGAAGAAGGCTTTCAACGCCGAAGAAGTGGAGCGTGCGCAAGATGACTCCGGCACGGTCCATCACGCGAAGATCAGGATTGGTGACTCGATAATCGCGATCGGCGAGGCGCACGGTCCGTATCATCCGATGCCGCCGGTTCTTCATCTTTATGTTCCGGAGGCCGATCGCACCTATCAGCGGGCGCTCGCCGCCGGCGCCGTGTCGCTGAGCGAGCCCGCGGATCTACCCTACGGCGAGCGCTGCGGCGCAGTGCGCGATCCGTTCGGCAACACCTGGTATATCGCGACGCGGCTGGATGCCCTGCCGCAGAAGGCCGCGACGCCTGAGGCTCCGCCCCGGCACGAGCGCCCCGGCAACATCATGCCCTTCATGTATATCGAGGGCGTCGGGCGCGCGTTCGATTTCTATCGCAAGGTGTTTGGCGCGCGCGAAGTGCATCGCGTAGAGGAAGGCGGCAGGCCGAGCCACGTCCAGATGGCGATCGGCCAGACTAATGTGATGCTAAGTGATCCGACGATGGAACACGCGGCGAAATCTCCCGCCGCGGCCTTCGTCGCGACGCCGCATTCGCTGGGCGGCTCGCCGCTGCATCTCTACGTGTATGTTGAGGATGCCGACGCAGCATATGAACGCGCGCTTGAAGAAGGATCAAAAGTCGTCGATCCGATGCAAGACAAAGAGTGGGGCGATCACTGCGGCGGCGTGCAGGATCCCTTCGGCCACGTCTGGTACATCGCGACGCCAATCAAAGACCGCCCATCAGCCTCACGGTGACGGCTTGGCCTGAAGCATCGTCGTGAGCGGCACGCCGTGCGGCGCGATCATGAAGACCAGCAGACGCGCCGGTTCGGTGGTGCTCGCGTTCTTCGATACCATGTGATGCTCGTGCGGCTTCTCGGCCCACATCTCGCCGACTTTGTAAGTCACCGGCTCATGATCATCGAGTTGTGATACGACTGCTCCCTCGAGGACGTAGGCATAGGTGTAGCCCGGATGCTCATGCGGGGGAGTCGAACCTCCCGGCGGGTAATCGACCGTTATCACCGTGACATCGGTGCCGGGCTGACTTGCCAGCGGCTGGCTCAGCACCTGATGAAGAACGCCTGCCGATGCGGGCGGCGCGGCATGGAGAATAGTGCGGCTCGCGACGAGTAAAGCGGTGGCGATAAGCACCGCGATGGAACTTTTCCTCATGGAGCTTCGTCTAGTCTGTGGCGAACTCAATGACAACCTCGGCAGGCGCGTTTAGAAATCTCGCTCGAGTCAGATACAGTGCCTGCGTGACTCTTGAGGCTGTGATCTGGGATTTCGGCGGCGTTTTCACGACGTCACCGTTCGAGGCGTTCAGTCGCTACGAAGTGAAACGCGGCCTGCCGGAGAATTTCATCCGCAAGGTCAACTCGACCAACGCGAACGCCAACGCGTGGGCACTCTTCGAGCGCGGCGAAATCGATGGCCGCGCGTTCGATCGCAAGTACCTCAAGGAATCGACCGCGCTGGGTCATCCGGTGCGTGGAAGCGAAGTGCTGCCGCTCCTGCACGGCGAATTGCGGCCGCGGATGGTCGAGGCGCTGCTCCATTGCAAGCGGTACTTCAAGGTCGGATGCATCACCAACAATATGATTCGCGACGATCTGCCCACGGACGGCACGCCTTCCCCCGCCCAGGAAATCATGCAACATTTCGACGCGATCATCGAAAGCTCGAAGGCTGGTATCCGCAAACCTGATCAGCGCATCTACCTGATGATCTGCGAGCTGCTCGCGGTCGAGACGCGAGCCTGCGTTTACCTCGATGACCTCGGCGTCAACTGCAAGCCGGCCGCGCAGCTCGGAATGACGGCGATCAAGGTGGTGAGCGAAGCGCAGGCGCTGGAAGATTTGGCGAGGGCGACCGGACTCACGTTTGCGTAGGCATTGCTGATCATTTGAGCGCGCTCTTCCTAAGCATCTCGCAATCTCGTGCGCCCCGATCCTAACAACCAGTGGCTGCGGGCTTGTTTTGCGAAAATTGACGTCACTTACCAACCTGAACAGCAGCTCGCGAAAGTCGCCAATTCGTCGTCGCCGCATGTCTCGGTCGATGTCGTTGACATTCGGCAAACGCAGAAGGTCGGCGAGTACATCGCGATTTTCGGAATCAAGACGGCGGATACGGTCACGCCATCAGATGTGCCTGCGACGCTGAAGAATGCGTTCGAATCGGAGTTGAAGAATCGCGGATTCGTCGAAGGGGAGGGTGGCGACGCGGTGATTGTGCGCCGCGGTTACTTCCGCAATAGCTTCGCGAATCGCGGAATCGTTTACGAGGCGAACGCCTCAATGGACCTGGAGGTGTCGATCGTCAGGCCGGACGGCGCCCTTCCTTATCGCAAGTACGTGACGGGCCGCGCCGACGATGCGTTCGCGATCGCCAGCGCCGGGAATGGTCAACAGATGCTCGACGCCGCAATGCGCGACAGAGTGTCGAAAAGTGTTCGACGACCCGGACTTTCTTGCTGCGATGGAAAGCGTAGCAGACCGAGTCACGTTATAGATCCAGGTAAAGCCACATCGCGTCTTCAGCCCTTACTCATAAGCGCTGCGTTCAACGCGGCCAGTGGCGGAACTGATGCGCAATCGACGCTCATCCGGGTCGCGGGATCACATGTCCACCGCGAGGATTGTTGCGATGCCGTCGAGGGCGCTGTCGGGCGTTTGGATTACAATTTCGCCGACCGGGTCCGAATTGAAGAGCATGTCCGCGGCCGCGATGCGCCGTGAGAACTTGAGCGGCATCGTGCTGCCGAGCGGCCGCGCCGCGACCACCTTTTTCACTTTCACGCCGCGTATCGAAACTGTCTCGTAGGGGCGCATCAGTAGATGCAGGTAAACGCGATTGCCGCGACGCGTCGAGGGACCGTAGAACTGCCATGGCTCGAGCCCGGGCATCGTTCCCATAATCCCTTCCTCGTTGCGGCTCATCCATTCGCCGATCGCATTCAGGCGCTCGACTTGTTCGGCCGGCAGCGTGCCGTCGCTCGTTGGCGATACGTTCAGCAGCAGGTTACCGCCCTTGCCAGCGACCTCGCATAGCGTATGTACGAGTGTGCGTACGGACTTGAGATGCTTGTCGGAAGGGTTGTAGCCCCAGCTATTGTTGATGGTGAGACAGGTCTCCCACGGTCCCGCGGGAGCGATAGCGGGCACCGCCTGCTCGGGAGTCTTGTAATCGCCGAATCCCGGCAACCTATCGTTGATGATGATCTCCGGCTGAAGCTGCTTCATCATGGCGACCAGCTCCGCCGCTTTCCATTCCTCCGGCCGCCGCTCCCATCCGCCGTCGAACCAGATCAAATCGATCTTGCCATAGTTCGTGAGCAGTTCGCGGATCTGGGCGAACATGAAGTTTAAAAACCGGTCCCATTGCTCCGGCGTTGAGCGACGCCAGTTGCCGAAGCGATACGGTTTGTCAGCTTCGGTGAACGCCGGGTAATCGGGATGATGCCAATCAATCAGTGAGAAATAGAGTCCCACCTTGAGGCCCTCGGCGCGGAACGCCTCGACGTATTCGCCGACGATATCGCGGCCGAAGGGCGTGTGCTCGACCGAGTACTCGGATTCTTGTGTATGGAACATCGCGAAGCCGTCGTGATGCTTACTGGTGAGCACGGCGTAGCGCATTCCGGCCTGCTTCGCGAGGCGAGCCCATGCGTGCGGATCGAACTTCAGGGGCTTAAAGGTCGTCGCTCCGGCGTGGTACTCCTCGACGCCCACGTTCTGGCCGTCGGGCAGCGCGCCGACGCCGCCGACCAGAGGCCACGACAGTTCCCATCCGTTCTGGCTGCAATGACCCCAGTGGATGAACATCCCGAAACGCGCCGTGTCGAACCAGGTTGTCATAGCGATCATTGTTTTCCGCGCATCGCAGTTTGTCCATCGTGCGTGCGAGCTATTCCAGCGAATTCCGACTAAACGGTTGGTACGCCTTACGCCGGTTGCGCTCCAAGCAAAATCCCCGCTAATTATCGAGCAGGATTAGGGTTTCATCGCGGGAGACGATCAATATGAAGATTTCGATGTTTCATCTGATGCCTTATCGCGACCTGCCGAAGGACTTCGAGCAGAAGTACCACTCGGTCTGGGTCGATCCCCCGTACACCGAGCTCGCCGATTCGCGAAAGATTGGCCAGTACTACAACTGGACGCTCGACGAGCTGATCCACGCCGCGGACAAGGGAATCGATGGTATCTGCGTCAACGAGCATCACCAGAATGCTTACGGCTTCATGCCGAATCCCGACCTGATGGGCTCGATCCTCGCGCGCGCCACCAACGGCACCGACTGCGCAGTCGTGCAGATGGGCTCGACGCTGCCGACCTCCAACCCGCCAATTCGAGTGGCCGAAGAATACGGTATGATCGATTGCATTAGTGGCGGCCGCATGGTCGCCGGGATGCCGCTCGGCACTTCCCAGGACGTCAACCTTTGTTACGGAATTTCGCCGATCGAGCAGCGCGAGCGTTACTACGAGGCTCACGACTTGATCATCAAGGCCTGGACGGCGAAGGAAATCTTCGCCTGGAATGGCAAGTACTTCAAACTACCGATGGTCAACATCTGGCCACGCCCGATCCAGCAGCCCCATCCTCCCGTCTGGATTCCCGGCTCCGGCAGCCTCAGCACGTGGGACTTCTCGGCGCGCAACGATCATTGCTACTGCTTCCTCTCTTACTGGGGGAACAACTTCGGCAAGCGGGTGATGGACGGATGGTGGGATTTCGTTGCCAAGGGCAATCACGATCCAAACCCGTTCCGCGCTGGATTTCTGCAGCTCGTCGCCGTCTCGGAGACCGACCACAGCGCCGAAAAGGAGTATTACCCGCACATCCGGTATTTCTACGACAAATGCCTGCACATCCTGCCTGAGTATTTCCCAGTCCCCGGCAACCAGGATTATAAGAGCCTCGTCAATAGCGTGACGAAACTGAACCCGCAGCTCTTCGACCTGATGGGGAAGATTCCGACCTGGAAATACAAGGACTTCGTCGATAACCAGTTCGTGATCGCGGGCTCGCCGGCTACGGTGCGCCAGCAGTTGATGGACGCCGTGAAGAAGCTTCGCGTCGGCAACCTGATGGTGCTGCTGCATATCGGATCGATGCCGCATGACCTGACGCTCAAGAACATCGAGCTGTTCTGCTCCGAGGTGCTGCCGCACTTCCGCGATGTCTGGGAAGGCGAATGGGAGAACAAGTGGTGGCCCGAGGGGATGCGCGGACCGCGCACGAAGATCACGGGCAACGGCGCGGCGCATCCGGCGGCGGCGCGCTGACGCGGCCTTGCTCTGAAACTATGAATGCTGGGGCCGGCCCTCGCGGCCGGCTTCATTATCGACTCCAAGGTATTCCCGGAAGGAACGAGATGGCGACTAAGCAACAACAACTCAGCGTCTGGGGCGACAAGGTACATCCCAAGGTAAAAGTCCAGGGCGCAGGAGCGCCGCTGGCTTATCTGCATGGCGGATACGGCCCGATCGAAACCGAACTCGTCGATGAACTCGCGAAGCACTTCACCGTTTACGCGCCGGAGCATCCGGGGCTCACGTCCGGCGACGAGGACGCCTACAAGGCGCTCGACGATATGTGGGATCTCGTCCTCTTCTATTACGATCTGTTCGACAAGCTTGAGCTCGCCGCGCCCGCCGTTGTTGGTCATTCATTCGGCGGCATGGTCGCGGCGGAAATCGCGGCCACCGATCCGACGCGCGTCAGCAAACTCGCGCTCATCAGTCCGCTTGGGCTCTGGCGCGACGATTCGCCGATCAAGAATTACATCGTGACGCCGCAGGCCGATCTGCCGAGGTTGATGTTCAAGGACGAGCATCATCCCGCGCAGAAGCGGATCATCCTGAATCCCGAGGACCAGCCCGGCTTCATCCGTATCACGTGGGCTCTCGGATGCACCGGCAAGTTCATGTGGCCGCTCCCCGACAAGGGCCTCAGCAAGCGCATGCACCGTATAGCCGCGCCGACGCTCATCCTGTGGGGCAAGAACGATCGTCTGCTGCCGGCGGTCTATGCCGAAGAATTCAAGAAGCGCATCCCGAACGCGAAGGTCGAGATGATCGACGGCGGCGCGCACATGATGCCGCTCGAAGAGCCGGCCAGGGTGGCCGGCGCTGTCGCGAAGTTCATCAAGGGGTGAGGTCGAAGGCGCGCCTTGTCGGAAACGATCGCAAACAAACCTCCCTTGCCCTGGGGGAAGGGAAAGAGGGTTGGATTGGCATTTTGTATGGGATCGCGCGGCGGTGAATTCGGAGAGCGACCTGACCGCTAGCGCATCCCGCATTGGGAATGGGAATCAGCATCTGCGATTTGCCTGCCTTGCGCCGATCGCTCGCGTCGAATAGTTCAAAAGGGGCTTGAGCACGAGAGGACTATGATCAGGAAACTGTCGCCAATACCGTGCCTCGCAGCCTTCATGGCGGTGCTCGCGATCGCCTCGGCCTGCAATGGCTCGACGGATGGACTTCCCATGCGCAACACCGGCCACTACGCAATCGTGGATACCGATCGCGGCACTTTCGTCATCGAACTTTACCCGAGCGTGGCGCCAAAAACGGTCGCCAACTTCGAAACACTGGTGAAGAAGGGGTTCTACAACGGCCTGACGTTCCATCGCGTCGTGCCCGACTTCGTCGTGCAAGGTGGCGATCCTGACGGCACCGGTAAGGGCGGCCCCGGCTACACCGTCCCCGCCGAAATCGACAAGAACGAACATCACCTGCGCGGCAGCGTCGCCACCGCGCGCCTCGGCGATGAAGTCAATCCGAATCGCGATTCGAGTGGCAGCCAGTTTTACATCTGCCTCGAGCCGCAGCCCAGCCTCGACGGCGGTTACACAATTTTCGGTGGCGTGATTAAGGGCATGAGTGTGGTCGATCAGATTCAAAAGGGCGATCACATGAAGAAGATCACGCTTGCGAGCGAGCCGCCGAAGTAGAGCTACGCCGCATGGCAGACCCAGGAAGCGGGCACCCGTCGGGGCCCTACTTCACGATCGACATCCACCTCCACACCAACCGCGGCAGCGCGGATTCTAATCTTGCGCCCGCCGACCTGATCGGCCGCGCCAAGGCGATCGGAATCGGCGCGATCTGCATCACCGAGCACGACAACATGTGGAACCTCGACGAGCTCTCGGACCTCGCCGCCGAGGCCCGGGTCGTGCTGCTTCGCGGCATGGAAGTGACCACAGAGATGGGCCACGTCGGCGCCTTCGGGCTCGAGCGATACGTCGGTGGGATCTACAAACTGCCGGAGCTCCGCCGAATCGTGGACGGAGAGGGCGGACTGCTGATCGCGAATCATCCGTTCCGTTACAAACTCGACCCGCGTTTCTCATTTATCAATCCTGACGCCGAGCCGATCGACCCGTCGCATCCAGACCGTGCCGCGAAGCTGAAGCTTTTCGAACTGGTCGATGCGATCGAGGTGCTAAATGGCGCCTGCGGCGAGGACGAAAATCAGTTCGCGCTCCAGGTCGCGCGCGTGCTGGGGCGGCCTGAGGTGGCGGGCTCCGACTCGCATTCGGCCAATTCAGTTGGATGCGTCACGACCTTGCTCGACCATCCGGTAAAGAACGAGCGCGAGTTTATCGACGCGGTGAAGGCGGGACGATGTCGCGCAGGCCGCGGCCTGCTCAAAGACGGCGTTGCCCCCTTCGAGCTCGACGCGATTTAATCAGCCGGCCGCGGCCGCCGCGTCGCTCGCGTTTGTGGATGCTCGCCGATGCGCTTCGAGAATCGCCTGCTTGCGCATCCCGAAGAAGAGTGCAAGTGCGCGATCTGCTGGATAGAACTTGAACTTCGAGAAGTCGCCGGGCGGATCGACCTGCGAGAGTAAGGCGTGGCGATCTTGAAGGATGAAGATCGCGCGATCGTAGCGCGCCGCAAGCTTTCCGGCCGCCGTACCGAGCAATCCGCCGATTCTGGGCGATCGATAGCGCGCATAGATCCAGCAGCGCCGCTCATCAATCGGCGTCAGGAAATAGTTCACGTGAAATCCGCCGAAATCGATCAGCGCGAGCGAGGGCAGCGCAAACCGGGCTTTGATTGGAGTGTCCTGCTTCAACGCGCCCGGCTTCTCGTAGCGCATCGTCGCGCTGAACGCGACGACGCCGTCCTCGACGTGCGCATCCATTTCGTCCATGCGCGAACCGATGCCGGGGAGCATCGTCCTGTGCAGGATCGGGAAGTGATGAAAGTCGAGCAGGTTCTCAACGATTCGGAGGTATGGAACATTCAGGGCGTACCAATACTCGGCGCTGCCGATCCCTGGTTCGCTTGCACCCGCGATCCAGGGAACGCGGCGCGCCGGCTCGCCCGCACCGCGCCAGAACCAAACAATCCCGTGCTCTTCGCGCAGACTGATCGTGGGCAGATCGAAACCCGGCGGTACGGGAGCACCAACGCCGTTGGCCGGGATCAGCACGCAGCGGCCGCAGGGATCAAAGCGAAGTCCGTGATACGGGCATTCGAGGCATCCGTCGCGGAGCTTGCCGACGCTCAGAGCCGCCGAGCGATGCGAGCATCGATCGGGCATGCACACGGCGCGGCCGTCATCGGCGCGCCACAGCACGAACGCCTCGCCGAAGCGCTTCACGCCGATCGGCTTGCGCCTGACGACGGCGCTACTCGCCGCGATCGCGTACCATGCGGGCACGACTTGAGTTTCTGTCTGAGAGGTCTGTTCGCTTTCGTCAATCATGAAATCCTCTCCTTGTTTGATTGCACGGCAGCATCCCGCGAATAGTCATTCGCACACTCTCCGCGATTTCGTCGCGCAGCATTTCGATGGTTACGTCTTCGCGCGTGGCGAACGCGATCGTCCAGGTCAGGCAAATTCCGTAGAAGAGTCCCGCGGCGCGCGCCGAATCGATGCTCGGGTCGAGCGCGCCACGTTTCTTGAGCTGATCGAGCATCGCGGTGAGCTGCGCGATCAGTCGCATGTCGAGGGCGAAGAGCCGCGCGCCGAGAGTGTCGGGCGCTGCGATCGCCGCGACGAACAACTCGCGCCATAGCCGTCGCTCGCCGGCGGTGATGCCCTGCACCATGACCTCAGTGAGCGCCGCGATTGCCTCGACCGGATCATCGGGCGGATCGGCCAGGATCCGGTCGCCCAGTTTGAGCAGAGGCTCGGTGTCGCTCCGGCTGATGGCGAAAAGCAGTTGGTCCTTGGACGGGAAGTAGTTGTAGAGCGTGCCGACGGCGAGACCGGCACGCGCGGCGACCTCTTCCATCGAGGTGGCGGCGAAGCCTTTGCGGTCGAACAGACGGCGGGCAGCGGCAAGGATGCGGCGTTCGCGATCGTGCTTTTGGCGCTCGCGTCGTCCGGCTGGCGCCGGTAGGGAGGAGGTCACAATCTCTTATGACGTGATTACAAGGTGCTTGTCAACAAAAATGAATCCAATTCACTTTTTGCCTGACCGCGCAGGCGGCGCAGAAGTGAAACCCGGTCATTCCGAGCGAAGTCTGGCCGCCACCGCGATAACCAGAACGAGGCAGAGCCATGCATGCCGTAGCTGTCCACTGCGTTTGTGGAACGCGCGCGTCCTGTAATAGCGAGCTGCCCAGTAGTTGGTGCGCGACGCTGATGCAACTAGCCTTGCGAGCCTCCGCTCCTCATCGACGGCGTGTCCGACAGAATCAGTTTCTTTTGTTTGTCGGTGAATGCGTTCAGCCGCAGCATGTAGTCGAATCGTACATGATCGCGGCCGGACGCCGACAGCTTGTCGAACCAGTCGTCTTCGCCAAGCATCTCTCCGAGCCGCGGCGAATTGCGATGCAGCAGTTGCACGTCGGTCTTCTTCGGCTCGAGGCTGCGCAAGATGCCGCGGTTGAAGTGCGCATGGAGCGTTACGCGGTCGCCGGGTTCCGTACGATCGCCTTGCCAGTGCCAGATGCCATGAGTGAAGAAGACGACTGATCCTTTGGGCATCTCGATCGGAACGCCACCCTCGCGCGAGTCGCCGGACCTTGGCGCGCGGCGCATCCGATGACTCCCTGGAATGAGCCAGGTCGGCCCGGATTCGACGCGCCAATCCTCGAGCGCCCATACGCCGACGCCGGTCATCGAGAATTCAGGATAAGGTTCAGGCACCTGAGCGTAATCGGTGTGCATCGGAATGAGGCCCGGTCCCGGCCCCTTCTTGATGCAACTGAACGAGGCGATGACGGCGCCGCGGCCGAGCGACGCATCGACCAGCGTCATCATCAACGGATTCTGGATGAGCTGCTCGAGTTCGCGTCCGTGGTAGAGCATCCAGTTCATCGAAAAAGCCTGATGCGGCAGTAGGGCGCGCAGAGTGGCCGTCCGCACCTCGTCGGCGAACTCCGGAGCGATCGCGCGCGCGATGACAGCGAAGCCGTTTTCTTCCATCTCGCGGATCTTGCCGGTCAGGCCCTGCCGTCGTGCGCGATGCTCCAGGTCGGGGTTCTCGACCGTGCGACGCCCCAAGTGATCGTGCAGCAGCGCGACGAGTTGGTGCGCCTGGGGATCGACGAGCGCTCCTTTGGCGCGGATCGCATCCTTGCCGAATATGGTGGCGACTTGGCGTTGCATCACTGTCCATGCGCCGGGCGCGAGCAGTCCAACGAATTGCGCGGCGGTAAGAGCTGCCTGGTAGTCGCCTTCGATGACCAGGTTAGCGGAATCGTCGAAATCCCGGGCCACGCGGACGGTCTCGCCGTCGTAACGCACGCTCCAGGTGGCGACGTTGTCGGGGAACTTCATATGCGGAGGAGCATCGGTGAATCGTTCGGTCAGGGCAAAGGCGCGCCCGCCAAGCTTTTCTTTGCGAATCTTGCCTTCGCGTTCGAGAAAATTTCTTGCCTCATCGAGCCAGGCATCGGAGAGGAATTCGAAATGATGCGGCAGAGTAATCATGCGAGTCTCCCGGCCATTTATACCACAGAGCCGCCGCTGCAATTCAAAATGAAATCTCCGGCGCGCCGAAACATCTCATCTCATAGCCGAAACATCCCATCTCATAGTTGTTACGCGGCGCGTGCGTGGGATAAACTGCATGCGCCCCGCGCGCATCCTATGGCAGCGAACAAGGACCGGCTTGCTCTAATCGAGCACCTCTCCTCAATCGGCGGCGAGCATTCGGAGGACTTGCGCGACACTCTCGATCGCGTGGTTGCCGCAATTGCCGCCGGCATGGAGGCCGAAGTCTGCTCGCTATACCTCTTCGATCCTCAGCGCGAGCGCGTCGTGCTGCGCGCGACCGTAGGCCTTGATCGCGAATCGGTGGGTCGCGTCTCGATGCGCATGAACGAGGGCCTCGTCGGCCTCGTGCTCGAGCAGAACGAGCCGGTCTGCGTGCCCGATGCGATGAGCCATCCGCGCTATAAGTATTTCCCCGAGACGAGCGAGGAGCGCTATCACACGTTTCTTGGCGTGCCGATTCACGACGGACGCGGCAAGCCGCTCGGAGTGCTGGTGACGCAGACCCTCGAGCGGCGCAAATTCACCAAGGGCGAGATCCGGCTGCTCAACACTGCAGCTAACCAGGTCGCACAAATCCTGTCGCACTTCCGCCTCAAAGAAACGCTCGCCACCAAAGAGAAGGAGCGTGAGGAATACCGGCGTCGGATGATCGAGGCGAACCGGCAACTCAAAGACTACGAGAAGGTGGGAGGCAAGACGCGCGTCGCGGCTCCGACCAAGGTTCGTCGCCCGCGCCTGGTGGGATTACCCGCGGCGCCCGGATTCGCGCAGGGCGCTGCCCACGTTGTCGGCACCTTTCTAAGTACGATCGATCGAAATCAGCGCGCTCGCGACATCAAGGCCGATCTCAAACGGCTCGACGAAGCCATCACGCGCTCGAAGAGCGAACTGGCTGCCCTTCGCGCCAGGATGGCGCCGCTGATGGGCGAGGGTGACCTGAGGATTTTCGACGGCCATCGGCTGATACTCGAAGATGAGGAATTCGTTGGCCGGCTCCGCGAGACGGTGCAGCAGGGATGGTCCGCGGAAAGTGCGCTGTTTCGCGTCATCGACGAGCTGAGCGCGTCGATGCTGGCGGTTGCGGACAATTACCTTCGCGAGCGCGCGACGGATTTTCGCGACGTCGGTCATCGCGTGCTGCGCCATCTCAGGCAGGACGAGCGTAAGGGCGGCGGCAGCACGAGTTTCGGCAAGCCGACAATCATTATCGCCGAGGAGCTGACGTTGTCGCAGCTCACGATGGTCTCGCACGAGCGCCTGGCGGCGATCGCGCTGCAGTCCGGCGGTGTCACGTCGCACGCAGCGATCCTCGCGCGAGCATTCGAAATTCCGACCGTGGTCGGCGTCGAGCATCTCATGGAATCAGTGGTCGAGGGCGATCAACTGGTGCTCGACGGCAACTCGGGCGTGGTTTACGTGAATCCGGGTGCTGAGATCGAGCGCGATTACACGAGCCTCGCCAAGCGCTACGAGACGTTCAAGAAAGATCTGATGGTCGAGGACGGCAAACCGGCCGAGACCCGCGACAGCCATCACGTAACACTGCTCGCGAACATCGCGCTCGTTCCCGACATTCACCTGGCGCTTCGTTACGGCGCCGAGGGAATCGGACTCCTGCGTTCGGAGTTTTCGTTCCTCACCTATGAGGACTTTCCCGACGAGAACCAGCAGCTGACGCTTTACAGCAGGATGTTCGAGGCCGCTGGCAAGCGCCCGATCACCATACGCACGCTCGATATCGGCGCTGACAAATATCCGCCTTACCTGCGCGTGCCGCGCGAGGACAATCCGTTTCTCGGGTGGCGTTCGATCCGGATCTCACTCGAGATGCCTGGCCTCTTCAAGGTTCAGTTGCGGGCGATCTTGCGCGCTGCCGCGCATCGCAACGTGCGCATCCTGTTCCCGATGATCTCGAGCCTCGAGGAGCTGCGCCGCGCCAAGGAGCTGCTCGGCGAGGCCAAAGCTGAACTCTACAAGGAGGGCCTCGAGCACAATCCCGACATCGAAGTCGGAATCATGGTCGAAGTGCCGTCAGCCGTGTGGCTCGCGCCGCGGCTCGCGCGCGAGGTCGATTTCTTTTCGATCGGCACCAACGATTTGATTCAGTACTTGCTTGCCGCCGATCGCAACAATCCGAAGGTGGCGCATCTCTACGAGGCGCTCCATCCCGCGGTGATTTCCGCGATCTCAGAAATAGTCAACGTCGCGCGCGGCGCCGATAAAGAGGTATGCATCTGCGGCGAGATGGCATCAGACCCGCTCGCGACGTTGCTGCTGGTCGGCATGGGGCTCGACGAGTTGAGCCTAAGCCCGCTATTTATTCCCGTGGTCCGCAAAATTGTGCGCGAAGTTGGCTATCAGACTGCCAGGATGGTGGCGCGCGAAACACTCCAGATGGCTAGCGTGCAGGAAATCAAGGGTTATCTGGTCGAGCGCTATCGTGACCTGGGCCTCATAAATCTGGTAGAAATGTATAAGTAACTGAGATTTCGGATGGATAAACGCCAGATTTTATTTGCTGTCCAACCGGTCAAAACGCGTTTGAAATCTTGACTTCGAGGGTCTGCATTAGTTTACTCTGACCGAGCGGTTAGATCCCGCCGCTCGTCTATATAGAGGGAGTGAAGGGCTAGGAGAGAACAATCGATGGTATTTCTGGTTTGCCTTGCGTTCATCGCCATCGGCATCGCGCTCGGGGTCTACTACGTTATCGGTACCAGCCGTTACGGCAGTAACGATCCGAAGAATATGCCGTTGCTCACGGCCAGCGCCTCGGCCGCCGCTGGCGCGGTGATGAAGCCCGAGCCGTGCCGTACGATTCGTGTTTACTTCATCAAGCCATCGAAGTACGACGACGACGGCTACGTCCAGTACTTTCGCTACGGCGTCCAGCCCAACAACACTCTCACCGTGTTGGCCGCGCTCAATGAGGCGTTCAACCGCCGCTATTCGGCCGAGCGCAACGTTTATCTCGAAACTGTCATTTGGGACGAAATCTGCGACGGGGTTATCAGCGCCGAGACGATCAAGGCGATCGCGGAGAAAGCGCGCGAGGATGGCGTCGAATTGCTGATCGGCCTGTCAGGTGTGCAATCGAATCAATATCCGCGCGGGCGTGATCTCGGACTCCAGTTCGTGAGTCAGGGTTTGCCGACGATCATGGGCGGCTTCCACGTGAGCGGCTACCCGGACTCGTGCAAGTTTCTTAACGAGTGCGGAATCACCACCGTCGTAGGTGAGGCTGAGAATCTCTGGGGCGAAATCATCGAGGATTTCCTCCGCGGCGACCTTCAAAAGAGTTACAGCGTGACGCAGGGAATTCGCGCCAAGACGGGCAAGGACGATATCATCGTGCCGCTCATCACCGAGGCGCTGCTCCCGGTCGTTGACGATCGCTATCTCACGCGCTTCTTCAACACCTCGATGACCACTCTAGACACGTCGCGCGGATGCCCGTTCACCTGCTCGTACTGCAGCGTGAAGAACGTGATGGGCCGCACGATGCGCTCGCGCGAGCCGGATGCGGTTGTCGCATGGGTGCGCGACGCGGTGCAGAATCACGGCATCGAATCACTCTTCCTGGTGGACGACGATTTTTTCCGTTCACCGCGTTGGGAAGAAATCCTGCTCGGCCTCGGCGAGCTCAAAAAGCAATTTCCCAAGCTCTCCTTCATGATGCAGGTCGACGTCGATGCATCGTGCTACGCCAATGTCGCCGAGGGCGAGACCGAGACCGCGAAGCATCGGCGGAGCCGTCGCTTCACCGAACTCGCCGCCGCCGCAGGATGCTACATGGCGTTCGTCGGAATCGAGTCGCTGAATCCCGACAACCTCAACTTCGCGACCAAGTACCAGAACACCGACGATCGCCAGCACAAGATGAAGCTCGAGGAGGCGCGCGCCCGCGTCATCAACAAGTACCGGCGCGTCGTCGACAACTGGCACAAGGTTGGAGTGTCGGTACACGCCGGTTACATGCTGGGCTTCCCCTTCGACGGCCCCGACTGCGGGCGTATCGCGGCGGCGACGCTCAAGAAAATCGGCTTCGACATCGTGTCGTTCTTCATCATGACCCCGCTGCCGGGCACCGAGGACCAGGTGCGCAGCGCCAAGGAAGGTCTTATCAGCGACTGGGACTTCAATAACCTCGATTCGCAGCATGTCACCCTCAAGCACGAGCTACTCGACAAGGCGAGCTGGATGCAGGCGTATCGTGAAGCGTTCACGCGTTTTTATTCATTGCCTCGCCTGCTGCAAAACATCTTCACCGTATGCGCCGGGCGTGGACTATCGGCGGAATCGCGCCGCTCGGTGCTAGTGCAATTCGTTTACTACTTCTTTAGCTATCGGCAGGGACGCCATCCGATGGTTGGTGGTATCTGGCCGATTAAGCGGCGCGACGTGCGCCGGATGGTGATCAACGACGAGGAGGCGCGCCGGCTCTACCTCGGCAGCCGCTTCGACGCGATCTTGCGCGGCGATTCGGGCGGAGACTTCGCGGCAGCGCCGGCCTAACGCATCCAAACAGGAGCAGCTTCAACGCCGATGCGATCGCGAGAATCGCGTCGGCGTTTTTCATTTTCGACGCTGGGCTAAGTCACTCGTGGCGGAGGGCGAGGACGGGGCAGGGCACGCGTTCGCCGACACTGCCCTCGATGAGCCCGGCGGGTCCGCGCCGGCCGCGCGCAACCATCGCAATTGAGTCAGCGCCGAGACGCTTGGCGACCTGGTCGACAACTTCTGCCCGATCGCCCATCTCGTCGATGACGCCCCGTTTCACCTCGACGAGGCGTTCCTGCGCGGCCGCCACCAGCTTGTCGCGATCGATACCTTCCGCCGCTTGATAAGATCGACCTACTGCGGCATGTCGCTCACGTCGATGCCACGGGAACGATATGCACGACGAAAATCTCGCCCTCATTCTGCTCGCGATTTTGCCCAGCGAGCGCGAGCGCTCTCAGTGCACGCTCGTCGAATGCGACCGGGCCAGAATTTTTTTGAGCGGAAAGCCAGCGCATCTCGCCGCTGGCCTCTAGAGTAGGTCGCGGAACAGCAAGTAGAGAGAACGCTGCAAGGATAATCGAGGCGCGCAAAGTCTGCACCCACGCCATCGCGATATGGCGTACGGTTTCGAACTGAAGTCCCGATCTGTTCGCCATCATCGTGCCGGCGATTGCCCGATGACAACACGCGCGTAGTGCTTACCGTCAGCCCCTCTAGGTCGGCGGCGGCGCTCGTCGTGGCCGCACTGATCTTAGGCGGCGGCGCCTTGCCCCTAGGTCAGGTGATCCTTGCCGATCTTTTCGCCGACCGTGACCACGATTGGCTTCCATTCCACCATCGTGCCGCGGCCGAGCGCCCGCGCCACTGCGACTTTCACCCATCCGGGAGTGAAGTTGGTCGCGACATCGATATGTCTCTTTTAGTTGTCCATTGTCGGCCAGTCATCCGCGGCCATTCCGGCGGGATTCTGCATTTGCGGCAGTTCGGAAGGCTTCGCTCGTCAGGTACATGCGATACTCCGCCGAAGGCCGGACCGCGCAATAGATTATCGCCGATTGCTTTTGTTGCCGGGATTACGGTTTCAACGCTCGCTGCCACGGACGCTTTTCCTCTGATCAGCTATGCTAGTTAGCAAGCGCTCAGTCATAACGTGCCCGGCTTACGGTTGCGCTAGTGAATTTTTGCGACGAGTGATCGGGGCAAAGCAACGCGATAGGTTTCCCCGCATAACGACGGCCCGGCTTGTGCCGTACCGGCCGGCCGAGATGAGCGGGGGATTGCGATCGCGGCCTGCGAAATGTATGACTCTGCCCGACAATAATGAGCCGAGACCCGCGCTTTCACTTTGCCTTGCACTGACGCTATTCGAGCCGCTAGGGATGGAGGCGGCGTTACATGGATTACCACGCTGACTTGCCTTACCTCGTTGCCGCGGTCGTTTTCGTTCTGATCCTGATCTTCGTGCCGTTCGTGCGGCGCGTTATTGGGGCGCTGATTCGTCTTGCGATCTTCATCATTGCCGTCGCCGTGGTTATCGCCGGCGTCTCGATGCTCATGAACAACGAGACCATCTTCGAGAAGCCGGGACCCGAGATGCGCACGACCCGATTCCTCACGATGAACTCGGCGCGCACCACCGACAGCGGCACCGGCTCGGCCACCTGCGACATGAACGCTGCGTTCGAGCCGAATGCTACGGCTCTAGAAAAACCGCCCGAAAAGCACCAGCACGCCGAGAAGGGCGCTGCCACTCCTGCAGCCAGGCCCTCTGCCGGTGCTCCCAGTGCCGCAGCCACGCCCGACGATGACTACGACGAGCTGATCCGGCGGTCCTTCCCCGGCATCCCGCGTGCCAAGCTCTACGATCTCTCTAAGGAGGTGGTGAATTCGCTGGGCGGGTGGAAGATTGTTAAGGAAAATCCCGGCGCCGGCACGCTCGACTGTATCTACACGTCGCGCATCCTCGGGATGGAGGACGACGTGCGAATTACAGTCGAACCAAGCGGCGTTATCGACGTCTGCTCGCGCTCGGGCACGGCGCGGCCCGATTCAACTTCGTGGCTGCGATGGTTCCCTGGTGACCTCGGCGCCAATATCGGACACATCAAGCAGTTCTACGAAACGCTCGAGCCGAAGATGGACGAGATCTACAAGGAACAGCAGGAGAAAGAGAACGCCAAGAAGGCGCACTGATGATTTCCCCCTTGACTGACATCGGCGCAACTGGAATCCGCTTTGACTCCGGCATCGAAACCGCTGCAAGCTGAGAGCTGATGCCAATGCGCGAGGGACAAATCGACGCGATGGCCGCGTATCTCGTTCAGGGGCTGATTGAGCGCGGCGTAATCACTCCCAAAGCCGATGCAGCCGAGCTGACCGCCTGCGTGGTCGAGCTCATGTCGGAGAACTTCGAGATCGAGGCGCAGATCGACGAGGAGGCCGACCGCATGGCCGAAGACCTCGCACGCAAGGATACCCGAACCGACGTGAGCCGGCTGCGCTCGATGATCCGGCAGCGTCTCGCCGAGAAGAAGGGCTTCACGCTCTAAGCGCGGCAGTCCAACCCAGATGAAACTCAGCGAGGAACGAATTCTCTACCTGGCGCGCGAGTCGCTTAATCGCTTGCGCAACGAGTCCCTGGCCGAGATCACGAACTTTGCGCTTGCGCTCAGGACCGGGCGCTCCCTGTTGGTCGAATGGTGCGACAAGGGCGATGCGATCGACGCGATCGTGCGGCGCAAGATTGCCTCGATGAAGCGCGAAGTGGTCGAGGGCAGCAACGAATGGATGCTGCTCTACCGGCGCTACCGCGACGAAGAATTGCGCAAGAAGGGTCCACAGCGCTGATCCCTCCCGATTATCGAAAAACAAAGGCCGACGCTTCATCAGCGCCGGCCTTTTTCATTGTGCGTCGGAGGCTGCCGATCAGAGTCCCGGAGGCGCCTCGACCGATACCGGCGGGTTCAGCGTCTCGCACGAAGCGATCAATCCACTCGGCAGACTCGGATCCACCGGCGCGGAGACATCGTCAGGCTTGGCCACGCCTGTCGCCACTGCAACCACGACGCCCGTTTTCAGCTGCGTCGGATCAGCCGGCAGGACGGCAAACAAGGAGCTGAGATCCGCATCGCCGTCAGCATCGAGCATACCGGTCGCCGCCGGAATGCCGCTGCGATCAAGGAGTCAAATGCCGCCGCCGCCCGAAATCGTCAGGCGAAGGTTGACAAAGCGTAGCTGAGGGCGGACAGCCAGCTTACGTGCCAGCGCGGCAATCGGCGCGGGAGAGCGGCTCCTAGCAAAGAGCAGCAGAGTCTCGGGGCGTCCGCTCCAGGTAAACACCGTGCCGAACAAGCCCTTGCTCTGCTGCAGCTCGGCCGCCGGTATGTGAAGCACAAGCGGCGAACCGAGGTTCGGAAACTGGCTCGCGCAATTTCCTGCCGGCGCCAGGGCGAGGAACACGGTACCGTCATTTTTTCCAAGTCGTTACCGCGATCGCTGCAGCGCAACGGGAGCCTCAGCCGGAACGGGTCGAAGTCGTGGCGCTTGCTGAAGTTCGGCGGGAGGGTCGGCAGTTTGTAGTTTTCGTCGCAATCGCCGCCGGCTCCGGCCGGTACGGCGGCCCTTTCCAAGCGTGACGCTTTGTAGCGAAATCAGACAGCTAGTGCCAGAACCGGGTCGCTCTTTCTCGCCGAACTGGCGCCACCCGATTACCGAAAGAGGTGTCCGCTTGCTAGGATCGATTCATGGATGAGAGCGAATTCCTCCGCCGCGCCGATACTTGTCTCACCGACGTGGCTGAATGGCTGGAGGAACTGGACCCCGACGAAGTCGACTACAGCACCGCTGATGGCGTCGTTACGATGGAATTCGCGGACGGTGGCCGCTTCATCCTGAGCCGCCAGGCCGCGACGCGCCAGGTATGGCTCGCGGCCGGCGCACTTGGTCTTCATTTCAGCTACGATTCAGTTGCTAATCGCTGGATCGATGACAAGGACGGCGCCGAGTTGATGGCCGTGCTCGCCGAGGTCGTCACTGCCAGGCTCGGCCATCCGCTCGATTCCTGAATCCCTGACTCACGCCGGCTGCCCGGTCTGCTGCTGCGAAATTGGGGCGACATCAACCCTCTTGCTTTTGGCGGGAACCCCGCTAAACTGCCGATTAGCACTCGGATCGTCAGAGTGCCAATTGACAAAGGCCAAAGCGTAATTAACTTACCGGCGGTCGGGTTTGCCCGGCGCGACCAACAAAAAAATCACAACTCTGCGGGTCAAGGAGGCAACTGGTCCCCATGAAGATCAGACCATTGGGCGATCGGATTCTCGTCAAGCGAATCAAGGAAGAAGAGAAAACCAAGGGCGGGATTATCATTCCCGACACGGCTAAGGAAAAGCCCCAGGAGGGCAAGGTGGTCGCCGTCGGCAAAGGCAAGATCAACGAGGACGGCAAGCTTATCCCCACCGAAGTGAAGGCCGGCGACAAGATTCTGTTCGGCAAGTATTCGGGCAGCGAGGTCAAAATCGACGGCGAAGAGCATCTCATTCTGCGCGAGGACGATATCCTCGGCATCCTCGAGTAATCGCGCCGACCAACGGCTGCTCAAGGATGCACAACCCACGACAATTTGAACCCAGGAGAGGCAAAACATGCCTGCAAAAGTAGTCCGTTTTTCCCAGGAAGCGCGTGAAAAGATCCTGAAAGGGGTCAACGTCCTGGCTGACGCCGTGACCGTCACGCTGGGGCCCAAGGGCCGCAACGTGGTGCTCGAGAAGAGCTTCGGCGCCCCCAACGTCACCAAGGACGGCGTCACCGTCGCCAAGGAGATCGAGCTCGAAGACAAGTTCGAAAACATGGGCGCCCAGATGGTGAAGGAAGTCGCTTCCAAGACTTCCGACGTCGCCGGCGACGGCACCACCACCGCGACCGTGCTCGCGCGCTCGATTTACACTGAAGGCATCAAGATGGTTGCCGCCGGCCACGATCCGATGGCGATCAAGCGCGGCATTGATCGCGCCGTCGAGGCGATTACCGGCGAGCTTAAGGGCCTGTCCAAGCCGACCAAGGATCGCAAGGAAATCGCCCAGGTCGGCACGATCTCGGCCAACAACGATTCCACCATCGGCGACATCATCGCCGAAGCGATGGAGAAGGTCGGCAAGGAAGGCGTCATCACCGTCGAGGAGGCGCGAGGCCTCGAGACCCAGCTCGAAGTGGTCGAAGGTATGCAGTTTGACCGCGGCTACCTTTCTCCGTACTTCGTGACCGATCCCGAGCGGATGGAAGCGAAGCTCGAGGACGCCTACCTGCTCATCCACGAGAAGAAGATTTCCTCGATGAAGGACCTGCTGCCGATTCTCGAGACGATCGCGAAGTCCGGCAAGCCCTTCTTGATCATCGCCGAGGATATCGAGGGCGAGGCACTCGCGACACTCGTGGTCAACAAGATCCGCGGCACGCTGCAGTGCGTCGCGGTTAAGGCTCCTGGCTTCGGCGATCGGCGGAAGGCCATGCTCGAGGATATCGCGACGCTCACTGGTGGCAAGGCGATCTCCGAAGAACTCGGCGTCAAGCTCGAGAACGTGACCCTCAACGACCTCGGCCGCGCCAAGCGGATCGTCGTCGACAAGGACAACACGACGATCATCGACGGCGCCGGCAAGAAGAGCGATATCGAAGGCCGCATCAAGCAGATTCGCGCGCAGATCGAGGAGACCACTTCCGACTACGATCGCGAGAAGCTGCAGGAGCGGCTTGCCAAGCTGGTCGGCGGCGTTGCGGTAATTCGAGTCGGTGCGGCGACCGAAGTCGAGATGAAGGAAAAGAAGGCGCGCGTCGAGGACGCGCTGCATGCGACTCGCGCCGCGGTCGAAGAGGGCGTGGTCCCCGGCGGTGGCGTGGCTCTGATTCGCGCTTCGTCCGCGCTCGACAACCTGCGCGGCAACGAGCACGAGAAGATCGGCATCAACATCATCAAGAAGGCGGTCGAGGGCCCGTCGTGGTGGATTGCGTCGAACGCCGGCTGGGAAGGCTCGGTGGTGGTCGACAAGATTAAGAACAACAAGGGTCCATTCGGCTTCAACGCTGGGAGCGAGGAGTTCGAGGACCTGATGAAGGCGGGCATCATCGACCCGACCAAGGTGGTGCGCAGCGCACTGCAAAACGCGGCGTCGGTGGCGAGCCTGCTCCTTACCACGGAGTGCATGGTCGCGGAGAAGCCCGAGGAGAATAAGCCGGCGGGGCCGGCGATGCCTCCGGGCGGCATGATGTAATCAGCCTAGCGCGAAGAACGCATGACTAGGGGCGGGGCCTCATCGGCCCCGCCCCTTTTCTATGTGCGCCCACGAACACAACTGGGCCAAACGGAAGGGAGCGCGAAAGCGGGTCAAGACCAACCAAAGACGCAGCGGTGGGCGGAGCCTTGGAACCGTGGTCGCGAAACTGAGGCAGTATCTGCCGGATTGGAAAGAATACTTCCGATTGGCTGAGACACCGAAGACCTTCGCTGAATACGACAAATGGGTTCGCCACCGGCTGCGCACGCTGCAACTCAAACGGCGGAAGCGCGGCTCCAAAGTCTATGCAGAAATGGGCAGACTCGGACTATTGGAACCAGACACAGCGTTGGCTGCCAGGGTGAACAAAGGCTAGTGGTCGCGTGCTGCCAAGCTGGGTTCGCGTCGGGCTTAGCTGCCGCTACTACGACCGACTGGGAGTTCCCCGACTTGCCCACTGACCTCAACCTTCCGAACCGCCGGACGGGGGACCACACCGCACGTCCGGTGGTGTGGCACGGGGGTAGCGGTGCGCCGCTACTATGCCGATGGTCTTCACTACGGACGAACGTGATCGATTCGCCGCCCGAGCGAGGGTGTCGACAGCTTTCAGCGTGCGCTTGTTAGGGCGAACGACGCCGCGCTTGTTCGCTGCCATGAGAACCAGAATTTCGCGCGATCGCAGCCTATTGCAGGAGGTAATCCATTTGGCTCTCGATCTTCTCGCACGCTAGGATTCCCGCATGCTCAAACGACTCGATACGCTCGAGGTTGCGACCTTCGATCTGAGCGACGCGGCCTCAATCTACGAAAAGAACTTCGGCTTCCAGGTGAAGCGCGAAGGCGACGCGGCGACAGTCAAAGTTGGTGGCGCGGAAATCAAGCTGCGCACGGGCGAAGTCGCCGCCGCCGCGATGACAGCCAACGGCGAAAGCATGATGGGGCTCTGGCTCGAGGCTGACGATGTCGACCGCGTCGCTGCCGCTCTGAAAAAGGCCGGTATCGACGCTGGCGTGCCAGGCCGCGACGCTGACCGCCGCGTGCTCACGATCGATCCGAAGCACGCCAACCAGGTCCCGCTCTTCATCTTCGATCGCAAGGCCTGAGGACGAGGCGAATCAAGATGGAAAACGTAAGTGGAAAGGTCGCAGTAATCACTGGCGGCGCGAGCGGTATCGGCTTTGCGACCGCGAAAGCTCTGGCGGCGTGCGGCGCGAAGATCATGATCGCTGATATCGAGCGTGGTGCACTCGACAAGGCCATCGCCGAACTCAACTCTGCCGGCGCCAGCGTCGATGGCGTCGTATGCGATGTTGGCGACCTCGCCGCGGTCAAGCATCTCGCCGACACGACCTTCAGTCGCATGGGCGGCGCTCATATCGTATTCAACAACGCTGGCGTTGCGATCGGCGGTCCGATCGCCGAGATGAAGCACTCCGACTGGGAGTGGATCATGCGCGTTGATCTCTGGGGGCCGATCCACGGAGTTGAGGCATTCTTGCCGAGGTTGATCGAGCAGCGTGAGGGCGGGCATCTGCTGTTCACGGCTTCGTTCGCGGGCCTGGTGCCCAACATCGGCCTCGGGCCTTACTGTGTCGCGAAGTATGGTGTCGTTGCGCTGGCCGAAGTACTGCAGCGCGAACTCCGTCCGCATAACATCGGCGCGTCTGTGCTCTGCCCGATGCGCGTCGCGACCAATATCGGCAACTCCGAGCGGAACCGCCCTACCGATCTCGGCGGCCCGTCGGCGTCTCCGCCTGTCGAGCCGCAGGGCGAGGACAACGCCAACATGGCGGGCCGCGTGCTTGCCGCCGATGACGTCGCGACGCAGGTGGTCAAGGCAATCGTCGCGAATCGGCTTTACATCCTGCCGCACGAGGAGAGCCGCAAATCGATTCGCCGCCGCTTCGAGCGCATCGATCGCACTTTCGAGGAACAGAGCTAGAAGTTTGATGCGCGCCCTTCTGAACGTCGCGCGTGGCGATCAGACTTCCTGAGTGAACGTCGCGCGGACTTCGGCTTCGAGGCGGCGCGTCAGCTCGCCGCGATCGCGGCTGGTCATTCCCTTGGTCGAGATCGGCTTACCGATTACCATCCGCATCTTGCGTCCCGGGACCACGACGATGGCTTTGCGTGGATAGAATGCGCCCGATCCGCTGATCGACATCGGCACCGCCGGCGCTTGGCCAAGAATTGCGATCCATGCGGCGCCGTCGCTGAACTCGTGCACGCGATTGTCGCTGAAGCGGTGGCCCTCGGCGAACACGCTGACGAGGAAACCACTCTTGATGACGTCGACTGCATGGCGCACCTCGCGGCCCCCGGCCTGCCGGTCGATGATGATGTTCTCGGAGTGCCGGAGAGCGAACCCGAGCAGGGGTATCTTCAACAGCTCCTTCTTTGCGAGGAAGCGCGGCTCGCCCGGGATATACGCGCCGATCGCGAAAATATCGAAGAAGCTCTGATGATTCGAAACCAGGACGCAAGATTTGAGGCCGGAGAGATTCTCGAGCCCAACAATCTCGACCTTTACGCCGCAGGAGTTGATTATGAGCCGGCCCCAGAGCCGAGTGAGGAGAGTTACGGCGTGGCTCCGACCCATCATCGCCGCGAACGCGGCACCCGGTGCGAGAATCGCGGTGTAGATCCCCGAAAGCAGGGTCGCGATTACCCCCCACGCGAAGCTCAACGGACCGCGTGATGTCGAGGCCGGGAATGATGAAACCTGCGCGCCGTTTGCCATGCGAGCTTACTCTTGCCGAGCGCGAGCCGCTGCGCAAGAGCGTCTTGGCGACGCCGCGCCGAAGCCTGCGTTGACATGTTTTCTCGTGGTTGGTACTTCAAGAAAAGGCGCCTGTTTCACCGCTCAATCTTCCGCGTTCGTGTCTTGGGCGTGATTCCGGCCGAATTTCCAAGGAAAAGAATGGAACATTTAACCGGTCTTCAACAGTTCCTAAAGATCCTTACCCAGGCGGACAACATCCCGATCATGGCGATGATGTTGCTGGTGCTATTCTTTACGTACATCGGTCTGAAACAGGCACGCCGCAATGATCAACTAATCGAGCACGGCCAGCGCGACAAAATTATCGACGAGATGCGTAAGTAGCCGCGCGACTGCAGGAAGGATTCCCTAATGCCGTTTACGATTATCGCCGAGAATTGCACCGGCTGCAGCGCCTGCGAGAAACGCTGTCCTACCGGCGCGATCTCGGGAATTTCCAAGCGGGTTTACTACATCGCGCCCGAGCTATGTATCGATTGCGGCGCCTGCGGCGTGATCTGCCCTGACGACGCAATCATGAATAACAAGGGCGAGATGACGCATGTGCTGAAGCGCGCCGAGCGCCCGGTTGCCGTCGTGCATCCGGATAACTGCAACGGCTGTGGCGTATGCGTCGACGTGTGCCCGTTCGATTGCATCTCTCCTTCGCCCGAAAATATGGCGGTCTATCTTGGCAAGGTGCAGGTCAACGAAAAGACCTGCGTCGGATGCCTGCTCTGCGAAGAGGTCTGCGGATGGGACGGGATTTACATCATGCCGTCGGGCGAGAAGGAGGCGTTCCTCGACTCGCTTGGCTATTCGGGCGGCGGCGAAGAAGCAGCCTGATCGCCGGCCTCGGATTCCCTCACCCTCGACTTGACGAGCCGGCTGCCATGCCGGCTCGTTTCTTTCCCGGAAGAAAGGTTGCCACCGGTGCGATGATTGGCGTGCTTGCCGCAGCCTTATTCGTGCCCGGGTTGCAGAGGGTCTCGTATGCGGCCGATTCAGGTGACGTCGAGCCTTATTCGCCAGCGAAAGCGTGCACCGCGATCAAGAGCGGACTTCGCCAGCTCGCCGACGCCGAGCGCAGTGAAGCGCTCGCCCTCGATCTCACCACCGACGCCACCACCGCCGCGATGGCCGAGGTGCGATTGGGCGTGCTGATCGAACGGAGCCAGCAGCTACGCGCCACGCTGGCCGCCGTGCGAATGAGTTCAGTTGCACACGACAGTGAGGTCGAGCAGTGCGTTGCGATGGGCTTTCATTCGCTCGCGTCGGCCGAGAAGCTGAGTTCCGACGTCGAGGAGATTCTTTACAGCCGTGGATATCCGGTTGCAATCGCGCCGATTACGCCGTCCGCTGCTCATGAACCGGCGGCCGAGAGCTCTCGGTTGCCTTGATGATCGGCCTGCCGCGCGGAATCACGAACGACACCGCGGCGATGAGAATCAACACGGCCTGTGCGCCGAGGCTCTGAACGGTGGGCGCGATGCCTAGCGTTGGAATCGTTGGCACATGATTGACGAACGTTGCGCCAATTCGGTCGGCCTCCTGCAGGCTCGCGATTCCCTGACCGACGAAGACAACTGCCATCGCGTAGAGCAGCACCGAAGTGACCTTGAAAAACGTGCCGAGCGGTATACGGAAAGCAGCGCGCTTCAGCACCCAGAACGAAATGATCAGCGCGGCGCTCGCCGCAACGATTCCGGCAATTACGGCGTGCTTCTCAGCCGTCTCGGTCGCGCCCGCAGTGAGGGCCTGGAAAAAGACAATCGTCTCGCCGCCCTCGCGCATCACGGCGAGGAACGCGGTGAGTCCCAGGGCGAGTGCAGGTACGCGGCTCCGGTCGGCCTTTTGGACCTTGGCATTGATGAAATGCATCCAGCGGTCTGATTGGCTTTTCGAAGTGAGCCACGAGCTGACGTAGAAAAGTGTCGCGGCGGCGACCAGCTGGAAGGTGCCCTCGAGCGTATCGCTCGCGTCATCGGTGATGATGCGGTTGATCGCGAAGGCGAGAATCATGCTGGCGACCATGGCGAGTCCCGCGCCCAGATAGACTTCGCGAGCGTGCGGGTGGCCGTCGCCGGAGGCGGCGCGCGTACCGGCGACGAGGGCGACAATCACGAGCATCGCCTCGAGGCCCTCGCGGAAGAGGATGCCGGACGAGTAGAGAAAGTATGGCAGTACGGTGTGGGACATCGCCAAATCAATATTGAGAATTATTCTCAATTACAGCCTATCCAGATTTCCCAAAGGTGTCAAATTCCTTTCCGCTTCATCGTCATGTCATACTTGCGGCAGCCTATAGCCCGGAGTAATTTCGAAAACTGAAGCGTGCCCGACGCAATCCGCGGGACCGCTTCAATTTTTTCGCGGAGAGCCAGACCCTTGAGCACGCCATTGCAGGGTAAAGGGCGCGAATTGCAGCGTAGAGGGTGGAGCGCAATCGATGCGCTGCATCTATTGCCATAAACGCGCCGGCCTCCTGCGGCGCGTCTGCGACACCTGCGCCAAAGTGGCCGCGATCGTCGAGCGGGCGGGCGGCGAAGTCGGGATGCTCGGAATGGTTGATATCTTCATTGCCGAGGGAATCTCGAAGGAGCAAGCCGACGTCGTGCTTGATGGCGAGATTGACGGCCAGCCCACGCTCCGCGACAAGATGACATCCAATATCGCCAACACGTTGATGCGGAACCTCGGGATGCCCGGTCGCCAGTCTCCTGACGACGTGCGCAAGATTCGCGAGGCTGTGCGCGCGGGCGGCGGCGCGGGTACGTACACTGCCGGTCAGAAACCGCCCGGGATTGGCTGAGACTTAAAGCATGCCTAAGGACCGCAGCGATTTCGCCGTGATGAACCGGATGATCGACCATATCCGGCTGCTGATCGCGGTTGACGACGAGACAATCGGCGTCCAGACCAAGCTCGAGGTGCAAGCGATCCTGAAGGACTTCCAGGCGATGCTCGCGGAGCCGGCCGAGACGCAGCCGCGCGCGCGAATCCGCGGCTACTACGAAATCCTCTGCCGCGAGCTCGGCGATCAGGCCGACGTCGCGGCGCTTTTGAGCTCGCTCAAGAACTACATCGCCTTTCTCCAGGACTGATGAAGGAGACTTCTGCCCATGGCGGTACGGACGATCGGAGTGATAGGCGCGGGCCAGATGGGCGCGGGAATCGCGCAAGTCGCCGCGCAAGCTGGGCTGGACGTAATCCTCAACGACATTTCCAAGGAGCTCGTCGATCGCGGCATCAGCGGGATCAGCCGCAACCTCGATCGCATGATCGAGCGCGGCCGCTTCAAGCCCGAAGAGCGCGACAGGGTGCTGCGGCGAATCGAACCGTCGACGAAAATCGAAGACCTGGCGCGCGCTGATTTCGTGGTCGAGGCGGTGGTCGAAAGCGAGGAGGTAAAGATTGGATTGCTGCAGAAGCTCGATCAAGTCTGCCCGCCGGAAGTGATCCTCGCGTCGAACACCTCGTCGATTTCGATCACGCGGATGGGTGCGCGAACGAATCGCGCCGATCGCGTCATTGGCATGCACTTCATGAACCCCGTGCCGGCGATGAAACTGGTCGAGATTATCCGCGGGCTCGCCACCTCCGAAGACACCTTCCTCACGACGCGCTCGCTTGCCGAGCAGCTCGGCAAGAACACGATGACGGCGCAGGATTTCCCCGGCTTCATCGTCAATCGCGTGCTGCTGCCGATGATCAACGAGGCAATTTATACGCTCTACGAAGGCGTTGGCGGCGTCACCGATATCGACACCGCGATGAAGCTTGGAACCAACCAGCCGATGGGGCCGCTCGAGCTCGCCGATCTTATCGGCCTCGACACCTGCCTCGCGATCATGGAGGTGATGCAGCGTGTGCTCGGCGACGATAAGTACCGGCCCTGTCCGTTGCTCAAGAAATATGTCGACGCGGGATATCTCGGCCGCAAATCCGGCCGCGGGTTTTACAAGTACGACGACAAGGGAAATCCGATTCCGCCGCCGCATTGAGCGCCGGCGCGGCGCCCACGCGCCTCCTGGAGGTAACCGCTCATGGCCGTAAAGGCATTCATTCTCATCGATACGTCGCCGGGCAAGGCGCGCGAGGTCGCGTCCAAGCTGCGCCAGGTTGGGGGAGTCTCGGTCGCGCACGCCGTCACCGGCCCGCACGACATTATCGCCATCGCCGAGGCCTCCGACGTAACCACGCTCGGCGAGCTGGTGGTGCAGAAGATCCAGAGCGTGCCAGGAGTGAATCGCAGCCTCACGTCAATCGTGTCTGATTGAGGCACGAATAAAGTGACGACCGAATCGCGGCTCCGCATTAGCGCGTGGATGAGTTAGATTTGTAATGAGACCCGATCGATGCCTCAACACAGCATCGATCCCAGGAAGAACCGATCGATGGCTGAACTACCTGTAATCAAGCGGCTCCGTAAGGAGATGGAAGTTCTCAAGCGCGAGCTGACCGTGGACCTGCCCAAGGAACTGGAGCGCGCCCGCGCGCACGGCGACCTTTCGGAGAACGCCGAATGGGCGATGGCCAAGCAGCGGCAGGAATTCCTGCGCGCGCGCGTCGGCAACCTCGAGGCCCGAATCGGCGAGCTGATGATGATCAATCTCGATTCGATTCCGCGCGACACGGTTGGCCTCGGCAGCAAGGTCTCGCTCGAAGACCTCGATGAGGGCCTGCTAATCGAATTCGAAATCGTCGTGCCGGAGGAAGTCGATGGTGCGCAGAACCGCATCTCGCTGTCTTCACCGCTGGGCCGCGCGCTAATCGGCAAGACCGAAGAGGACGATATCGAGGTGGTGACTCCGAAAGGCAAGCGAGCATACCTCGTAAGGAAGCTGACAACGATCCACGCAATCCTGGTGTTGGAAAACGGCAGCAACAAGGATAGCTAGGTCTTGGTGTCTTAGGCACTCACTGCTAGCTAGTCTCTTCACCTTATCCTTTTCTGTTTCCCTCTCCTTAGCCCAGAAGAGGCCTAGGGTGAGGTTACACGCTTGACGCGCCGTGTATGGTTGGCATGATAAGACTCAGCCGACCCTCACCTTAGTCCCTCCCTGGTCAGGGAGAGGAGACAAAAAGCGCCTTGCTGTCATTCTGTGCGGAGAGAGTCTGCGGGCGAAGTCGCAGGATCCCGGATTCTGACTATGGAGCAAAGAACTTATCAAGTAAGTCCTCAAGCAGCAGCTCCTCCTTGTTGGTGGGCGAATCGTCGTAGTTTAAGCCAAACTCTACCAGTCGATCTCCGAAGCAATTCCTCAGTCTATTTGCTTGGTCGTGGCTCACTAGAACCAGCGGCCTCCCACGCGGTCTGGACCGAATTTCGAAGAGTCCCATAAGCGATTAGTCATGCGCAGCAAGTCG
>JASHPB010000174.1 GCA_030038355.1 Candidatus Binataceae bacterium
TCTTTCGATCGCACTCTTGACGAGAAGAATGACCCGATGAATGCCGCGATCTCAGCGGCACAGCCCCCGTTTCCGCCGGGCTTTCGTTTCTCGATCGCTACCTGACGCTCTGGATTTTTCTCGCGATGGCTGTCGGCGTTGCACGGGGTGCGATTTTTCCTGGAATGAAAGCGAACTTCGATCGGATGAGTGTGGGGCCGACCTCAATCCCAATCGCGATCGGTTTGACACTGATGATGTATCCGCCTTTGGCGAAGGTGAACTAGCGAACTCAGGGACGTCTTCGGCAACGTCAAGGTTCTCCCTTTTCTCGCTCGTTCAAAACTGGATCATCGGACCGATCCTGATGTTCGTGCTGGCCATTGTGTTTCTGCGCGATCGCCGGGAATACATGGTTGGGCTCATCTTGATCGGTCTCGCCCGCTGCATTGCCATGCTCATCGTTTGGAATGACCTGGCGAGCGGCGACGCAGAGTACTGCGCGGGGCTCGTTGCCTTCAATTCGATCTCTCAGGTGCTGTTCTGCTCAATCTACGCCTTCGTCTTCATCACCGTGCTCCCGCGCTGGCTCGGCCTTGGCGGCGCAATCGTACACATCACTATTGGCCAAATTGCCGGAGGCTCGGAAACTACCTCGGCATTCCCATTCGTAGCCGGTTTCGCAACCTGGCTGTTACTGACTCGGACCAAAGGCAAAACCTGGTACCGCCAGTATTTCAGACCAAAGATCAGTCCGCTGACGCTGACCTTCCTACTGTTTACGATTTTCGTGCTAAGCCGACTTCCGGGCGCTACCTATTCGCATTGTGCAACGCTCTCATTCACCGCTGCCTCCAACACTTTGAGCTCGCCATCGCCGTGGCGGTCGCAACTTTCGGAATCGATAGCGGTGCAGCGTTTGCCGCTGTCATCGGGCCCCTCATTGAGGTACCGGTGATGATCGGATTGGTCGACGTCGCCCGCTGGGCGCGGCGGAATTACTTCCGATCCGCCAATATGAGAGCGCGGAACGCTCTGCGGCCGCGAGGATCTGAACCACGAGTTCCTCCGTGCGCAAAGCCTGGTTTCTTTGGATAGTGCTTGCGCTAATATTACTTCGATGATACTAGAAATATCGGAATGAAGAGACGCGTCGAACAATTTGCCGCCCTGGGACAAGAGGACCGTCTCGCAATTTTTCGCCAGCTGGTGCGAGCAGGGCTGGGCGGAAGATGCGTTGACGAGATCAGGCGCCGCCTCAAGATGCCCGGGTCCACGCTCTCGCACCACCTTGACGCACTGACCCGCTCGGGTTTGCTGACGGCAAGACGGTCGGGACGATTCATCTACTATGCCGTCGATTGGCGCGAGGCTTCAGGGTTGATCCGATTTCTCATCGAGGACTGTTGTGCCGATATGAATCTCAGCCCAGCAGGCGGACCTTTAGCGCTCTCGGATCTCGAGCGTTGTGGTGAAGTTCAATACGGCGATGGCGGAGCGAATCGTCGAAGGCGCGCGATCGCAGCAGGAGAAGTAAATGGAAGATCAAAATTCGGTCAAAGAACGAGTCAGAAAGCGGTACGCGCGCGAAGCTGAACGCGTCTTAAAGAACCCCGGCAAGGCTTCTTGCTGTGGTGGGTCAACTTCGTGCGGCGACCCAATCACATCGAATCTCTACATGGACGATGAAAAGGCGGAACTGCCGGAAGACGCTGTCTGGGCTTCTCTGGGATGTGGCAATCCGACAGCGCTCGCCGAGCTGAAGCCAGGCGAAACAGTGCTCGACCTCGGCTCCGGTGGGGGGATCGATGTGCTGCTGTCGGCGCGTCGTGTCGGTCCGACTGGCAAAGCTTACGGACTTGACATGACTGACGAGATGCTCACGCTGGCCCGGCAAAATCAGCACCAGGCTGGCGTGGACAACGTTGAATTTTTGAAGGGCGAAATCGAAAACATTCCGCTGCCCGATAACGCGGTGAATGTGATCATTTCCAATTGCGTGATCAACTTGTCTGCCGACAAGGGCCGCGTAATGAGAGAAGCGTTTCGCGTGCTCAAGCCAGGAGGACGCTTCGCAGTCTCCGACGTTGTGGTACGAGGCGAGATGCCTGCCGACATTCAGCAACGCCTCGAGCTGTGGGCGGGATGTATTGCTGGAGCGTTGGGGGAGTCCGATTACAGATCGAAGCTGAGCGCCGCTGGGTTTGAACAGATCGAAATCCAGCCGACCCGAATCTACACCGCAGAAGACGCGAAAGCGGTTCTGGCCGGCAATGAAGACCTGGAAAAAGTCGCGCAAGCGCTCCACGGCAAGTTCATGAGCGCCTTCATCCGCGCACGCAAACCGGCAAACGCTTGAGCGATAGCGGCCAGTCCTGAAGCTGCCGGCGCGCTACCGCAGCAGCGGGTTATCCCGTAAGCTTATGCACGGTTTTCGTTGGACGGCTGCGACCCGAATGGATCCCACTTCTGACATATCGCTCGCAGTCGCGAAGACTCTGTTAGGACATAAAACGGACATGATGTTCCGGCGATACATCCAACGCCATGATGAACGAGTTGTGGAAGCTGCTCTCGCTCTCGCAGCCGGTGCCGGCGAAGCACCTGAAGGGACAACCTCAGAGTGGAAACGTAGCGGCACCAATTTTTGTAAGCAGACGCACCGGAGTTGCAACGCTAAGCGAAGAGAAAAATCCGTGAAATAAGGTACTGGAGGGGTGGCCGAGCGGTTGAAGGCACCGGTCTTGAAAACCGGCAGCGGCGTAAGTCGCTCGTGGGTTCGAATCCCACCCCCTCCGCCAGAGAAGCTCAGATTTGCCGTGACTTTCGCGTTAGGCCGTCCACGTCCGCGAGGCCATAGATTGGACTTGACAGCCGCGAGGTCCGCAGAAGCCGATTTCTGGTGGGAAAGTCTTTCCCTCGCTGGCATTGTCCTGACACTAGGATGAGCCGCCGAGGATGCGCTTCATTCGCCCCGCCGCATCCGCCCTCATTTCCGCCGTGTACTGACCGTAGGTGTTCGAGGTAAGCGTGATCGTTGAGTGCCCAAGGATCCGCGACACGACGTGCAGCGCCGTTCCGGCCGCGAGTAAGGGTGTGCCTGCGGAATGTCGCAGTTCCGAATCCGCATCTTGGGCAGGCCGCCGAGGCGCTCTCCAAGCTTCCGGACGAAACTGTCATCGATGGCGATCGTCGCTTTCGAGAGGCGGAGCGACCGTCTTTCGATCTGCTGCAGAACTCCGGGCGCGGCGACGCGACACTGATCTTATATGCATTCGATCTGCTCACGTTAAAGGGCGAAGACATCATGCATCGCCCACTCGAGCAGCACGGCGAGCTGGCAGCGATCCGCTTCCAGGGTCTCGAAGGCGTGATCGCTAAGGGACGCGACAGCATTACCGATTCGGCCGTCGTTCCGGCGCCAGGGTGAAGATGCGCGTCACCGAGGTCAGGAGTTCGTGATTGGCGGCTACACACGGTGGCTGCGGAATTTCGATGCGCTGTTGGCCGTACGCTGCGAGGGCAGGAAGCTCATCTACGTGGCAAGCTTGCGAAACGGCTTCGTACCGCAGGTAAGGGATAGGGTCTTCACTCGGCTCAACGCTCATGAGAGCGATCGGTGCCCGTTCGCAATCTACCCGAACCGAAAGAGGGACGCTGGGGCGAGGGTTTGACCGCCGAAGATATGAAGAATTGTCGGTGGCTCAAACCGCGCCTGGTTGGGGCATTCGAGTACCTGGAATGGGACGATGGCGACTCATCTTCGGTACGCGAAATTCGTAGCCCTGCGTGAAGATAAAGACGCGCGAATCTTCCTCATGATTGTTTTGTGACGGCGCATTGCCCTTCCCCAAGAGATAGTAGCCCGTCAACAGGCGATCTACTTTTCCTTACTCGTTGAGTGCCTTCTTTATAGAACCGATGGGATTACCAACAGGTATACCGCCACGATTTTCATGCTGTTCGACGGCATGGCTCACTAACTCGTCTCGCCTTACCGGCCACGAATGCGAGCGCAAGTAAGCAAGAATGTGACCCTGCGCAAAGGTTGGGGTCAGCGGTGCGCTGTAGTCGTCCATGTGATTTTTCTCAGCCCACGCGCGCGGCCACGTAATTGAGTCGCGTGCCGGATTGTCTATCGCGCTCCGATCGACGACTTCAAGTCTTCGGGCGTGGCGGTCGTGTGATCGTGGGATGCCAACGGGCGTCGAGCTTGGGGGCGATCGGTCGTCGCAGAAGCTCTTGACGGCTTCCTGCAATGCTTCGCCGTCGAATCCCAGAGTGCGCGCTGCGGCGGCGAGGCCACCATTTTGCTGCGCCGGCGCTGATAAGCTGTCGCCGTGTCAGTTCGGCTCGCCTGGCGCGCTGGAGAAGGCAGGCCCGACCGGGCCTGTCGGTCCGGGGGGAAACTCATTTTCTAACAAAGCCAGCCCACAGTCTTCAACTTGGTTATTACAGGCATCTAGCTCATCCACATAGGCAGCGGTGCACTCTATTCTGCACCTCTCCGACTGGCAAGGAGGTTCGCAGCTAAAAAGAAGACGGTCGAGGGCAGCCGAGACGCATTTGCTGTTGTTGAAGACGCAACCCTGAGCGTCCTGCGGAGGTTCTTGCGAACCGGCTTTAATCGGCAGTAAGACCCCCGATACCAGGGTCAATGAAAGCAGCGACACGAATCCAATCAATCTAGTCTTTCTCATCCATCTTCATTATTCTTCTATTTAGTTAAAACACTTGCCTAATCAAGTCGCTATTATGCAATGTGGTGATTTTAATGCAATGACACTCTTACTGATTGAGTGTCAAAGAGGCACAAGCGTGCGGCGTGTTTTTAGAAGCAAAGGGCTCTGACTGATCGTGCGAATAGCCTACATCGCGATGCGATTGGAGGCTGAGCGCCAATTCCTGGAACCCTTGGGGCAGAGGGACTTCGAGATTGTGATGGCAGCAGCGAACGAAGCCACCACGGTTGCTGACGCGACTCGGTCGGGCGAATGCGCGCGAGCGGCGGCTCGTACGCAAGCGGCATGTGGAATGAGCCGGCCAGCTCGAAAAAGATAGTCCTCGCTCAGGGCGGCATACGCCACAATGATACCGCCCCTTCCTGAAGCTCGACCACTTCGGTATTCGCGTCTGCACCTCCATTCCGCGTGGGATTTCGGAAGACCACAGTGTTGGCCTAAAATGTTAAAGAGCGGCTGCTAGAGCGGCGCTTCGTGGTTTCCTCGGCGAATAGTTCGTGAGAGAAAACCAGATTGAAGAATCTCATCGATTACAATCCGCGATTGAGAAACGTGATCACAACGAGCGAATGCGAGCGTTGATCTATGACTTCACGCTTTTGCCTGGCAAGGCATCAAGGCGATCGACCGCGAAGCTGCCCGACCGCCGTGGAATTAATGTTCTTTCTTGCACTCACTACCTGACTGTGGTACCGCGTTGTATCGCTGTGGGAGTGGTACCTGTCTCTGATCGGTACCGATTTGTTCTTCCTCACTGTCTCGTCATCTGCCTGAAAGCTCCCTGACCGTTTAACCGCTGCTCGCGAGAGCAGCCCTGCGCTGACTTACGAGCGCAAATTGCGCGGGGCGCGCACGACTGTGCCCCGGCTCGCAGGGAGACTCTATGTACAAGGGACGGGGATTTGTGTGCGCGGCGGACCGGCGAGCAATCACTGCCGCCACTGTCGCAGTCTTGGTGCTTTGCTGCGCGAAGAGTGAGTGCCTTGCTTCTTCGACCGTTGCAATTACCTCACCGGCTAACGGTTCCTCCGTCAGCGGTCAGGTGACAGTGGTCGTCGCCTTGGGTTCAGGCGTATGGTCAGCAAAGCTCTACGTCGATGGTGCCGGAAAGCACCAACACCGCCGTTTGCTGGCGAAAGCCGCGGGTAAAGCTAGGTCGGCAGTCGCCTCTCCATATAACTTCAGTTGGAACTCAACTTCCGTGGAGAACGGCACTTATACGCTCTCAGTGAGCGCGTTCGCCAAAGGCGGGACAACACCACTTGCGACATCTTCAATAAGTGTAGCGGTGGCTAACAGTTCGTCGGAAAGCACAGGCTACTTCTCGACGCTCGCGCCGCATGCGCCGCTGCCGTCGGATTCACAATGCGCCGCACTCGTTGCCTCTACCCCGGAGACCATCCCCGCCAACGCTCCGTACAATTCAGCCTCTGCCATCCCCACGGCCTCAGAACTGACGGGCGTCCACACGGCACCGGTTTACAACGATACCTGGGTTCCAGCCGCAGATTTCGCCCGCGTCGATGGAAATTTCTCGGGCTCGACCGACATGATTCTGCGATGGGCGGCGTGCAAATGGGGAATCGACGAGAGCGTCACGCGCGCCGAAGCCTGGGTCGAGAGCGGATGGAAGCAGGACGATAACGGCGACTGGCGCACTTCACTCGCCGACTGCGAGCGCGGCAACTGGGACGGATGGAACGGCAGCGGATGCTGGCAGAGCTGGGGCATCCTTTCGGTCAAGCTATTCGACTTCAACACCTATCCTGAGGCGGTAAACAGCACTGCTTTCAACGCCGACTTCCGGATGGCGTATCAGCGCGCCTGCATGAACGGCGACATCAGCTATCTTGCCGATCAGACGCCGCTGTCCGGCTATCCGACTTATCCAAACGGCAACACAGCACAGATGCTATGGGGATGCATGGGCGACTGGTACAGCGGCAACTGGTACGACTCCGCAGCGCTCGGCTACATTGCGCAGGTCCAAGGCTACCTCGCGAGCGAGCCGTGGGCGCAGTGATCGCGAGCCCTGTCCATCGATTATCGCTGGCTATCCAATTGCGGAGGTCACAACCGATTTACAATGACTGGGCCTGGACCGACGCATACACGCGCTGCGCTAACGCTCACAATCGAAAGTCGATCGATTGGATGAAGGCGCATAACGCCGACAGTGCCGATCAGAATCTGCGTTGCGTCCAACGCGATCTCGATGCGGTTCTTTCGGTCGCCGCGTACCACACATCCTGCTGGTGGTGCACGACGGCTCGTTCGACGTCCAAACGCTCGACGGAATCCTGAAGCGGCGGCGCGCCGAAAGGGTCCAGTTTACCGCGCTGAAGGCGCGCTCGCCGATCCCGTTTACTCGATCAATCCAAACTATGCCTTGAAGGACGGGATGAATTTTCTCCAGCAGATCGCTGGTCACGTCACGTCGATAGGGCCGATCTGGAGCCGGCCGAATATTCGATCGATCAGCTCAACCAGGTTTGCACGGCGCCGCTCGCACACTGAGCGACCCGCGGCAGCTCCCTTTTCGGCTGTTGCACGAATGAGAGGCCTCGCGGCTGATTCTGACTAGCGTATCAACCGCCAAATCTGTAAGGTTTCTCCGCCGTAGGAGGAACCATGCGCGCTCAAAAGTTGCTCTCCGGACTCACTGCGGCGTTTGTTCTGGTGGCGTGCTTGATCATAGTGGGCTGCCATGGAAAATCGGTCGAAGGTTCGACCTACACCGATCCCAACGGCGTCATGACTCTGACATTCAAGGACGGCAAGGCAGCACTCACGATGATTGGTCAGCAGGCCGGCCCGCCGGTCCCATATGAAATGAGCGGTGACAACGTTACGATTCATGCGGGCGCTGCTGGCGGTGGGGGCGGCGACCTCGTCCTGATCGTAAACGACGACGGGTCGTTGCAGGGGCCGATGGGCAAGCTGACTAAAAAAACAAACTAGCCTGGGCGTGGGCGGCGCTTGGCGGCGCGGCTCAGGTCGGCTCGCAGAGGTTAAATCGATGAGCAATCAAATCGTGCCTTTCAAGATCGCCGCTAGCGATGACCAGCTCGATGATCTGAAGCGGCGCCTGGCAGCTACGCGATGGCCCGAGCGCGAATGCGTCGGCGATTGGTCGCAAGGCCTGCCCCTCGCGTATGCGCAAGAAGTCGTCGATTACTGGCGCGAGAAGTACGACTGGCGGGCGCGTGAGGCTCGTCTCAATCGCTTCCCGCAGTTCAGGACGACAATCGACGGTATCGGAATCCACTTCATTCACGTCAAGTCGCGGCACGCGAACGCACTGCCGCTGGTGATGACCCATGGATGGCCCGGATCGATCGTCGAGTTTCAGAAAGTGATCGAGCCGCTCACGAATCCGACCGCGCACGGCGGCGACGCGACCGACTCGTTCCATCTCGTATGCCCATCGCTCCCCGGCTACGGCTTCTCCGACAAACCGACGCGCGCCGGATGGAAGGTGCAGAAGATCGGGCAGGCGTGGTCCGAGCTGATGCTGCGGCTCGGCTATAATCGCTACGTCGCGCAGGGCGGAGATTGGGGCGCGGCGGTCACGACCTGCATCGGCATGCAGGACACCTCGCATTGTGCCGGTATCCATCTCAACATGCCCATCGTGCGGCCCGATCCGGCGACCATGAACGACCTCAGCGAGAAGGAAAAATCCGCGATTGCCGGGATGCAGTATTACAACGACTGGGATTCTGGCTACTCGAAGGAGCAGAGCACGCGCCCGCAGACGGTTGGATACGGTCTCACCGATTCCCCCGCTGGACAGGCGATGTGGATTCTCGAGAAATTCTGGTCATGGACCGATTGCAACGGTCATCCTGAGAACGTGCTGAGTCGCGACGAGCTGCTCGACAACATCATGATGTACTGGCTGCCGGCCACAGCGGCCTCGTCGGCGCGGCTTTACTGGGAGAGCTTCAATTCGTTCCCGACCGACGCGGTGACGGTGCCTGTCGGATGCTCTATCTTCCCAAGAGAAATCTTCCGCAGCTCTAAACGCTGGCTGGAGAAGCGCTTCCCGAAGCTCGTGTACTTCAACGAACTCGACAAGGGCGGGCACTTCGCAGCGTTCGAGCAACCGGAGACATTCCTCAAGGAGGTCCGTACCTGCTTCAGCCTGATGCGCTGAATCAAATCCGGCTGCGTCCGCTCTGCGAGCTTAACGCCGGCCGATTATTCAGCTCCAGGCTGCAGGATGGCTGCCGAGCTTGGCCGGCGGAAGATCCCAGCGCGGCGGCGTCGCCGACATCCTCGCGATCGGTCCGAGCCTCTTGAGCGGGCCCCACGCAGTCTGCATCTCGATCATCCAGGGCGCGATTTCGCTGGGATCAACTGGCTTCGGTACCATGTCCTGAGCAACCCGCGGCAGCGACATAATCCACATCGCAGTGCGCGTGAGCGATACGCGGACGTGCCAGCTCCCGCCCTCCGTTGCACGCCGCGCGAGCGCGAGCATCGCGCCCGTCGCACCGAGATAGCCGGTCGTATAGTCGTTGAGCGCGGCGCCCACGAGCGCAGGACGCTCGATTCCCGAGTGCTCGAGCGCCATGCCGCTGGTGGTCTGCGCCAGTTGCTCCCATCCGGGGCGTCCCGCCCACGGACCCTCGTGGCCGTAACAGGCGATCGATACCACGACGATTCCGGGTCGCATCTCGGCAAGTTGCTCAGCAGTGAAGCCGCGCCGCGCGAACGCGCCGCGGCGATAGCCTTGTGAGAACACGTCGGCTTCCCGAGCCAGCGCGCGTAGCCGCTCTAGATCCTCGCTGCGATCCAAATCGAGATAGCACGAGCGCTTGCCGGGGTTAGTGTCGATAACGAAGGGTTCGACGAATGGGAGGCGCGGTCCGCGCACATGCAGGACATCGGCGCCATGCTCGGCCATCGTGCGAGCACAGGTCGGACCCGCGAGCACGCGCGTTAAGTCGAGCACGCGCACGCGGCTAAGCGGCCGCGCCCCGCACTCGTTCGCGCGCGGCCCACGGAGCGCCTCAGGCGGCGCGTCGCCGATTTTGAAAATCTCGATCGGCGGCACCTTGCCGAGCGCAATTCCCTGCGGATGCCGCCGCCATTCGTCTGCGCTTCTAAGGCACACGCCGCAGCATCCACGAGCCGCCAGCGCATCCTCGAGCGCCTGCGCGTCCCAGGTAGCAACAGCCCGCGCAATCGCGTCCGCCTCGTCGGCGCATCCGAGCAGCGCGAGCGTTCCTTCGCGCGAACGAAAGCCCCCGTGGAGATGAATCCAGCGATCGTCAGCCCCGCGATAGAGCGCGGTCGTCGCCAGCGAGCGGCGCTCAAACACGAGGCCGCTGACACGTTGATACATGAACGAGAGCAAAGACGCGGCCGCTGCTCGCACATTTATCTCGCTCCGCTGCGGCGCGCCGCCGCGAAGGCACCAAAGATCTGCTGCTGCCGAGGCAGCCGCGCCGAGCGCCGCGGATGCTGCCTCGCCGGCGCGAAAGCACGTCGGAAAGACGGGATCGTGACCCGCGAAGCTGACCTCTTGACACGGCGCACGAGTACCGCGGCCAGCCGCGCTGAGGAGCACCTGCATCCATTCCGTCGGATGCGATTGAGGATCGTTCATCACCAGTTCGTCTAGCGCCGGGCCTCTGCCGGCGCGGCTTTAGATTCCGCGAGCGCCGCCGACACTTCTTTCGCCACGCGCGTGCCCTCGAAAAATCGTGGATTCGCCTCGCCCCAGAACTTCGCCGGATTGGTAAACATGAAGGCACGAAAATCTTCAGTCGTGATAAGCTCGTCTTCGACCAGCTCGTATGCCTCAGGAACGACCTTTTTCATGTCGGGCACGTCGAAGTGTCCGATATCCGACCCGAAGAGCACCTTGAGCTCAGCGCCGTAGGGATTCGCCTTGCGGTTGAAAGCGTATGCGTTGCTTGGATCGTCGGCCTCGCATCCGAAGTAGAAGTTGTTGACGAACAGGTTGCGAATATCTTCGGCACGCTTGATGCCGCACGCCGAGTAATCGTCTAGATCGTCGATTCCACCAATTCCTCCGGCGCTATGCTCGGACGCGAGCGCCGCGTTCAGATCCTGCACTCCTCCAACGAGCCATTTGCCGCCGTACTTATCGATGAGCTTTAGGAGCAGTTCGCGGTCGAGGTTCGCGGGATTCACATCCTCCAGCGCCGCGCGGTTGCGCTTCTTCCAATGGCCGATCAGATCGGCATAGAGACCGCACGCCCATCCCACACCGCCTTCGAGAAATCCCATCTTGAGCGTGGGGAAGCGCCGCGTCACACCGCCGAGGAACATCGCCTTGCAAACGGCCTCGCTCGCCGCCGCGAAGTGGCCGATATGGTTGTAGACGAAGTTGGTTGGCGAAAGACGAAGGCCGACGCCGCGGGAGCCCGAGTGAAAGGTCGGCGAGATGCCGAGCTCGACGCACTTCGCCCACACCGGATCGTAGTTGTACTCGCTGTCGAGACCGAGCATGTCGAGCCAGAGCGCGTGATGCGGAACCGATCCCTTCTGGGCATAAGCGAGAACGGGGCGGCGCACGAGGCTCGCCATCATCACGACCTTGAGCCCGAGCTTCCTGACGACGTGCTCGAGTTCCTCGATCGCCTCCTCGGTCGTGTGCATCGGAATCACGGCCGCCGGAGTCATGCGGTCGGCGAATTCATCAAAGTATTCGGCGACGAAGTTATTGAATGCGCGACAGGTGGGGCGCCGCGTCTCCGCATCCTGATGGAACGCGATGCCGAGGCCAGAGGTCGGGTAAAGCACGGTGAAGTCGATGCCGAACTCGTCGAGCCGCTCGTAGAGCAGCCGCGGCATCAGCTCAGTCGCTCGGTCGAGAGTATTGCGCGTCGGCACGGCCCAGAATGCTTCCTGCGCGCGATGGGTCCGCTTGCGCTCGGCGGGCGTCTCCTTGAGCGCCCTCGTGACGTAGTGATTGAAGGCGAAGAAGCCATCGACGGCGCGTTGGCCACCATGTTTTTTCAACTGCTCGCTGATGATCGGCGCGAATTCGAGCCAGTGGCCGTCGGCGTCGATTACCGGATGCTTCAGGCTGGCGCGGATTTTCCGCGCGTCCAAATTTCCATTGCTGGACATCTCAGTGCCTCCCTCGGTTCGTGGTAAATGGCCTACCTGCCGATCACTTCCATACTCGATGCGCGATGTCGGCGACCAGCTTCAGCTTCTGTACCTGCGTCGCGTAGGGAATCGGATTTCCTTCCCACACCGTCCCGAAGCCGCACTGCGTCGAAAGCCCGAGGCGCTCGCGCGCAACGAATCGGCTCGCCTGCTCGATTCGCTTCACGATCGCGTCGGCCGGCTCGAGCTCGACGCGCTTGGTCGAGATGAGCCCAAGCACGACTGGCTTGTTCGACGGAACATCGGCGAGCGGATCGAATGATCCGGAGCGCCAGTCATCATACTCTAGCAGCAGACAATCGAAATTCCCTGTGTGCGAGAAGACCTGCTTCGCAATCGCATCGTAGCCGCCTTCGCCAACGTAGTAGCCCTTATTATTGCCGCGGCACATGTGCAGCCCGAACCTGAGGCCGGGAACCCTGGCGACCGAGTTGAGGATGTCGATCCCATCGGTTAGCAACCGATTCGGATCCATGCCGCGATCGGCAAAGTCCTCTTTGCGCCGCTCCGGATCGCAGAGCATCCCTAGCTCCGGCGCATCGATTTGGACGTACTCGCAGCCCAGCGCGGCAAGCTCGATTACCTCCTGCCGCACGATATCGGCCGCGTCGGCGAAAAGATCGAACGGGTCGCGATACGCGTCGCGCGAGTATTCCGGCGACCATCGCAGCGTCATCATCAGCGGACTAGGCAGCGTAACTTTGAGTGGCTTCTTCGCGCGGCCGCGCGCGTAGGCGAATTCCTCGTTGGTGAGCGATCGCGTGCGCCGGATTTTCTCGACCACCGCGTATTGCACCTGGATCTCTGTCTGCTCGCCCTTCGTACCCTTCTCATGCGGCAGCCGCCACACGCGCTTGAACGCGGGAATCTCTCTTACGCCCGTGATCACATCGGTGAGCGGGGCGATAAAGTGCGTGCGACGCATCTCGCCGTCGGTGATCACATCGACGCCGCATCGCTCCTCGAGTGCTATCGATTCGTCAACCGCGCGATCCTCGATTCGCTTGAACTCGCGCGTCGACATTTCACCGGCTTGCCAACGTTTGCGCGCGTCCTTCAGGTAGTCGGGGCGGAGCATGGAGCCGATCACTTCAGCATGATAGAACGTTGTCATCGAGTCCTCCTCGGCTTCAGTCGTTCATCCCCAAATTTCGCGCGCCGTCTCGACCACGAGTCTCAACTTCGCGATCTGATCGTCAACGGTAAGCACGTTGCCCTCGAGGGTTGACGAGAATCCGCACTGCGGACTGAGACATAGTTGATCGAGAGGAACGTAACGTGCCGCTTCATCGATACGCCGCTTCAGCTCATCCTTCTTTTCGAGAGCGCCGCGCTTGGTGCTGACCAGGCCGAGCACGACCATCTTGTTCTTCGGCACGAAACGTAGCGGCTCGAAGCCGCCCGAGCGCGCATCGTCGTATTCGAGGAAAAATCCGTCCACGTTCAGCTCGTTGAATAACGACTCAGCGACAAAATCATAGCCGCCGGAAGCGACCCACGACGAGCGAAAATTGCCGCGGCACGAATGCGTGCAGATGGTCATCTTAGGCGGCCTGTTCGCGAGCGCAGCGTTGATGGTCCTGATATATGTCAGATGCTGCCGCGCGCCGTCGCCGCCGAGACGCGCGATATATTGACGCTGGGCGGGATCGTTGAGATAGGCGAGGCTCGTGTCATCGAGTTGAAGATAAGCACAGCCGAGCGCGGCGAGTGCCGCTATCTGTTCCGCATAGACATGCGCGAGATCGCTCCAGAAGCCAGCGAGATCGGGATAAATGCGCTCGTCGATCGCGGCGCGGCCGCCTCGATAGTGCATCATGCTGGGCGATGGGATGCTGAGCTTAGGAGTCAGGCCAGTCGTCGATCTCAGAAATTTGAAATCGTCGGCGAAGATGCAGCGCTCGAACTTGAGCTTGCCCGTGATGTGCAGCGCAGCGGGCGTGAACTCGAGGTCGCCTTTTTCGTTGTGAAAGCGGACCGTGAGATTGTCATGCGCCCGCGTGACGCCACCAACCTGGTAAAGAAAGTCCATGTGCCAGGAGGCGCGGCGAAACTCGCCGTCGGTCACGGCCTCGAGCCCGATATCCTCCTGCATCTTCACGGCGTCACGAATCGCCTGGTCTTCTATTTCGCGCAGTTCGCTTGCCGTGATACGACCGTGCTTCAGATTTTCACGCGCGTCGAGAACCGCGCGCGGGCGAAGCAAGCTGCCGACATGATCGGCGCGAAACGGTGGTTTGGTTCGCGGCGCCATCGAGTCCAAATTCGCACTCGGTGGCTGGACTTGCAATTCCGCGCGGCCCGATGAGAAATGGCGACGGATGCCATTCCACTTCGGAGGAACCATGAAGACTCAGACCATTGAATACAAGGACGGCGCAACCTCGCTGCGCGGCTATCTCGCCTACGACGACCAGAAATCGGGCAAACGCCCGGGCGTACTGGTGATGCCCGAAGCTTTCGGCCTCGGCGCGCACGCCAAGGAGCGCGTCGAGCGGCTGGCGAAGATGGGATACGTGGCTTTCGGCGGCGACCCGTACGGCAACGGCCTCGAGCTGAGCGATTTGCAGGAGGCGATCAAGCAGGCGACTCCGCTCTTCACCGACCCGGCCAAGGCGCGGCAGCGCACGCGCGCTGCGCTTGACGTGCTCGCGTCACGGCCCGAGGTCGATCCAAACCGGCTTGCGTCGATCGGATTCTGCATGGGCGGAACGCTGTCGCTCGAAGCCGCGCGCGATGGCGCACCGCTCAATGGCGTCGTGACTTTTCATTCTGGCCTCGCGTCACAGAAACCTGCCGAAGCAGGAAAGTTCAAAGCCAAGGTGCTGATCAATCATGGCGCCGACGATCCGCTGGTGCCCGTTGCGCAGGTGAATGCGTTCGCGGAAGAGATGTCGAAGGCGGGCGTCGATTGGCAGATCATCAGCTATGGCGGAGCGAAGCACAGCTTCACCAATGTCGACGCAGACAAGGTCGGTAACCCGGGAATCTCTTATCACCGGCCGACGGACCTGCGCTCGTGGAAAGCGCTGACATCCTTTTTTGAGGAGATCTTCGCCGCCTGAGAAAAAGACGCCGCGGTGCGCTGCTCGAATTGTAGATCAGGCCTTTCGAGCAGCGCGCTCACGTCTTTCAGATCAGCCGTGTGGACGCCTGCAGCTTCTGACTTGCGAGCAGCTACCATGCCTCGTCATTTAGGTACTTTTGACAGTTTCGCGCCGGTACCTAGTCGCTGCTGATGATCGTCTTTGGCTACGCCTTCGGGATCTACGCCTATCTATTCTTGATCGGATGGGCGCCGGCCTGCCTGATTCTTCCTGCCCGTCTTCAGACTTACAGAATCTGGTTCGCGCCCTGGATGGGCTCGATGATGGCGGCCTTCGTACTGGTATGGCTGAGCCGCCTTGGTATTGACGCCGCGACGGCGACCTGGATTCTGACGGCGCTCGGCGCCCTTCTCGCAGGATTGACCTACTTCTTCGTTAACGTGAAGAGAACGGATAGAACGGGCCTCGCTTTGCCTCTCACTCTGACGACGATCGGAACCCTCACCCTTATCTTGATTTCTCTTCTACGGATCAGCACCGTGCCTACGACGATCTCGGCTGGCAATAACGACCCCGTCCCTTACATCGCGGTAGCCGACTTCCTAAAGCATGGGAGCATCGCCGATGTGCCCGCTATCAACGACCGACGCCTGATGAGCGTGATGATTAATAACTGGATGGAGACAACTGACCGTCCGGGTGCAGAGCTTCAGATCAGCCTGTTCGCACAACTCTTTCGAGTGCCTTCTTATCGAGTCTTTTCGATCATGTTGGCGGTGATCTTCGCGGCCACCGTGCCGCTGGCCGGAATCTTCGCTAGTTCGATGGAGGCGGGCTTTTCCGCAGCTCTACTGACACTGGCTCTCAGTGTATTCAACGTCTATCAATTGTTCTGGTACTACCATGGATACGCGCCCCAACTGCTCAGTCAGGGCTGCGTAATCATCTTCTTTGTTTTGTTAGCAGAAATCGAGCGTGAGCCGGAAGACTACTTTCGCTATGCCATCATGCTCGGCATCGTCATATGCGTTATCTCGTCTGAGTATCCGGAAGCTCTCCCCTTTATTCTCGTGCCCTACGGAATTTACAGCGCCGCTGGCGTTGCCATGGAGCGAGCCTCGCGGCCTCATCTGCTCGTGAGGTACCTGCTTCCGCTCCTAATCGGCGTAGTGATTGATCCTATCAGTATGTGGCACTGCATGGTTTCACTCCGCGATGACATAGCTCTCGCGGGCGGATGGGTCATGCCTCGCTGGGCTCTACCTCCGGACGTAATCGGCCTCACAAACTTCAATTCGCTCGGCGTTTCGAGGTTTGTCGCTATATTCCTCAGTATTCCGGTACTCTCTTTCATGCTCACCGGATGCTTCCGATGGCCGAATCGCCGTCTGAGAGCATCGATCTTACTGGCCGCGAGTATCTTTCTTTTTCACGCGTTCTTTGATCTCGATTATTCTTATGGATACCACAAGATTCTGGCCGTCTATTCTTTTTTTCTTATAGCGGCTTTTGCGACGGGGTTCATGAAATTTCTCCTGCGCTATGGCTTGCGTGTAACGAGTCTTAGCCTCGATCAAGCGGCTATCGTCGCTGCAGTCAGCCTGACTCTTCTGCAGGCCGGCAAAGTGGCGAAGACGATAAAATACAGCCGACATGTGGTAACTCAAGATCTGGTAGAGATCGGATCTTTACGTAGTCTGGTAGGCGCTCACGCGGTGGTGATCACCGAGCACTTTTACTGGAATCAGATGTGGCAGGTCTATTTTCTTGATCCGACTCCAACAATCGTGACCTGGCAGAACGGATATTTTGACGACATGCGTGGAGGTACGCCTAGCTCCGATGATTACCTGCTGGCGGATCGCGAGAGAATCACACCAGCGGGACGAGATCGATTGTGGCAGAACAAGAGTTATGTTCTGTTGGGGCCGAAACTGGCTAGGTTTTCGAACCGTTAGCTCAAAGGCGTCGCGCCACCCTTGGAGCTCAACTTGGGTGCAAGCAGACACGTCGCCCGCGATTTGGTCGGAGAGCTGCCGAGCAGCCGGCTCGTCGCTGCCGCCTGTGCCTCGTAACTGGAATGCGAAGCCTTAGAGGAGAAGTTAATATCGCGCCTCGGCAGAGCCTTTGCCGGATCGTCCTCGAGCAGCCCCCAGCTCCCTTCGGGTTTCAGCTGCCGATTCTGCCCACCGCCGAATTTCGCGATCGTCACCACGAGATGGGGCGCGGAAGACAGCGCTGGAGCGTCGGCAAGGATAACCGCGCCTGCGGGTAGCCGCGGCGCCAGGTCCTCGGCCAGCACGTTGCGTCATCTCGCCGAGCGGAGCGCCCCATCGATTTTGATCGCTTATCGAAAGTGGGTTATCAGCTGTCTGACGAACCACGGCGTACGATCGAGCACCACTGGAATACGGACGGCGTCAACCCGTAGCGGATAACCCGGCACCGCATCGGCATGGCCCACCGATGCGACCGCGGTGAGAGTTACCAGGTGAGTCGGCGGACTGTGTCCACAGGCCGCCAGCAGAAAGGACAGAAGGACCAGGAGTGCCGCGGACTTGATTGGGAGGGTTTCCCCTAAGCATCGCCTCGGGATGAGGATCGAAATAGTCGGCGAGCATCCGCACCGAGCGCACCGCCTCGGTCAACTCGTAAAGGGTTGCCCTGACGTTGTTGTCCGGGTTGGTCGGTTGGGTGGCCCAGGATCTTATGCGCCGAAAGCGATGCTTCGTCGAGTAAAGGCCGTGGCGTGGAGCATCGAATCCGTCTTACGGCTGACGAGCGGCGCGTTGCAGCACGGGCAGCGCGCGCCCGCAGCGCTCACCGGCACTACCAGATCGCGCGTGATGCATGACAGCAGCGGTGAGCCCGCGCTCGCGGTCAAATGAAATCGCGGGCCATACCGTTGGTCGGTGTCGCGCGGGAGATCATCGAGAGCAAGGACACGGCGACTGAAGCAATGCCGGCCCGGCGGCCGGGCCACCACAGACGATAGCCGAAAGCGGATCGTGCCGAGCCGCGCGCTCAGAAGGCCAAATCGAATGAATGGAAGGACGATCCCGACGCTGTTGGACCTTCCGCTTCCAGACTGAAGGGGATGAGGGTTCGACCGGCGCAATAATCGCGCCGGCGATGGGCCGTCAGATGCGCTCTTGCGCACCCGTGAACAGCGGCTGCATCGCGTAGTGTGCGACGTCGGCCTCCATCTCCGCGTGCGACGGAGCAGACGCGGGCTCGCTCGCCGCCTCGAGGATGGTCCGCAAGATCGTCGTGTCGCTCGAGCTATTGAGGAAAAGCCCCGGCCTACTTAACACGAAGTGGACGGCACGGCGAATTGCGTCACGCTCGCGAAGCGGCTCGTACCAGCTGAACTTTGGCCCATCACCATTTTGCCATCGCCGGCGCGCAGCGGATTTGATCGTCTGCGTCGCCACGCCGCGCTCGTTGCACAGCTTGATCAGCACCTCGGCATCGGCGGCGTATTGCGGGTTCTCCATCATCGTGAAGTTGTATGGGAACAGCACCGAGTCGAACTGGAAGCGCTCGAGACTCCGCTTGTGCATCGCGGGAATGCGCGTGCCATGACCCGTGACGCCGATGAATCGCACCAGTTTTTGATCGCGCGCTTCGGCCAGAGCCTCGAGCGCGCCGCGCGGTCCGAGCGCGGTCTGCCAATCATCCTCTTCGACCAAATTGTGCATCTGGATCAGATCGACGTGGTCGACCTTGAGACGCTCTAGCGAGCGATGGAGGCTCTCGCGCACCTTTTGGTAGGTTCGGTCACCTGTTTTGGTGGCGAGAAAGAAGCGCTTCCGATGCTCGCGCATCCAGGGCCCGATCCGGAGTTCCGAGTCACCGTAGGCGGCGGCAGTGTCGATGTGATTAACGCCGAATTCGAGCAGGGTTTCGAGAACCTTGTCGGCGCGATCCTGTTTCATCGTGCCGAACGCGGCGGCGCCGAAAATCACGCGCGTGCTCTGATGGCCGGTCTTGCCGAAAGCGCTGACTGGGATCACAGCTCACCTCCCGACCGCATTCAATTCGGCCACTCTAGCATGTCCGCGAACTGCTCGCGTCCTTCTATGCGACAGCTTCTATGCGATCGACCGCCGACTTGCGACAATGTCGCGGCGCGAAATTGTTGTATCGATCGTGTGCCGATTCCCGCCAAAGGCGCGATCTGGCCGCACGACGCCGGGGACACTGTGGGCAGTGAGTTGGCCCGTAGACGACGATGATTGAAAGATCAAAGGAGTGCGTAACCTGGACGGCGCTGGGCGTAGTCCTGACGTTGTGTGCCATCAACGGTCTCAGACTATTAGCGGACGTATTCAACCAGCGCGCGCACGATGAGCGCTCTTTGATGCTCGATTCCAACGGTGATAAACGGCCCGATATCCTCAAGACTTACCTGGACGGTCATCTTGTCCGGATTGAACGCTATCGCAACTTCGACCGCAGAATCGACCTAATCCAGAACTACTCACGGGGCGTGCCGGTCCTTGACTTCCGCGATGACGATTTCGAGGGAAAGCCGAAAACCGTCAAAGAATTCTCAAGCGGAACGCCGACTATCGTCAGGCCCGATCCTAAGGAGCGCGGCTGCATCGGCGGCGTCGATTCCTGCGATATCGGCAAACGATTGCGCGCGACGCTCTTCCCCTAGGAAAAACATCGCCGGCTAACCGTTGAGACCTTCGCCGGACGTCGCTCGATCTGATGACCCGCGACAACATACCGGTCGTTTAATTGCGGTTGCCGATGGCATTAGCGTGCTGTAAATAGATCTAAGAAATATCCGCGACGCTTCGGGGACAGGCGCCGCGCTCATGCCTCAAGGGCGAGGAGAACGCCGATGGCCGAGTACGATATTCAAATCAAAGGCGGAACCGTGGTCGATGGCACCCGAGTGCCGCGCTACCCGGCCGACGTCTGGATCAAGGACGGAAAGATCGCGCAGATCGGCGGGCGCTCGCCCGGCTTCGCGAAGAAGGTGATCGACGCCGACGGGCTCATCGTCGCGCCAGGCTTCGTCGATCTCCACACACATTACGACGCGCAGATCCGCTGGGATCCTTACTGCACGATCTCCGGATGGCACGGCGTCACCTCGGTTGTGCTCGGCAACTGCGGCTTCGGCTTCGCGCCCGTGCGGCCAGATTTCCGCGAACGCTCGATGCTCACGATGACACGCACCGAGGCGATCCCCTATGAATCGATGAAACAGGGAATGCGTTGGGATTGGGAGACGCTGCCCGAGTACATGGATTCGCTCGAGCGCTCGCCCTTGGGAGTCAACTGCATCCAGTACGTGCCGACCGCGTCGCTGATGACCTACGTGATGGGGCTCGATGCCGCGAAGACTCGACCCGCGACCGACGCCGAGCGCGCCGAGATGGCGCGGTTGCTCGACGAGGGCATGAACGCCGGCATCTGCGGTTTCTCCATCCAGCGCCTCGGGCCGAATTCGACGCAGGCCGACTTCGACGGCTCACCGATGGTCACCGACACGATGTGCGACGAGGACATCCTGAACCTCGCCCGCGTGCTGAAAGCGCGCGACGAGGGCTTCATCCAGATCACGCAGGCGACGGGACTCATCAAGGATGACCTCGCGTTCGTCGAGCGGCTCGCGATGGAAGCGCGCCGCCCAATTCTCTACAACGCGATCGCGCCCGCACGCAAAGATCCGAAGCCGCATCAGCGAAGCCTCGCATGGCTGAAGCGCACGCGCGAGAAGGGCCTTCCGATCTTCGGCCAGACGGCTACGCTCCGCACAGGGTTCGCCTTCACGCTCGAGCATTGGAATCTATATGACGCGAGCCCCGCGTGGCGCGCGGTCACGACGGGAACCACCGAAGAAAAGATCCGCAAGATGAAGGACCCCGAGCTCCGCGCCGCGATCAAGCGCGAGCACGAGGACGCCAATAAGCGCCTCGAGGTCATTCAGAAAGGTGTCGGCGGCGAGATTCGCCGGCTCATCGTGCAGTGGGCCAACGACAGGCCCGAGCTCGAAAAGTACGTCGGCAAGACGGTAGGCCAGATCGCGAACGACGAGGGCAAGCACGAAATCGACGTCATGCTCGATCTCTCAATCGCTGGCGATCTGAAAGTCGAGTTCCTCGGCCCGAACCGCGGCTTCAACACCGACTTCTACGCCGAGATGATCAACGATTCGCCGTATACGATTCCCGGCGTGTCGGACGGCGGCGCCCACACCAAGTTCTTCACGGGCGGCGCGTACACCACGGATTTCCTCGGATGGCTGGTGCGGGACGAGAATCGCGTCACGCTCGAGGAGGCGCACTATCGCTTGTCGGCTCTGCCGGCCCACGCGGCGGGATTCCGCGATCGTGGGATGCTGCGCGAAGGCCTCGCCGCGGACGTCGTGGTTTACGATCTGAAGCGGCTCGCGGTAGAGCCCGACTGGGTCGGCGAGATCACGCACGACTTCCCGGGCGGCGAATGGCGCCGCGTGCAGCATGCGCGCGGCTACCGCTCGATCATCGTCAACGGCGAAGAGACCTGGAATGAGGGACGCTGCACGGGAGCGACCTCGGGCAAGTTGCTGCGCGGCGGCCGCGCCTGATCGAAAAGTTAGCGACTCGCTTTCTTACTGCGCGCGGGTTGGGATATGCCAACGTGCGCGCAGCTTATTTCTGGACCTGGCTGTCAACAGATGTTCAAACATGCACCGGTGGCCGCCGATCGCTTCAAGGTTGCGCCTGATCGAGCTGTCTCGCTACGCGAATCAAGAGATCCTCGCGACCCATCGCAGCGACGAGCTGAACTCCCACCGGAAGCCGTCAGGAGTCCAGTGCAGCGGCAACGAGATCGCGGGTTGGCCAGTTACCTTCAATGGTGGCGTGAAAAACAGATGCCGCGCGATCTTCGGCCATAATCGCCATGGCTTCTCTGCTGGTGGCGTCAGCTCTGCGAGCGTAAAGGGCGGCTCCGATCGGTCGGCGTCAGCAGCAGGTTGAAACTTGTCGTTCACCATTGCGCAACTCGGGTCGCCCAGAAGTTCTGCCAATCCATCGCCTTGATGTATTCCTTTGCCGGCACGCTCGGTTCGCCCGGCCCGCTTTAACGACCACAGGTAAGGCTCCACGTCTTGTTGCGTCACGGGCCGATTCAACCGGAAGCTCAGTATCATTGGGGAAGCGCACTGAGCCGCGGCCCCTGCTCGGGATCGAACAGGGCCTCGGGGCAAGATTCTCCAACTAAATACCCCAATGACTCCAGCGTCCTGGCGGTCGCTGCGACCGCGCTAACACATTTTCGGATGGACCTCCCACGGAGCTCTGACCAACATCCCGATTCTAAGTTTCCCGGGGACTTCCGAGAGTTCCTCCGTGTATCTACGCACGGGCGGTGGGATGAGATAGAGATCGCCCGGCGCAGATCCCTGAACAGCGTCAGGCACTGCGGCGACGTCGCGGAGCGTGCGGCTGACTACAGATTCGACAATCGAACGCGAGGTCGAATGCCGGAATATCCTGCCTCGCGATGGCTTTAGTCCGACCAATCCGCACCATCCCGCAGGCAGTCGGATTGAGCCGCCGCCCTGGTCATTCGCATGTGCGATCGGCACCAAGCCTGCCGCCACCGCCGCGCAAGAACCGCCCGACGAGCCACTGGTCGATCGCTCGAGGTCCCCGGGATTTCGGGTGGGACCAAAGGCCAGCGGCTGCGTTGTGCACTGCGCGCCCAACTCCGGCATATTGGTTTTGCCGAGAGTAGTAAAGCGAGCGCTGCGAAACCTCGTGCCTAGCACGGTGTCTGAAGGCGACCGGTAATCGGCGTCGCGCAAGGCGCGATTCCCAGGCAGTAGGGTTGCCCCTTCTGCATCGCGCCGGCGTCCTTAAGGTGAAACGGCACACCACCAAAAGGTCCCGCCGGCAGCTCGGCGAAAATCGCTGCCACGCGCGCTACCTCGAAGAGCGGTGAAATCACAGCATTGAGCGCTGGGTTCACGTTCTCGATTCGAGCGATCGCGACGTCGACCGACTCGAGCGGAGTCAATTCGCGCCGGCGGACCAGTTCGGCCTGCGCAGTTGCGTCCATCGTCGACAACTCACTGAGATTGAGTGCCATTTCGTTTCTCGCTGCGATCATTGTTTCGCGGGCAGGCTACTCAAAGTGGTCTTGGTCAGTCGAGACTCGTCTTTGATCAAGAACGCGGTATTACGAAGTCAAGGAACGGCAGGAAACTTCGGGAACGCCTGGTAACCTTCACACTAAATCAGAAAGCACTGGCAGCTAGTCTAATGGGGCGAGTCGCGAATCAGCAGCGCGCGCGCAAGTTCATTTCACGAGAATCTCGCGCGGTCGTGCGGCTGCATGAAGTCAATCAGCGGTCCCTTGGGCACGATGTGAGTGGGATCGATCGTAGCGTGACTCGAGTAGTAGTGGCGCTTGAGTGTGCGAGATCAACCGTCTCTGCAACGCCGGTCACCTGGTATAGCTCGCGCACGTAGTTCCACATATTCGGATAGTCCACGATCCGCCGCAGATTGCACTTGAAATGCCCATAGTAAACTGCGCCGAAGCGGACGAGGGTGGTGAAGAGCCGCCAATCCGCCTCGGTGATTCGCGAACCCACCAGGTGGCGCGTGCGCCCGAGACGCACTTCAAGTTCATCCAGCGCAGCGAATAGCTGGTCGAACGCCTCTTCCTAGGCGGCCTGCGTAGTCGCGAAGCCGCATCGATAGACGCCGTTGTTGACGTTCGGATAAACGATAGCGTTGATGCGATCGATCTCGCCGCGCAGCTCCATCGGATAGAAATCGACCGATGCGTCGCCCATTCGTCGAAGGCGCTGTTGAGCATCCTGATTATATCCGATGACTCATTGTTGACTATCGTGCCACGATGCTTATCCCAGAGCGCAGGCACGGTTACTCGGCCGCTGTAGTGCGGATTAGCCCGCGTGTAGATCTGGTGCAGATAGAGCGCGCCGAAAAGATGATCGCGCGTCGAGCCGCGCGTCAGGGAACCATCCGGCGCTGCGAATGCCCAGCCGTGCTCGCCCATGAAGCGATCGACTACCGATACCGAAATAAGCTGTTCGAGCTGTTTGAGCTTCCGAAAAGTGAGCGTGCGACATGCCCAGGGACAAGCCAGCGAAACGTACAGATGATAGCGGTCGGCTCGGCACGAAATCCGCCTTCACCGTTCGGACCCGCACTCCCATCACGGGTTATCCAGTTCCGAAACGGCGCCTCCTGCCGCACGAAGCGGCCCCCGCTCGACTCGGTATCGTACCATTGATCCTTCCATGCGCCGTCGACCAATAGGCCCATATCAGTGATTGCAGCGCACGGGAACGATGCAAGCAAGTTGCCCACGCTAGCGCCGGATCGGGAAAACTCGCTACTCGTTCTCCTCGGCGCGCTCACGCGTTGACAATCCGAGCGCCGCGCGTAGTTTTGGTTTCAGGAGCGAGACCAGCTCAGGTTCCCAGCAGATATAGTTGTCGGGCACATCGAGCACGACCAGCTTCGACGAGTACGTGTCGCCGAACCGCTCGATAATCGTGCGATGATGCGCATGCTCCATCACGCAAACCACGTCGGCCTCTTCGAGCAGCTCGGCGGTGAGCTGGTTTTTGGCCCAGCGCTCGGTGCCCGCCGAGGTCACCCAAATCGGGAGCGCCATTTCCGCGAGCAGCATTGCGGCGGTCGGGCTGCGGTCGAGATTGCCCGAGCAGACCATCAGGACTTTCTTCATCACGGCCGAGGATTTTAGCATAGCCGAGCCCACCGACAGCCAGCCAGTTAGCTGCAGGAATAGTCAGGGCTTAATCGCCACGGCGATAATACCCTGGCGAACCGTCTGCAATGGCAGCGCGTTGGCCAGTTCAATTTTTATGTCGGCGCGAGCGGCCTCGCGAAGTTCCAGCGGCAGATGTCCCAGGAAATTCCCGAACGAGCTCGCTTCTGAAAACTGAATCATCTCCTCCGGCGAAGCTTCCGGATGTTCGCGCTGCCTTAGCTCGAGTCTGGCGATCCTGAAACCCGCTTCCGTGAGACAATCCCGCAATTCTTCAGGAGTCACATGATAAGCGACTGCTCCCGAAGCTCGTTGATACTGATCATAAGGTGGCCGCCTCATCACGCGTTCGCGAACTGCATGCAGCGGGTTTGAATTGTCTTTTGCACCGCTCATGATAGCTAGGCGACCACCGCTTTTGAGAACCCGAAAAATTTGCTGAAGCGGTACTCGCTTGTCCGGCAGCCAGTGAAAGACGGCATTCATGTAAGCCGCGTCAAAGGAGTTTTCCTTGAATTCGCTGAGATCGTTGGCATTGGCAACCTTGAAGCTTAGACCTAAGTGGCTCCTTCGATTTGCAATGTCTATTCTGAGCGGCAGTGGATCGATTCCGACCACGCAACCAGTCGGACCTACAA
>JASHPB010000175.1 GCA_030038355.1 Candidatus Binataceae bacterium
AGCATCGGCAGCGCGCGCACCACGTCGCCAATCGCGCCGAGCAGCACTATCAGGACGCGGCGCGGCGCGGCGGTGGCTGAATTCGATATGGCGTCCGCGGCGGGCATTTACGGCGGCCTAAATCGGCCCAGCCGAGATGATATCGATGGCAAGCCGCGCGCGATAGCCCGCTCTCGTTGGCACTTTCCGCCATCATTCCCACTGACCGAGCGAAGTCCCGGGCGGTCCAGCTGAGCTCTGCGAAGTAGCTGAATCTCGGGTCATCATCTCATCAAGCGCGCCTCTTCTGTCAGGCCGAGCGCAGGCTGCCGAAGTCGAGGGTCTCGGATAGGCGGCGCGTTCGACGAGTCCGCCGATAGCGGAAAGCGGGCACCTAGCGTCCCTTCCTCGCCGAAAGAAGGAAAGCGCTTCGCAGCCCAATTGGTGCCGGCACCCTCGGTGCCTCCAAGAGCCCTCGACTTGGTTCGCCGACTCACTGCGCTCGGGACGACTCCGAAGAAGAACTCGCAGACGCGCCAATGCGACGACGTTCGCGGCGTTTAACATTAGCGAATCTGAAGGGCGCGGGGGATCGGCCTAGATCGCATGATCGAGTCGTGGTGAAGGATTGGCACCCGGTTTGCGCCGACCATCAGGCGAATCAAGGATTGATTTTTTCATCCTGAAGTTGGTCCACAAATTGTCACCTTTTGGACAACGTAGACTGAGGCCAATGTTGCACCTGAAACAGGGGGACGACGATATCGAGCTCATTGATTGTGACCAACTCGTCGCTTGCGTACCGGCACCAGCAGCACGGGCGATGCTTGTCGCGCATTACGATGCGCTGCCCTCCAGTCAAGCAGCGGGCAACGACACCGCAGCGCTGGCGGCGATCTTCGCGGCGCTGCGCGCCCTCACTTTGAAGGCGCGACGCGACGAGTTACGATTTCGCCCATGCCTATCAAGCGAGTTTGCGTTTACTGCGCATCGAGCCGCTCATGCGATCCCATATATCATTTCGCCGCGCGCCGCCTCGGCCGCGTGCTTGCCCGCAATCACATCACCACCGTTTACGGCGGCGGCAGCAACGGCTCGATGGGGCATCTGGCTGACGGCGTGCTGGAAGAAGGCGGACGCGTGATCGGCGTCTTGCCCCGCTTCATGTACGACATTGAATGGGGCCATCAGCGCCTCACCGAACTAATCCTGGTCGAGGACATGCACGAGCGGAAGAAGTTGATGATCGCCGAGGTCGATGCCGTCGTGGCGCTGCCCGGCGGATGCGGCACGCTCGAGGAGTTGTTCGAGGCGATGGCGTGGAAACGGCTCGGCCTTTACGGCGGACCGATCGTGATGGTCAACACGATGGGCTTCTACGACAAGTGCCAGGAGCTGCTGCTGAGCTGCATCGATCGCCGTTTCATGGACGAAAGGCACGGCAGGATGTGGGCCATGGTCAACGACCCCGAGGAGGTGCTGGATGCGATCAATTCCGCTCAGCCGTGGCCGCTCAGTAATCGGCGCTTCGCCGCAGTCTAACCGGCCGGACCGCGCCATCACTGCGGCGCTGGACTAGAACTCGAAGATCTCCCGGGCCGAGCGAATCAAGCCGATTCTGATCGCGATGAGATAACAGGCCGCAAAGACCACGGCGCCGATCGAAATCAAAAACGCCATCAGGAGTCTTTCAGCGCGATGACCAACGCTTGCAAGCGCGGCCTTGTGGTCTGCTTCCTCGGCGGCGAGATCGGCGCCAAGCTTGGCCTGCGCGACGCTCACTTCGAACTCGCTACGCGCGCTAGAGTTGAGCTGCTGAGTAAAGTTCTTGCGGGCCTGCGCGATCGCGGCTGGATCGCGGGATAGCTCGGCAACCAGCAGCGCTTGCCGCACATGCAGATCGTCCTCGAAGTTGAACAGTTCCCTGCCGTCGAGCGCCTTGAATCTGCCGATCGTGGGATCGCTCAGATTGGCGGTTTTGACTTTTCTGATAGCCTCCTCAACCTGCCAGCTAGCCGCACGCCCGAGCCGGAAAGCGGCCCGCACGCGCGGCGCGTAACCAGGAGAATCGATCCGCGCTGCATCGAGCGCGTCGTAGGCATGGAGTGACACGCCGACTGAATCCCAGGTCGATGAGACTTCGCGGCCAAGCGCTTTCATGAGCTCATGTTGCCGGGCGAACGAAGAAGCCTGCTCGCCGCCAGCCTTGATGCTGGCCAGCTCAGATCGTGCTGTTAACCAGAAGTGGAGAAAGAACGCCGTGGCGAAGATGAACAGCGCCGTGGCTGCAATCCACCCGGGACTCCTAAACGCTCTCGCGACGAAGTTCGTAAGGATGTCGCCAGCCCAAGGCTCGGGCGAGATCGCTGAGGCTCGATGCGCCATCGGCTCGATCGCAACTCAAGATGAAGTTGCAGCCGTGGCCAATGCAGCTACATCGCTGCAGCTAGCAGTCGTTCAGCGCGAGGTGTCGCCGTGAACCGGCTGGACGGGCTCGCCATCGCGGGCAGCCTGGCCGACGTTGAGCGCAACAACATCGTTGTCGCCGACGCCCTTGGTGATCTCGATTTGCTGGCCGTTGTCATAGCCGAGCGCGACTTGGGCCAGGTGCAGATGATTGTCGCGCACGATCGGCACATAGACTTTGCCGTCGCGGAAAATCAGCGCGTCGTCAGGCACCATCGGAGTGCCGCCCGCCACCGATACTACGAAGTGCGCGGTAGCATACATGCCCGGCAAGAGCGCGGTATCTTCGTTCGGCATGTCGACCTCGACCAGCATCGTACGGGTATCAGGCGACAGAGCGTTGGGATGACGCGTCACGGTTCCTTCGAAGGTTCTGCCCGGATACTCGGTGACCGAGATGGATGCCTGGTCGCCGTTTTTGATGAAGGGCGAAATGTTCTGCGGCACGTAGGCGAAGACGCGGACGGGCTTGAGTGTCGCAGCCGCGATCACCGCGGCGCCGGTCGTGGCCGCACCCGCGGTCGACTCGGGAATCAGATGCCCCGGATCAACCAGGCGCTCGGTCACGATTCCGTCGAACGGCGCGAGCATCTTCTTGTAACCCTGCTCCGAGACCAGCTGCTGCCAGGCGGCCTTGTCGGCGAGCATCGTGAGATGCGTGTTGTCTGCGGTCTGCTGCGGCACGACACCCTGGTGAACGAGAAGCTGATAGCGCTTATCAGTCACGAGCGCGAGCTTGTAGGTTGCGAGGGCGTTGGCGACTTGCTGATCGAGCTCGGGCGATTCGATGAGTGCGATTACTTCGTCCTTGTGGATAAGATCGCCCTTGTCGACGAAGATTTTGCTGATGTAGCCGGGGATCTTGGCATAGACCTGCGTTTCGTCGAAGCCGCGGATCGTCGCCGGCAGCGAGATGTCGCGCTGCGTCATTGTCTGGCTGACCTGCGCGACGAGTACGTGGGGTCCCAGGTCGGCGGCCTGCTCGAGGTCCGACGTCTGCCTGCCGATCCACAAATCGCGCGCGAGCACGAGCCCCGCAGTCGCAATCACGATCAGAATGATCGCGCCGAACCAGCCGACGTAGAACACCTTGCCCGGCGGCGTAACCTCGAAATTTCTCGGATCTTCGTCCATAGGCTAAATGTCGTCAGGCGCCCGGCAGCCCGATCGCGTCGATTTCTGCGTCGCGCTCGTGCTTGCCCATCAGGCTCCGGCTGAAGATTGAGTAGACTGCCGGTACAACAAACAAGGTCATCATCGTTGCCGCCATCAGGCCGCCGATCACGGCGCGGCCCAGCGGCGCATTCTGCTCCGAACCCGAGCCGAGTGCGAGCGCCATCGGCAGCATGCCGAGAATCATGGCCAGCGCCGTCATGATGATCGGTCGAAAGCGGATACGCCCTGCCTCGATCGCAGCGGCGACCGGATTGTAACCTTGCTCGCGCAACTCGTTGGCGAACGTGATCAGCAGGTTGCCGTTGGCAACGCCGACGCCGACCGCCATGATCGCGCCCATCAGCGACTCGACGTTGATCGTCGTACCCGTGATCACCAGCATCCAGAGCACGCCCGCGAGCGCGCCCGGCACCGCCATCATGATGATGAAGGGCTCGAGCCACGACTGAAAGTTCGCCACCATCAACAGATAGACCAGGATGATCGCGAGCACGATTCCTTCGCCGAGCGTGCGGAACGATTCGTTCATCGCCTGGCTCTGCCCGCGGATCACAACCTGCGTTCCAGGCGGCAACTTGCCAAGTTTGCCGATCGCGCTCTTGACCGCCGCGGTCGTGCTGCCGAGGTCGCGCCCGGTGACGGCGCAATCAACGTCGATGACGCGCTGCACCGTGTAGTGCGCGACGACCGCCGGGTCGATCGCGCGATGGATCGACGCGATGTTGCCGAGAAGCTGCGGCTGACCCGGCGTGCCGTCGATTTGCGGCGTGCTTAGCGGGACATTGGAAAGCGCGGCGAGCGAATCGATTAGATGCTGCGGCGCCTGCGCCACCACGTTGTAGTTGACGCCGCTAACCGGATCGAGCCAGAAGTTCGGTTGCAGCAACGCCGCGCCGCTGAGCGACGCGAGCAGGCTCGAAGCGACCTCCTCCTGCGTAATGCCCATCTCGAGCGCCTTCGACCTGTCCACATTGACCTTGTAGCTCGGGTAATCGAGTGGCTCCGCGATGCGCAAGTCGCTGACGCCAGGGATGCGCCGCATCCGATCCTCGAGCCGCGCGGCAATTTGGTAATCCTTATCCAGGTCGTTGCCGTTGATCTGCGCGTCGATCGATGCCGGCAGTCCGAAGTTCAGCACCTGGCTTACGATATCCGCCGCTTGAAAGTATGAAGTCACGTTGGGGAACTGCGCTTCGAGTGCGTAGCGGATACGATCCTCGTACATCGCGGTCGGGTGATGCTTGGGCTTGAGCTGGATCAGGATGTCGGCGTCCATCGGGCCGATGCTGTCAGTTTGGTAGAAGGCAAGGTCATACGAAACCGGCAAACCAATGTTGTCGCTGATACCCTCGAGTTCATTGGGCGGAATGACCCTGCGGATCGCGCGCTCGACGTCATCGACGATGAGCTCGGTATGTTCGATTCGCGTGCCAGTCGGCGCGCGCACGTGCAGGCGCATCATTCCCGCATCGACCTTCGGAAAGAAATCCTCGCCGACGACTTTAACCAGGACGGTCGAAACCAGGATCAGCAAGCCCACGCAGACCAACGAAAAGACGCGCTTGGCGATGAACTTGGCAAGCGTTTCGCGATAGCGATCGCGCACGCGGTTGAAGCCGTTGTCGAAGCCTCGAACCGCGCGTTCCCAAAGCGAATCGCCGAGATGCTCTTCGTGCTCCGACGGCAAAAGGTAGCGCGCCATCGTCGGCACCAGCGTTCGCGACAGCAGGTATGACGTGAGCATCGCGAACACGACCGCGAGTGCAAGCGGAGTAAACAGGAATCGCGCCACGCCAGTCAGCAAGACCACGGGGAAGAAGACAATACAGATCGACAGTGTGCCGACGAAGGTCGGCGTCGCGATCTGATGCGCGCCGTCGAGGATAGCGACCAGCAGCGGCTTGTGCATCGCCTGGTTGCGGTGGATGTTCTCGATTTCCACCGTCGCGTCGTCAACCAGCATACCGACCGCGAGCGCGATACCACCGAGCGTCATCGTGTTGATCGTCTGCCCGGTGAGCTTGAGCGCGACAATCGCGGTTAAAATCGACAAGGGAATCGAGGTGATCACGATCAGCATGCTGCGCGGCGAGCCGAGGAAAAGCAGCACCATCAATGCGACCAGGAACGCCGCCGTCACCGCCTCCTGCACGACATCCCAGAGCGCGGCGCGCACGAACTGCGACTGGTCGAAGCTGAGCGATACTTCAAGGCCCTTGGGCGCAGTCGCCTTGATCAGCGGGATCTTTGTTTTCACCGCGTCCACGACCTTGAGCGTCGACGCGTCGGCATGCTTGATCACCATCAGGTAGGTGGCCTGCGAGCCGTTGACGCGCACCACGTTGGTCTGCGGCGGATGCGAGTCCGTGACCGGCGCAACGTCACCCAAGAACACCGGCACGCCGTTTTGCACCTTGATCGGCAGCGCGTTGAAGTCCCTGACCTTCGGCACGCTCATGTTGATGTCGACGTTGTCTTCGTAGTTGCCCATCTTGGCGGTGCCCGACGGGATAACCACGTTGGTCGCATCGAGAGCGTTGCCGACGTCGTAGGCGGAGAGGCCGTTGGCATAGAGCTCGGTCGGATGCAGGTTGACCATGACCTCGCGAGTCACGCCGCCAAGCGGCGCCGGCGAGGAGAATCCCGGAATGGTGAAGAGCTGGATGCGGATAAAGTTCAAGCCGTAGTCGAAGAGCTCGGTGGTGGTCAGCGTCTGGCTGAAGATGTTGAGCTGCGCGACCGGCACGTTGGCCGCGTTGTACGAAATGATCTGCGGTGGCTCGACACCGCGAGGCAGGATGCTCAAAATCGTCTCCGAAACCGCGTTGATCTGCGCGATCGCGGCACCGATGTCGCTGCCCGGCTGGAAGTAGACTTTCAGGATGCCGAGGCCGTTGATGGATTCAGACTCGATATGCTCGATGCCGTTGACTGTCGTCGAGTACGCGCGCTCGCTGATAAACACCATCCGCCGCTCGGTGTCGAAGGCCGAGAGACCGGGGTAGTTCCACACCACCAGCACCACGGGCAGGTCGATCGAGGGGAAAATGTCGACGTTCATCAGGGAGAACGAGAGCACTCCCAGGACGAGCATCAGGAGCGCCATCACGGCCACCGAGAGCGGCCGACGCAGCGCGAGTCGAACTATCCACATAGCAGCAGCGAGGCGTTCTTAAGTATCGCTTCCGCAGCTTCGGTTAAGACGACTGGAGCGGTTCTCGAGACTAAGCCTCAGGATATTGGAGCATCGAAACCAAGGCAAGATTACATCCCACTTGTCACTTTTTTGACCAACTTTGGATTTAATGACCGCGGCGTCCGAATGGTTGGTTTTCCGGTGGCCAAGGTGCGTCTGATACGCGCCGATTTGTGCGCAACAATGGCGCGACGGACGCTCTTTGGTTGCTCCGCGGGCCGGAAAGTGTAACAAAGGATGGTTCAGGCGGGGTCGTAGTTCAGCCCGGTTAGAACGCCGGCCTGTCACGTCGGAAGTCGTGGGTTCAAATCCCATCGGCCCCGCCACAACCAAGCTTGGGTAGAAGAAATTGAAACTGACCGAACAAACCAGAAGCGTATCGCGCGAAAGCGCCCTCCGAGACCGCAAGTGGATCCTTATCGACGCCACCGATCGCGCGCTCGGCCGCGTCGCTTCGCGCGCCGCCTCCGTGCTGCGCGGCAAGCACCGCCCCGACTACACGCCCCACCAAGACGCCGGCGACTTCGTGGTCGTCATCAACGCCGACAAAGTTAAACTCACGGGAGCAAAGGCCTCCGACAAAGTCTATCATCGCCACACCGAATATCCCGGCGGTGTGCGCTCGACGGTTGCCGCCAAGATCCTCGAGAAGAAACCCGAACGGTTAATCGAGATGGCTGTGCGCGGGATGCTGCCAAAGAACCGGCTGGGGCGCCAGCTTTTCCTCAAGCTCAAGATTTATCGCGGCGCCGAGCATCCGCACGCGGCGCAGAAACCCCAGCCAGTCAGCCTCTGAAACGACACGGAACTTACATGCCAGAAAAGAAGAACATCATCTGGAGCACGGGGCGGCGTAAGTCCGCCGTCGCTCGCGTGCGGCTCCTGCCCGGCTCCGGCACGATCACGATCAACCAACGCACCCTCGACGATTACTTTCCGCGCGACACGTCGCGCATGCGCATCCTCGAGCCATTCGAGGTAACCGAGACCGCCGGCCAGTATGACGTGCTGGCCAATGTCGAGGGCGGCGGCACCGCGGCCCAGGCTGATGCGCTCCGCCACGGGATCTCACGCGCGCTGGTAGCCGCGTCCGAGGCGATGCGTCCGGCGCTACGCAAAAACGGGATGCTGACGCGCGATTCGCGCGAGGTCGAGCGCAAGAAATACGGGCATCACAAGGCGCGGAAGCGGCCGCAGTACTCCAAGCGCTAACGCCGATCCGAATCGGTTCGCAGGCCGAGGCGCGAGGTTCCATCCTCGCGCCTCGTTTTTTGTTGCTCCTCTCGAATCGCCAATGCAGGCTTGGCTGCTATTAGCGCGTCAGCGTGCGGCGCGCTAATCTCGGTCATTCACGATGGCAGCGAGAGCATCGAGAGTTACCAGGGGCGCTACTTCGCTCCGCGTGCGCGGACACAAGAGGACAATCGCACTTGGCCTGTTGGTGGTGGTGCTGATGTTCATCGCGCGCGATCGCCGCCCCGACGCGTTCGAATTCCTCGATCTCAAAGTCTCCGACCTCCGCATGTATTCCGGCAAGGTCACACCTCCGACGGGCGTAGTTGATATCGCCGCGATCGACGACACCTCGATCGACGAGCTTGGGCAGTGGGTGTGGCCGCGGGCTATATTTGCCAGGCTCTGGACTTCGCTCAAGGACTATTACCAGGCCTCAGTCATCGCTTCGGACGTAATGTTCAGTGAGCACGATGAAACCGACCTTGAGCGTTCGACGATTGCGGAAAACCTCAAGGCGCTGAATTTGCAGCCTGCTGCGATCGCGCAGGCGGTCGGCACCAGCGGCGACTTGGCGCTAGCGGCGGCGATCAAGGCGCAGGGCGAAACCATTCTCCCCTACTTTTTCGAGAGCGTGTTCCCGGCGGGCACCAAAAATACCGCGGCGTCCCACGTGGTCGGCGCGCTGTCGAAAATTCGCGAGCCGGGTCCGCTCGTTTACAACATCGTGAACCAGGCGCCCGGTCCTCAGCCGCCGCTTTTCTTCGCCACCGAGTACCTTCCACCAATTCCGTCGCTGAACGAGGCCGCCAAGTCGATCGCGTCGGTCAATATTGATCACGATCTCGACGGTGCGATCCGCGACGAGTACACGGTCCTGCCTTTCGACGGCGCCTATTGCGTGCCGATGTTTCTCGCGGTCGTGCGTGCTGTTACCAATGACTCGGCGTTGGTCCTGCGCCTCGACCAGTTCGGGGTGCAGGGTGTATCGGTCGCCGGCGAAAATGTTCCGGTCGACCTCGGCGGGCACATGCTGCTTCGCTATCGCGGCCCGCAGGGAACCATGCCGCGCTTTTCCGTTTCCGACATCATCGATCACAAAGTCCCGAGAGCGAACCTCGCGGGTCACATTGTCATTATCGGGATGACGGCGACCGGTCTGGGCGATCGCGCGGTCACGCCGGTCGGCGACGAGATGCCCCGCGTCGAAATTCACGCGACCGCCATCGATAATGTCCTGAAGGGCGATTTCGTCTTCAAGCCGCGCGAGCCGACGATCGAGCTGGCCGGGGGCGCAATCATCGGCGTTTCAATCGCGATCGCCGCCGGAACCGTCTCCGCAGTCAGTTCGCTGATCGCCGCGCTGTTGCTCGGCACCGGATACTTCGCGTTCGCGCAGTATCGCCTCGATAGCATCGGCGAGTTGATCGGCGTCGTCTTTCCGCTCTCCACGCTATGGCTCACTTACCTCGCGCTGGTCAGCTACCGCTACGCGACCGAGGGCCGCGAGAAGCGGCATCTCCGCCACGCCTTCGAGCATTACCTGCATCCTGAAGTGATCGAGTCGCTGGTGGCCAAGCCCGAGGGTCTGAAACTCGGCGGCGAGCGCCGTGTCATGACGATCCTGTTCGCCGATATCGTCAACTACACCGGACTTTCGGAGCGGACAGATCCCGCGGCGCTGGTCGCGTTGCTCAACGACTACATGACCAAGATGACCGACCGTATCCTCGAAAGCGGCGGCGTGGTCGATAAGATCCGCGGTGACGGAATCATGGCGTTCTGGGGCGCGCCCGTCGAAGTGCCGAATCAGACCGGCGCCGCCATCGATGCGGCGCTCGCGATGCTCTCCGAGTTGCGCGCGCTACAAAAGAACGATCCACGCTTCAAGGATATCGACATCGGCATCGGTATCGCGACGGGCGAGGCGATTGTCGGCAATTTCGGGGGAGCCAACCGCTTCGATTACTCCGTGATCGGCGACACGGTGAATCTCGCGTCGCGCCTCGAGGGCCTGACGCGCCACTTCAAGGTGCATCTGCTCGCGAGCCGCCAGACGCTCAACGATTCCCACGGCAAGTACATCGCGCGCGAACTCGGACTGGTGAAGGTCAAGGGCAAGGAACAGCTCGTACCTGTCGTCGAAGTGGCGGCGCACGAGGGCGACGGAGTCGATCCTGCCTTCTATCACCGTTTTGCGTCGGTGATAGACTTGATTCACAAGGGCTCGGCGGCCAATGCCAAATCCGAGCTCGAAGCGATGTACACCGAACATCCGACGGACGAAGTCGTGCGGCTCTATATCGAGAAGCTCGGGCACGATCCGGCCAACGCGCCGAGCGAGATGGTCTTCGAGTTCGACACCAAATAGTTAGCGCGAAGGCGTCAAAGTGGCATTGCTTACAAAATCATGATAGTTGGACTTGGTTCGCGTAAACCCTTGCACGAAAGGCGCTATCCCTGATGGCTTCGCATGACAAAGTCAGAGTGGCCGTGGTTGGGGCTTCGGGCTATTCGGGTATCGAGGCAGTCCGTATCCTCGCGAGTCATCCTTTCGTCGAGCTGGGCGTCGTCACTTCTGAACACTACGCCGGGCGCGAAGTCGCCGACGTCTTCCGTCATCTCGCGGGGGTTGACCTGCCACCCTTCGAGGAGTTGCGCACCGACCTGCTGCATGGCCGCGCAGATTTCGTGCTGTCTTGCCTGCCGGAAAAAGTCGGCACGACGATGGTCGCAGAGCTCGTGCAGGACGGCGTCAAGGTCATCGATTTCTCCGCGGACTTCCGCCTCACCGATCCCGCGCAATACCGCACCACCTACGGCGTCGACCATCCCGCGCCGGGACTGCTCCGAGAAGCGATCTACGGGCTGACCGAATTCCATCGCGCGCAGATTCGCGAAGCGCGCCTGGTGGCCAATCCCGGCTGCTTCCCGACGGCGGCGCTGCTGGCGCTGCTGCCGCTGATCAAGCGCGATTTGATCGAGCCTTCGTCGATCATCATCGATTCGAAGTCCGGCACAACCGGCGCGCGGCGCGCCGCCGCGGTCGAACAGCTCTTCGCCGAGGTCAACGAGAACTTCCGCGCCTACAACGTCGGCAAGCATCGGCACACACCCGAGATGGAGCAGGAGATCAGCGCCGCGCTCGGCCGCGACGTCGCGATCCTGTTCGTGCCGCACCTGCTGCCGGTCACGCGCGGAATCCTGTCGTCGATTTTCATGCGCCCGCGCGCGGGCACGACCGAGGCCGACGTCGCGGCGGCGTTCGAAGCCAGCTTCGCCAAGTCGCGCTTCGTCCGCATCATGAAGCCGGGCGAACTGCCGGAGATCAAGAATGTCCGCGCGACGAATTTCTGCGAGATTGCCTACATGCTCGATCGCCGCAGCGGCACGCTGCTGGTCATCACGGCGATCGACAATCTGGGCAAGGGCGCGGCCGGCCAGGCGGTCCAGAATCTGAACATCATGCTGGGGTTCGACGAAGCCGCCGGCCTGCTCAACGTTGCCCCGGTTCCGTGAGCACCCGCACCGACACTTCGAACATTAGGCGACCCTCAACTTAATCCTCTCCCTGGTCAGGGAGACAGAGAAGTGCTCGCTCGGCGCTAACTGTCCGTCATTCCTCGCTCCTCAGACTTCGCTCCGAATGACGATCGGAAAGCGGTCGCTAACGCTCTCGCCTCCCCTCAGAACGGCGTCCAGCCGAGTGCGGGCCATACCTCGTCCAATGACACACCGAATAGCCAAACGAACCCCACGTTGCCGGTCGCGGTCGAGCTATGATTCATCCCTATCTGCACGCCCAGGTTGATTTCGAAAATCCGATTGATCCAGGCAATTCCCGGCGTGAGTTCGAAATCCGGCGCAAGCGAGTTTTCGCGTGTGCTCAGGTACTGCGCATACTCGAAATCCAGATGCGGCGTCAGATGACTCAGAAACTCATTCACCTGGGCGCCCGTCACGTACTTGTCGAGATAGCCAATCGAATACTCGATCTCGGTATTCGTGAATAGCAAGTTCTCGCTTGGTCCGCTGACGTTCGCGTCCCAGAAGTAGTCGCCCTCGAACTGAAAGGCGCGCAGCGCCGCCAACGAGTCGGGCACTTCAACCAACCCTTTCACGAACAACAAGTCAGCGCCCGCCTTGGTGTGCGGGCTCGCACCGACGCTCTCATCGCCGTTGGGTACCTCGAGGTTGGGACCGAGCGAGAGCAGAAAGTCGGAAGCATCCCACAGCAGAACCGTCTGTTTATAAGAGAAGTCGAGATTGTTCCATCCCGTCGCATGATCGTTGCCGCCATAATGCTGGATGCTGGCGGAGAGCGACAGACTCGAAACCGACGAGACCGTTTTCTCGACGTAGAGCAGGCCCGAAGCGGCGCTCCGGCTCACCGATCCTGAGAGCGAGATGTAGTCGGACGGCTGTGCCGAGTAGCCGAGGAAGTTGCCGACGAAATAGCGCTGGTCAAGATCGGCGCGCGCCGGCTCTGCAAGCCACGGCGCGGCCGCGAGACTCAATCCGATGCTGATGAGCCAGCCGGCCCGGCGCGCTCGCCCAATCGCGATGCGAACATTCAAGACGCCGCATCATAACTCGCAAGCGAACCGGCCCGCGATAGCGGAGCCGTTCCCGTGTGGGCGACGACCCGCGCGCAGAGTTTTCAGCTTTCCTGCGGTCCAGGTCGCCTGCCACTCATCGGCAGGGCTTTTCTGGTGGACATTTCCTCTTCCATGACAGCGAGGACAGCTCGCCGAGCTTTCAGGTCTGCCGCGAACGCAGCAAGGTCATATTGGCGGTGGCTGAGGTTTCGTTGATGGTAACGCTTCGCTTCTCTCTCACAATTGCGACGAGCATCCGCGACTCGATCGCAGGCCCATAAGTTGTGGGTACAGACCTCGGGATTCCTCAGCTGGGCTCTGCGGGCGTCAGTTTCAAGCGAGTGAAAACTTGCGACCTGTCCTCTCGAGTGTGAGACCTGTCCTCTCGATCGCCACCGTCGCGGCCTGCAGCGCATCGCCGCCGCCTCTCCCTTTTGATCTTTCTGCCCGGCCCTTCGATTGAGGATGCGCCTTCTCAATCGGTCCACGGAAGTCGCCCTTGGCCTGCCGATTGTGATGATTACCTTTCGGCCAAATGGGGGACCTCGGAGAGTTCCCCGTCGCGCGCGTCCCCAGCTTGCCCCCTTTTGCGAGCCTTGGAGGCCAAGCCAAAGAAATGCGGCGCTCCGCTTTCGCTCGCTTACGCGACGCGGCGCATCAGCTCGAGGATGTCGTAGCCGGTGATGTCCTTGCTCTTGGCCGACCATTCACGCAGCTCTGCATCCGATACCAGTCCGGCCTGCGTACCCTTCGCAAGGTCCATCAGCGCGATCTTGATCGTTGCCTCGTCGATCATCTCGCCCGACTTGGGATCCGCCATCGAGCCACCGCCCTTTTCATGGTAAAGCTTCACCACGCGGCGCGCCTCGTCGATCTGCTCCTGGCTCGGGGTGTAGCAGGAGTTGGCGATCTCGGCTTGCTGCGGATGAATCACCCAAGTGCCATCCATGCCGAGGTTTGCGGCGCCTTCATTCTTGGCGCGGAGCTGCGCCTGGAGTTCCTTCACGCGCTCGGGCGAATCTTCCTTCCGCCACAGGCGCAGAAAAACGTTATCCACGGCGTGCAATCCGGCGGCCTTCGCCGCGACAACGACCGCCTGCTTCGAGTAATGAAAATTCTGGTTCTGATTCGCGACGATTTCGCGAATACCGAGGTTGGCGGCATAGTCCGCGATTCCGAATACGAGTCCGCACATCCGGTCTGATGCGGTCGCAATATCATAGGCCTTGATCAGCGCGTGAGGCGTTTCGATCAGCGACTCGATCTGCATGCGATACTTCCATCCACCGCGCTTCTCCAGATCATCGAGCAGCTTTGACACCTCTCGAATCTCCTCGGGCCCACGCGTCTTCGGCAGCATGATACCGTGGAAGCGGTTCGGCGCGCCGAGCATGATCGCTTCCATATCGCCCTTGAAGAACTTTGAGTGGATATTGTTGGGGCGAATCGTGACGACCTTCTTGCCGAAGTCGAGCGTGTTCATGGCTTCGACCATCACCTTGCGGCTCTTCTCGCCCTTGAATTCGTAAGGACACGCGTCTTCGAAATCCGCCATCACGTGGTCGACCGGCGATTTCTGCGCGTCTGCCGCGTTCTGATGCAGCTTGAGGTTGTGGCCGGGATAGGTCATCTCGGTGCGCGGGATGACGAAGCGCTGTCCCTTATCGAGAACGTACATGATTGATTCTCCAGTTCGGCGCCGCCTGGACGATCAGACGCCGGTGTTTGCGTAGTGTGATTTGCGTTTGATGAGCACGGTGCGCTCGATTTCAACCACCACCGTGCCGTCGGGCTTCTTGCCGATAAGCTTGAATTTAACGATTCCGGCGTCTGGGCGATCGGCGTCGCGCTTTTCCAGCACCGTTGACTCGGCGTAGATCGTATCGCCGTGGAAAACGGGATTGGTATGTTTGCCGTTGTCCATTTCGAGCTCGGTGATCGCGTTCTCGCTGGTGTCCTCGGAGGCGAGTCCGACGGTGAACGCGAGCACGACGCCGCCGTACACGAGCAGCTTGCCGCCGACGTATGCGCCGGGATTCTTGTCGATTAGATCCTGGTTGTAGTGCAGCTCGGCCGTGTTCATCACCAGCGAAGTAAAATTGTGATTGTCGGCCTCGGTGATCGTACGGCCGCGCTGATGAATCAAGGTGTCGCCGACGTTGAAGTCCTCGAAGTAGCTGCCGTCGCTGGTGATTGCCATCAACCCTGCTCCATGATGCGCCGCCCGATCACTTCGTATTGGATTTCGCTGGTGCCCTCGAAAATTGACAGCACTCGCGCGTCGCGCCAAAAGCGCTGCGCCTCGAACTCCATCGAATAGCCGTAGCCGCCGTGCACCTGCATCGCCTCGCGCGTCACCCGCTCGGCCATCTCCGCCGCGAATGCCTTGGCGAGGCCAGCCTCGTAGTCGCTGCGCTTGCCGGTGTCTTTTTGCGATGCGGCGTAGTAGCAGAGCTGGCGCGCCGCCTCGATCTCGACTGCCATGTGCGCGATCTTGTGGCGGATCACCTGGAAGTCGCCGATCGGCTGGCCGAACTGCGTGCGCTGCTTGGAATACTTCACCGCGCATTCAAAGGCGGCCTGCGCGACACCGACGCCGCGCGCCGCGGTCTGGATTCGCGCCGCCTCATACGACGACATGAGCTGATAAAACCCCCTGCCCTCCTGCCCGCCGATCAGATTCTCCTTGGGCGCGTATGCGTCGTCGAATTGCAGCGCATAGCTGCGCATCCCGTGATAGCCGATCGTGGGAATCGGCGAGCCGGTCAGCTGCGGCGGCATGAAATCATCGCCGGGTTCCTTCTCGAACAGGATTAGCGAGAGGCCCCGGTGGCGTTTCGAAAGGTCGGGATCGGTGCGCGTCATCACGGTGAGCATCTGCGCGCGGTTCGCGAACGTGCACCACATCTTTGATCCTTTGATGAGGTAGCCGTCGCCCTGTTTGACGGCACGAGTTTTGAACGAAGCAGTGTCGCTCCCCGAGTCGGGCTCGGTGAACGCGGCGGCGGTGAGAATTTCGCCGCGCGCGATCGGCGGCATGAAGCGCTGCTTCTGTTCCTCGGTGCCGTTGGCGGCGATCAGAGTGCCGGTGATGACGTTGCGGGTCATCACGGAGCCGACGGAGAGCCATCCGCGCGACAGCTCCTCGGTGACGATCGCCATCGCGATATAGTCGAGGCCCATCCCGCCCTGCTCTTCAGGGAAGATGATGCCGAAGTAGCCGAGCTCGGCCATTTTCTTCAGCACGTGCTCGGGGATTTCCTGGTTGTTGCGGTCGAGGTCGTTGGCGATAGGTTTGACTTCGGCTTCGACGAACTCGCGGACCGAGCGGCGGATCTCCTCGTGCTCGGGACTGACAAGCGGCATCGTAAATTGCTCCTAAGCGGGATTGCGTTTGCGGATCAGCACCGGCCGCTCGTACTCGAGCACCTTGTCGCCGCGCTGGTTGTAGCCTGTGGTGCGGAACTTGACGACGCCGCGATCGGGCCGCGAGGTATCGCGCTTGGAGAGCACGAGGGATTCGGAGGTAATGGTGTCGCCCGGATAGACGGTCTCGCCGAATTTCATCTGCTCGTAGCCGAGGTGCGCGATGGCGCGCTCGCTGAGGTCCTCGACCGAGAGCCCGAACACGACGTTCATCACCAGCATGTGATTGACGACGACGTTCTTGTAGCCGAGGCTCTGCGCGTACTCGCGATTGAAGTAGATGGGGTTGAAATTCATCGTGACCGAGGTGAAGAAGCTGTTGTCGCCTTCGGTGACGGTGCGGCCCCAGTGACGCTTGAAGACGTGGCCGATTTCGAAGTCTTCGAAATAGTGGCCGCGCTCGATTCTTCGCTCCGCCATATGAATTAGTCCAGCTTCTTTTTGTGACCCCGGATATTAGCCCAGCTCCTCACGCGACGCGATGGCTCAAGCGGTGCAACGCGATTTCATCTGGCGCCGAACGGCCGGGGGTGAGACCGTTTATTATGTAATTCATGGCACGCGTCAACCGAACCTCGGGCCTCCGGCGCCGTCCAGCCTAACGACTGGAAGGTGCTTATTGTCAAATGCTCAACAAAAAGGTAGCTAGTTGCCTCGCCCCTTTGACGCCCGCAATCGAAATCAGACCGGAGCCAACCTGCCGCGGCCTCGACGCGCCCGCGCCGGTGGTAACTGATCAAGGATGACCAAGAAGGACCATTACGAAAT
>JASHPB010000176.1 GCA_030038355.1 Candidatus Binataceae bacterium
GTCCAGATGAACCCTTCCAGCATGTCAAATACGACTCTTCCGATCCCCCTGAGCGCGCCGATGCTCGCGAACGAACCAATTGATTCCTGCAAGTGACTGATCGCGCCGTTCCAATCGCCCATTCCTCGATCGGCTGACGCCAACGCCACTTGCGCTTGTGCGCGCTTGGCAACATCTTTTTGCGGATAACGAAGCGCGGCGGTCAGAGTGCGGCGGGCCTCTTCGAGCGCCCCGCCTCTGAGCAGCGCCTGCCCTGCTAGATAGAGGTAGGACGCCGCTTTGTCTGGATCCGCAAAGGGACCGGCTTTGAGCAAATGATCCGCTACTTCGGCCGTGTGCTCCTCGATACGGGTACCGTGCAACTTTTCGAGAGATTCAGCAATCTTCGCGTGGAGGCGCTGTTGCCGCGGCGGCGATATTTCCGCGAGCAGAGTCTGACGGACCAATTCATGGGTGAAAGTGAAGGGAGCCCCTGGCCCTTCTGAACTCGAACCGATGAATCCTGTCCGCTGCGCTTCTTCCAGTCCATCGAAGAGCGCATCTGGAACGGCCTGGCCGATTACGGCATCGAGAAGCATAAAGCTGAAGCTGCGGCCGACTAGCGCCGCTGCTGTAAGGACCTGACGGGCGCTGTCGCTCAATCGAGAAAGTCTGCGGCCGAGCACCAGGCGCACATTGTCCGGCACGTCAAACTCGTTGATCTCGAGTTTGTCGCGGAAGTTCCCGGCGCTGTCGAAGATTTTGCCTTCCTCGAGGAGGTGACGGTAAACCTCTTCAACAAAGAAGGGATTGCCGTCACTCTCAGCGAAGATGGCCTCGACCAGATTTTCTGGAACCGCCGCGCCAGTTAAGCCGCCTAACATTTGCGCGACCGATTCTCGTGGCAATCCTCGAAGCTTTAATGGCTGGATGCCCGAGCGAATAAGCTCCTCGAGCAAAAGAATCAACGTCGGTTTGTCGTCGGTAAAATCGTCGCGATATGTGACTATGGTGAGAAGCGGAAGTCTCCGGATGACGCGCGCCAAATGCGAAATGAGTGACAATGTAGAATCGTCAGCCCACTGAAGATCCTCGATCACCAGCAAACAAGGCTGTTGCCGCGCAATGCGCGCCAAGATTTCGGAAATGCTTTGGAAAAGGTAACGCTGTTGTTGCTCGGGCGGTAATTCCAATGGCTTTGGTATTTCACCAACCACCCGCCGCAGGCTCGGAACAATTTGCGCCACGTCAGCGAGATGATCACCCATCTGATCGCGGAACTTGTCTAAACTTGAAGACTCGGCCAAATACTTCTCAATAATCTCGACGAATGCCAGATACGGGAGCTTTGCCGACCGTTCGTAGCAACGACCGACGTAATACTGAAATCCGATGCGCCTTGCCTGCTCAGCAATTTCCGTTGCGAGACGCGTCTTGCCCACGCCCGCTCCCCCGGCGAGCGGAACAATCGAGCCACGTCCATTCAGTTTTGCCTCAAGAGCGGCCCGGAGAAAGGCGCTTTCAGTTTCGCGTCCGACGAACGGCGTCCGTTCCGCTGAGGTGATCGGAGTCGATCCACTGTTTCCAGATACAGGGATGCGTTCGGAATTGCTCGATTCCTTCTCAATACCCCAAGCCGTTGAATCACCGAGGTCCTGGCCACCGAAACCGAATTCCCAGGAGACCTGAAACTGGGGATCAGGCTGGTACGAACAGAAGGTGCCGGTCCTGATGCGACGTGAGAAAAACTCTGCCAACGAGCGGTCCGTTTCGCCGATCCTTTCCGTTACCGACTTTATGGTCTTGGTGATGCTTTGACGCGCCCGCTCCGAAGCCGAGGCTGCACGCCGATTCCGTCCGCCGAGACCCACCGCCCTCGAAAGCTCTTTGTTCAACGCTTCGAGCTCGTCTTCTATCTCCTCGGCGCGTCCCTCTTTTCCCTGAGACTTGGCGTCTTCCAGTTCTTCTCTCAATTCGGAGAGCCGATTTCGGTAAGCGCGTTTCGCCTGTTCGTCGAGTTGCTCGCCGGCGTCGCCAAGCTTATCGACGTGCATTCCCGATTTTTCGAGATCGTTTGCGCTGCGCCCAAGCTTGCTGGCTGTCGCGTTATCAGCGGTTGTTGCACGATTCGAGATTCCTTCAATGAGATCAAGTACGTGGAATTCAGTCCCTGGATTTCGGAGCAGGCAGGCTATATAGGAGAGACCCTTTGAATCCTTCAATCGGACGGTCCTTCTACCTATCCCGACGCTCCAGAACTCAACCTCTTTTCGGAATATTCCACTTCGAGCGGGTAAAATTCCGGATGGCGAAGCAACTCCGTAACCGTCATTCTTACGGAGCATTTGAATTCTCCGTCGCTCTTTCGGGGCTAATGGACTCGTCAAAACCCTACCATCAGCCCAAATCGCCGCAGAGTGTCGCACGGACAGTTCGATGCACGCCTCGGACCGCAGGTATCAAAGCACTAATGACTTTTTGACGTCCGAAACGTCGACGCCGTCTCTCGTAGATAATTGCCGCTGAATCTACGATCAATTTTCGCCTGAACTGTGAAATAGTGCCTCACGAGGCGTGCTCCAACTTCTCGCGCATACCAATACAGAATGAGAGCGGCAGAGTAACGCTTGCCGTCAGAATTCTCCTCGGCCATGACGATGACATTAGGGTGGTCGTATCAGGCGAACTTCCACGATGGCGACCTGATCGCAATGAATGTAGGTCAAGCAGCGCTCGATAGTGAGATGGTTCAATCGATTTCGCAAAAGGGCCGTGACTACATAGAACGAATCGAATCAAGGCGGGTGTATGAAAATCGTTTTACTTGATGGGCACGCGGTAAATCCAGGCGACCTCAGTTGGAACGCTCTCGAAGGGATCGGCCAACTAGAAGTATTCGATCGCACTGCAGAGAATGAGATCATAAGCCGCGCCTCTGATGCTGACGCCATCCTGACGATGAGAACGCCGCTGAGCGCGCATACCTTGCAGCAGTTGAAGCGCCTTCGGTACATAGGCGCGATCTTCACAGGTTATGACCAAATCGATGTGCATGCGGCACGCGCTCTGAACATCGTCGTGACAAACATTCCGACGTACGGCACTGCCTCAGTGGCGCAACTTGTGTTCGCGCTGATCCTCGAGCTTTGTCATCACGCCGCGCTCCATAGTGCGGCTGTCCATGCAGGAGAATGGTCGCGTACTCGCGATTTCAGTTTCTGGAAAACTTCGCTTATCGAGTTGCAGGGCAAGACTCTGGGTCTTTTGGGTTTTGGCCGAATAGGTAGACACGTGGGCGAGATCGCAACGTCGATGGGCATGCGCGTGTTTGCTGCCGATGAAACTAGAGGGGACACTCCACAATGGCCAGAGTTTTCATGGTGTGACCTCGATGAACTCTTCAAATCGGCGGACGTACTGAGCCTGCATTGCCCGCTTTTGCCAACGACGCGTGGAATTATCAATGTCTCTTCGCTCGCGAAGATGAGAGCAAATGCCTTTTTGATTAATACATCGCGAGGCCCCCTGATCGTCGAGCAAGACCTCGCCGATGCTCTGAATACCGAGCATCTGGCGGGCGCTGCCGTGGACGTCCTCTCGAGCGAGCCACCGCCGGCGAACAATCCGCTCCTGACCGCGAAGAACTGTATCATTACGCCGCACATCGCCTGGGCGACGAAGGAGGCTCGCACCCGTTTGATAGAATCCGCGGCGGCGAACCTGCGCTCATTTCTGGAAGGTCACTTGATTAACGTTGTGAGCTAAAGAGGCTTTGGCCGCAACTTCTGCAAACGGGTCCCGACAAAAGTCCCCACCATCGGTGGCAGACGAAGATCCGAGTTGAACCGAGGCCAGAAAGATGGCCGAAGATGTTCAGGAAATTCTGGTGGACGCAGCAGGACGCTGGGGACGTGGCAGCACGAGCGTTACCGTGCCTAAGCGCTTAGACTCTGTCGGGTTGATGGACGCTACGACCGCGGTCCCGGGCCTTCGCACCATCTCGGTGATTGTGCCGCACGCGCGTGTGCTTAATCTCGCACAGTCAATGGTGACTGAGAGCTATGCATTCGTGGGTTCGGCGGACGCTGAGATGAAGCTCACTGATTCGGTTACCGGGACTTTGCTGCCGAAGCCGTCGACCAGCGGAATTGGTGGCATGGGAATCAAGCGCGCGGCTTCTTTCCAATGGGCGACGCGCAGAACGCGGTAGATTACTGGGCACAGAAGATACCGAATCGCATATTGCAGCTGCAGGGACAATCTCCCGCGCAGAGTTACGAGAAATCTCAAAGGGTGAAATGGAGAGAGGAAACGCACGAACAGGGAGAATTCGAATGCGTTGGAGGAACAGACTCGTCGCAATAGCGCTTTTGATCTCATTGGCCGGCACTGCCGATGCTGCCGAGAGTATTGATGGTCGGGTGCTTGGCGGCGGCACCCCGATTGCCCACCCTATGGTTGGCAAGCGCTGATGCGCCCAAGCAGTTGGCGCAGACTCAAACCGGTGATGATGGCGGGTTTACATTGCACCTCGGTGACGCAAGCGCAGAAGGCAGCTTCTACTTTGTCGCCAAGGGCGGAGAACCGACCAAAAGTAAAGGGCGGTGACAATCCGGCGATCGCGTTCGTCGCTGTACTCGGCAGGAACCCGCCCGCCAGGGTCACGATCAACGAGTTCACCACGGTCGCGTCGGTGTGGACCAACGCCCAGTTTCTAGATGGGATTGCCATCAAGGGTAACGCCTTGGGACTCCGCATCGCCGCGGGCAATGTGCCAAACTTCGTCGATCTGGAAACCGGCGGATTCGGAAGGATGATTCAAGATCCGCTCAACAGCACCCAGACTCCGACCATGGCCAACTTTGCCACGCTGGCCAACGTATTGGCTGGATGCGTCACCCGCGTCAAGGATGACGCGTGTAGCAGCCTATTCGCCGCAGCTACGCCTCCGACCGGAACAGCTCCGACCGACACGCTGACCGCAGCCGAGTCGGTCGCGCTGAATTCTGCTTTCAAGCCCGGCAGACTGTTCGCGCTGCTGAATGCTTTTTATCCGGTTCCCGAAGGCAAACAATTGCGCGCTACGCCGTTCCTGCCCTATCTGAGCTTCGCGCCCAGCGCGTGGGTGCTGCCGCTTCATTTCACCGGCGGCGGTTACTCGGGTGGCGCCAAAGTGATGTTCGACCGTGAGGGTAACGCCTGGAGCGGCGCCAATTTCATTGTTGGGTCGCAGGGGAAAGATGCTTTGTGGGACGGGAATATGTCAGAGTTCGCCCCCGACGGCCGGCCGCTATCTCCGATGACTAGCGGGTTCGCCGGCGGCGGACTTCAGGGTCCCGGATTCGGCACTGCGATCGATGCCAACGACCGCGTGTGGATTGACAGTACAACCGGCAAGACGATCTCGCTGTTCGATCACAGCGGCAAGCCGCTGTCGCCGCCAGAGGGCTACAACTTCGGCGGCCAGCTCGGCTAGATGCAAGGCATCATCGTCACGCCCAATGGCGATGTCTGGGCTCTGGATTTCGGCAAGGACGACGTCGTCTACATGCCGAAGGGCGATCCAACCAAGGCTAAATTCTACTGCCAGTCTACCAACGGCAAGCCGAACAGTGACAGTCCATGCAAGTTGAGCGGGCCATTCCATCTGGTGATCGACCAGCAGGATCGGATCTGGATATCCAACGCGATCGGCGACACGGTGACCCGTTTCCCAGCCAGCGACCCCACCAAAGTTGAAGTGTTCAAGACCGGCGGGCACAGCGGCAAAGGTATGGCGATCGACAGCAAGGGCAACGTGTGGATAACCAACACGCTCGGCGCTGGCTTGACGCTGGAGACAAAACTCAAACTACTGGACCTAAAGCTCAGAGGCCGGATGGCCGATGCTGATCAAATCGTGCTTCACAATCTGTTGGCGAAGCCCGGTTTGGGAGCGTCTCGATGCTTCGGCCCGACGGCACCTCGGCACCCGGATCACCCTTCATTCCGGGTAGTATCTGGGGTGCTTGGGCGGTATCTATCGACGGCAACGATCATGTGTGGTGTCCAACTTTGCGCCCGGCGGTGGTGTCACCGAGTTGTGCGGCGTACGGACTGAGACCTGTCCCCCCGGCATGAAGACCGGTGACCCGATTTCTCCGCGCGGTGGTTACAAGGGTGGCGGGATGCAGATGCTGGTCGATGTCTCTATCGATCCGGCCGGCAATGTCTGGGCGTCTGATAACTGGCAGGATCCGACTTCTTGCTACGGCCAACCTGATGAGGGTGTTTCGACCCGTTGTGGCGGCCAGGGAATGACTGTCTTCTACGGCATGGCCAAGCCGGTACGTTCGCCACAAATCGGTCCAGCTCGCGGGTTCTAGGACAACAGCAAGGTCAGCCGGGGCGCAAGTCTAAAAGAACAATGGCCGCCATCGATGAGAGAACCCATGAGGCGTGTTCAAGGCGCGAGGTATGTCGGCATCTTTCTTAACCGCATACGTGATGTTTGGCTGCGGATGATCTGCTAAGGCTTAAGCGCCTCCGAACCCGGTACCTGCGGTGCCAGTCACGACTGCGCCTCCCCCTGATGAGGCGACCGAGGTCCACAAGGAACTCTCAAATCCGATCTCGAGTATCTGAGCACTCCAGATTCAGGCAAACGCCTACTTCATCCATCCTGGGATCGAGGACAAGTCGAGCTGCAATTCTGTCCACATCAGTTCCAGCCGGTGTGCCGTTGGCTCTGACCGACGATTGGAACTTGATCACCCGGCCGGTATTTCAGGTCGTCAACTCAGTGCTCGTGCCGACGCAAAGGGGTTGTATCTATAAGGCGACGAGCTTCGGGGACACCATGCTGGCAACGCTGCTCTCGCCGAGCCCGACACTCGCGGGCCCCTGGCTCCTCGGCGCAGGACCCACCTCGGTCTTTCGTACCCCGACTGCGACAAATGTCGGACCTCGCGGCTAACCTCGATGCTCACGTTGCGAGCAGCTGAGGAGCGAAGCGGCCGACGCTATCGACGCCTTTCTTAAGGTCGGCAAGCTGTGAAAAGCGGGGGCAGAAGTTGTGCGTTTGAAGCTGGTGGCTGTCAAACTCGCTCCACACCCGCTCGCTTTGTCGCTCTCGTTTAACCGAAAACCATTGATTTTGCTGGTGCCGGGGGCGGGATTCGAACCCGCACGGGGCTTGCGCCCCAGAGGATTTTAAGTCCTCTGTGTCTGCCCTTTCACCACCCCGGCTACGGCATCCGATCCTTTAACCACAAAGCCGCTGAGAGGCGAAGACGCCTTTAAAATTCGCATTCATTGACGAAGCGCGTGAGATTATAGTTGGCTTCGGTCCACATACGATGCGACCTCGATGCCGCGTGGAGGCGAAGCGGCAA
>JASHPB010000177.1 GCA_030038355.1 Candidatus Binataceae bacterium
TCCCTGGAGCTGCGCATCGCTAGCCACCGACAACATTTCTTCGATCCCGCCCACAACCTCCATCGCCGCGAAGGCAACGTCGTCGTCTCGAACTTTTTCACCTCGAGGCGCGAGGGCCACAAGCGCCGCCAGCGGACGTTCGAACTCCTCGGCCAACGTGCGGTTTGGCAGCTCGATCGATAGGACCGAAACGATCGGTTCCATCTGTGGAAGGAAGGCTGCCGACAATAACCCATCCACTGCTCAACACGACCAATGCCCTCGTGAGGCCGACTCCACCCCGGCATGCTTCCGCAAGAGTCTTCGCCTTGATTTCGGCGAGAGTGGTCTGGCTCGAAAGATCGAGCGAGTACTAAACGATCGAGCTGCCAGTGCCCTGAAGGTTGCCGGTTGGGTCCTAACTGGCGTTGCTAAAGTTGCTGACCAGGATGTCTCCGCTGACGAGATCGCCTACGGATCTCGGAACCACCGCAACGCCCTACTACGGGTTCTGGTCGCCGGCCTCAAGGCCGCTCGCCGGCGCTGAAGCCGCACTTTGAGTGACGCTGGTGAAGTGCTCGATAAACGATATGGACGGGGGCGCGGGGTGCGCCGCCGCCGGCTGGCCGCGAGCGTCAGCGCGAGTACCGCGAATCCCGATATCGCCCAATTCTTGCTGCGCGGGATCATATTGCTTCCTCGCCGAATTGGCAGAACAACTCTGCAGGGAAGTTTGTTCCGGAAGCGGCGTCACCGGAAGTTTGCGCTCTAACAAATGAACGCGAACCGGTTCTTCGCGCGCGGTATCTTCTACCAATCGGTGAAGTTTGGACGGAACCTAATGGCCTAGAAGTCCCAGTCAATCGTCTGGTTTTCAGCCGGCGAGTAACTGCAATAGGTGCCAGTCTTGATCGCTTTCGTGAGCATCTCGCCGAGCGTGGGACACTGCTCGCCGATTCGCTCGATCGTCGAACGGATTGCGCGGCCGACGTTGATCCGCGCACGCTCGGATGACGACGCCGCGCGTCGCGGGCGCCCGCCAAGCCCGACCCCGGCCGAATAGTGGCGCGCGATCTGGTCGACTTCCTCTTGCAGCGCCTCGGCGCGATCGACGTTGCCGATTTCGCGCGCCTCTTCGATCTCCTCGCGCAGCTCCAAGAGCCGCGCGCGATAGGCCTCACGCGCCGGCTGATCGATTATCTCGCCCGCATCGAGCGATGGTCCACGGCGGATTTCGAGCTTGCCCGCGGCGGCCTCGGCCACCTCCGCATCTTCGTTTTCGCCGCTTTCAGCCGTCTCTCCGCCACCGAGTCCACTTAGATCGAGCACGTGAAACTCCTGCGTCGGATAACGCAGCAGATGCGCAAGGTAGCCGAGGCCTTTTACATCCTTGAGACGAAAAACTTCGCCACGATAGGAAATCGTCCAATACTCGCCTTCGCGGCGGAACAGATTTCGCGCGACCCCTGGCGTGGCGGACTCCTCTGCTCTCTTGGCTGCTCCAGTCGCCGGCGAACCCGCTTGTGTCGCGCTTTCGATGAGCGCCTTGACTTTCGTCTCGATCGCGCGCATCCCGATCGCGCTCGCGATCTGAAGCGCCTCACCTGCGAGCATCAGCCCGCGCGCGCGCTCGGGCGACGACATTTTCCCGCCGAGCAGCAGCACGGCGTATTCGTATAATGTAGGCGCGAGATAGGTTCGCGCGTTCATCCGCCGCGAGAAGGCCAGGGCCTCGTCGAAATGACGCATCGCGTCATCCTTGCGATCGAGCGCGACGGCGAGAATGCCGAGGAAATGCGACACCGGCCCGAGGCAGGCGTTGAGCTCGAGCACAGCGTGATGATTTTTGACCGGTAAAAGCTGTTCGTAAACGATCGCGGCGCGGCGCAGGTCGCCGATCGCGCGGCACACCACACCAAGCATCACCATGATCACAAGCCAGGTTTCGTCGCGGCGGAGTGCGCTGAAATCCTGCTGCGGCAGTGCTTCGAACTCTGCTGTTGCCTCCGCGATCAAGCCGTCCTCCGCGTAGCCCGCCGCGAGCCAGCTCCTGTAGAGCATCAGGGTTGCGAGGCTGCTCGGCATCCGCGCGATCATCTTTTTGAGCGTCGGTTCGACCTCGGCGAAACGTCCCTCTGCGCGGCGGAGCGCATACTGAAAAAAGAAAAACGCGTTCCGCGCGCGCCGCCTGAGCTGCTGGCCCATGGCCTGCGCCTGCTCCGCGAGCGTCTCGCCATCGGCGAAACGCCCGTCCATCAGCGCACGCACCGCGAGCGCGCGTTCGCGATACGCAAGCGGCAGCCACGCCGCCTGCTTGAGCTGCGTGAAGCCCTCGATCAGGCCGTCATATTCCGCAATATTTCCGGCCTCGAAAAGGTCGGCGATCAGCAGGTAACGTGCGCGTGCCGCCCACAGATGATTGTTCGAGCGCGCGCAGAGGGCCACGATTTCGTGCGCGATCGCCAGGCGCTCCTTGAGATTATCCGGCCCCCACAGCGCCAGATGCCGATGCACCAGCACGTAAATCAGCGTGGACGGATCGCCGAGCCGCCTGGCGATCGCAACCGCCTCGTCGCTGAGTGCGTCGCGCCGCGGGAGATCCACCGACCAGTGCAGTTCCCAGGATTGGCAGGCGAGCAGCATCGCGCGCGACGACGAATCCTGGTTGCCGACCGAGCGCAGCGCCTCGTCGATCAGCGCGAGCCGTGTTTGATCGATAACGGTCGGATCAGTCGGCATCACGCCGATTCCAAGCACGGCGCGCGCGAGGCATTCTGGATTTTCGATCCGCCGCGCTAGCTCCGAGGCGCGCTGAAAAGTGGCACGTGATTCGTCGCTGAAACCCGCGCGATACTGCGCCTCGCCGAGGCTCAAGCACAGCTCGCAGCGCTTGCGCTGATCGGCGGATGCCTGCAGCTCCATCGCCTCGAGCGCCATGCCATAAAGACGAGCGGCTTCCTCGTGCGAGAAAATCTGGTCGGCGCGAATCGCGGCTCGCTCTGCATATTCGATTGCCTTGTCGGGCTTGGCCCAGGGCAGTGCCTTCAAGTAGTGATGCGCGATCTGCGAGAGCCTCGAATCGAGATCGGATTGATACAGTTCCTCGATCGAATCACCGACCTGCCGATGCAGTTGCTGGCGGCGAAGCTTGGGCAGATCGGCGTAGGCCGTCTCTCCCAGCAGCGCGTGCCCGAACAGGTAGCGTCCTGCCACGCCGGCTGCCTCGCGGATAATTCCTGCGGCTGACGATTCGTCGAGCGCGTGGATCAATTCCTCGGTCGAAACCTCCGCGATCTTTTCGAGCAGCGGTAGATCGAATTCGCGCCCGATCACCGAGGCTAATTGTAGAACCTTGCGCGTCGCCGCTGAGACGAGGTCGAGGCGGCGCCGAATCGCAACTCGCACCTCGTCTGGAATCGTGAACGTGCCCGGCATGTCGAAGCGCAGCGCGTCGATTCGGCCTTCCGCGATCAGCAGCCGCACGATCTCGGTCACAAAAAACGGATTGCCTTCTGTGATTCGGTATAGTGCCGACACCATCGCCGTGGTCGGCTTGTCGCCCGCCGCTATCTCTACGAAACGGCCGACCTCGGGTTCTTCGATTCCGCGGAGCGACAGCACGACGCCCTCGCGGCTGATCTCGCTGACAAGATCGGCCATCGCCGGCGCGAGCCGCACCTCGCTGTCGCGGTAAGTCGCGATAATCATAATCCGGCTCTGGCGCAGCGCGCGCGCGAGAAAGCGCAGGAAGAGCAGCGACGCCATGTCGGCGGTGTGAATATCGTCGAGGATGATAAGCAGCGGCGCGAGCGAAGCCTCGATACGAAGTAGAGTCGAGCAGGCATCGAACAACCGAAAGCGCTCCGCGCCTGGCTCGGCGCTCGCGAGCACTGCTCCCTGAGTGGCTTGGGGAGCCGACGAGAGCGCCTCGAGCCGCACTTCGGGAATCAATCGCGCGATCTCCGATGCGCCCGCGCCGGCGCTTTTCAGAAGCCGTGCCGGATCGATCGTCGATGCCAGCGCGCGCAGCACCTCGACCCAGGGCCAGAACGCCGGCGCGCCGCCCGCCTCCCAGCATCGGCCCCACAGCACGCGTATCGCGCGCGTCTCCGCAAACTTGGCGGTTTCATCCGCGAGCCGCGTCTTGCCGATACCCGGTTCGCCGCAAACCAGAAACAGGCTGCCGCGGCCGGCTACCAGTGCCTCGACCGCCGCATGCAGCCGTTCCGTCTCTCGGCCGCGCCCGACGAATACCGGCGCACCGCTGGCGGGTTCGAAGCCGGGGGGCTGAGAAGTTATTCCTGCGTCCATCAAAGAAAATGTGGATAGCGCCGCCACCGCTCCTGCCGTGTCCCCCCCGGCCGGGCATCGAGCTAGGTCTGGCGCGCGAACGTTATTTCTTGTTCATCTTCAGGATCGCTTCGAAACGGGCTGCGATGTCGTCGAAGGATTTCGACATCTTCTTTGCGTGCGCCGAGTTCTGTTTGAAGAGCCGAATCATACCGCGCACGTTGCTGTGATGCTGATTGATTTGCGCCGCCGATAACTCCCGCGGTCCCGCGCCAACGAGCTTCTTACCCATCCCGTCGAGCGTCTTCAGCACCTCGTGCGCGGTTGCTCCTCCCTTGCCCGCGCGCATGCTATCCGGCAGTACGGCGTTGGCAACCTTGACCGCGTGAGAATAAATCTTGTCGATGTTGCCATGGATCTTGCTTGCCGCGTCCGCTGCCGAGCGCGCGGCCGCGTTTGCTGCGCGCATACGCTGATCGTGCAGCTTCTGCTTCGGCGCCATCCATTCTTTTCGTCCGACCATCTCCCGTTCCTCCCTTGTTCAGGTCGAAGTTTACAATCCGGCTGAAGTTATGACTCCCGAGGATAGACGATAACTCAGCGACGCTATTACGTCTTTTGATGGACGGCAAGTTGGCGTGTGCCGCCTCTGAAGTCCTCGTGCACCATTTGCAAGCCGCGCCCGGTTCGTGGAATAGCCTCGATGCGGCGCGTGCACTTTGCACGCACGCTGATGCGGAGGAAGTATGCCTTATCTCGATTGCGCCGGCGTCAAAATCTATTACGAGTATCACGGCGAGGGCCCCGCCGTTCTCCTGAGCCATGGTTACAGCGCGAGCGCCAGGATGTGGGCCGCACAGTCGCGCGCGCTGGCGGACAAATACCAAGTCATTTCGTGGGATATGCGCGGGCACGATCGCTCCGACTCGCCCGACCATCCCGCGGCGTATTCGCACGAGACAACCGTCGCCGACATGGCGGCAATCCTGGATGCCTGCGGCGCGCGCCGCGCTGTGATCGGCGGGCTTTCGTTAGGTGGCTTCATGTCACTCGCGTTTCATCTCGCGCATCCCGAGCGGACGATCGCGTTAATGCTCTTCGACACGGGTCCCGGCTACAAGAAGGACGAGCCGCGGAACGAATGGAACAAGATGGCCGGCAACATGGCGCGTGCGCTCGAAGCGAAGGGCCTCGAAGGTGCGATGCCCGGAGCTGAGGTACGGCTCGCGCATCATCGAAGCGCGCAGGGTCTCGCGCACGCGGCGCGCGGGATGCTCGCGCAGCGCGACGGCAGCGTGATCGAGTCGCTGCCCGCAATCAAGGTGCCGACCCTGGTGCTGGTCGGCGAGAACGACAAACAGTTCCTGCCCTCGGCGGATTACATGGCAGCGAAAATCCCCGCTGCGCAGAGGGTCGTACTCGCCGGGGCCGGCCACGCCGCGAATATCGATAAGCCGGTAGAGTTCAACACCGCCGTGCGCAAGTTCCTGGATCGTGTTACGGGGTGATTTTTGCTGCCATTCACTAGCGGTTATTCAGTGCCTGGCGTTCCTATAATGGTCGACGGGCGTACACTGTTTGTCATCCTGAGCGATGGCGAAGGATCTCCCGCGCTCCTCCGCGCGCAATCCCAGCCGCGGTATCGTCAAAATCCGCTAGAATCATCCTTCTCAAGTCGTCGTAGAGTTGCGTTCGTCGAAAACCCCGGCGGGCGAGATTCTTCACCCCGTTCGCAGACTCACGAGGTTCAGAAGGACGGGAGCGGGAGCGCGTCCACTTCACGCCGCGGTGCGGCGCAACACCACCATCGAGCGGCCCGCGACGTGAACCTTCGCCCCCGCGCCGAGTGAATCCTCGATCTCCTTCGGCAACGGCTCGGTCGTGTCGAGGATCTTCACCCATCGCCGCCCCCAAAGCCGCGGCGGCAGCACGAAATCCAGCGCGTCGGCGCCAGCGTTGAAAATCACGTAGTAACTCTCGTCGCCCTGCGCGCCGTTGCCCTTGCCGTCATCGAGCGCCGCGCCGTTTAGAAACACGCCGAGTGATTTGGCGAAGCCGACGCTCCAGTCGCCGATCGACATCTCGTTGCCGTCGAGCCGAAACCATCCGACGTCCTTCAATTTGCTGCCGCCGCGCACCTGGCCGGTGAACCATCGCCGCCGGCGGAACACGGGATGGGCACGGCGCATGGCGATCACGGCGCGCGTAAAGTCGAGGAACTCGCTGTCCGCGTTGACCCAATCAGTCCACGAGATTTCATTGTCCTGGCAGTAGGCGTTGTTGTTGCCCTGCTGGCTCCGGCCGATTTCGTCGCCGGCGAGAATCATCGGCACGCCCTGCGAGGTCATCAGGGTCGCGATAAAGTTGCGCCGCTGCCGCCGGCGCAGCGCCTTGATCACCGGATCTGAGGTTGGACCCTCGGCGCCGCAGTTCCACGACCGGTTGTTGCTCTCGCCGTCGCGATTCTGCTCGCCGTTGGCCTCGTTGTGCTTCTGGTTGTAGGAAACCAGGTCGCTCAGCGTCAAGCCGTCGTGGCAGGTGACGAAGTTGATACTCGCCTGCGGCGCGCGTCCGTTCCATTGGAAGAGATCAGAGCTGCCGGTGAAGCGCGACGCGAACTCCGCCATCGTGTCGTCGGCGCCGCGCCACAAGTCGCGCACCTTGTCGCGATACTTGCCGTTCCATTCCTTCCACGCCGGCGGAAAACCTCCCAGCTGGTAGCCTCCCTCGCCGATATCCCACGGCTCCGCGATCAGCTTCACGTGCGATAGGAAGGGATCTTGCAGAATTGCCGACAGAAACGGCGCCTGCCCATCAAAGCCGATTCGCGTCCGTGCGAGCGTAGTCGCCAGATCGAAACGGAAGCCGTCGACGTGCATTTCCTGCACCCAGTAACGAAGGCTGTCCATCGTAAGCTGCAGCACCCGCGGATGCATCATGTTGAGCGAATTGCCGGTTCCCGTGGTCTCGACGCAGATGCGCTTGTTCGCGGGATCAAGCCGGTAGTACGCGGCGTTGTCGATCCCGCGAAAGCATAGTGTCGGCCCGAGCTGGCTTCCCTCCGCGGTGTGGTTGTAAACGACGTCGAGAATAACTTCGATCCCGGCGCGATGAAACGCCTTCACCATCTCGCGGAACTCGTTGACGTGCGCGCCGATCCCTTTGGACGCCGCGAATCGAATATCCGGCGCGAAGAACCCGATCGTGTTGTAGCCCCAGTAATTCGTGAGGCTCATGTCGTTGAGCCGCTTCTCGGCGACCGACTGATAGATCGGCAGGAGTTCGATCGCCGTGATGCCCAGCTCCTTCAGATGCGCGATCATCGGCGCCGAAGCGAGGCCCGCGTAGGTGCCTCGCAGCCGCTCAGGCACGCTCGGATGCCGCATCGTGGCGCCCTTGACGTGCGCCTCGTAGATGATCGTGTCGGCCCACGGCACTTTGGGTGGAGCGTCGCCGTCCCAGTCGAAATGCGGGTCGACGACGACGCTTCGCGCCGCGACCGCCGCGCTATTGCGATTGTCCTTTTTCAGATCTGCGTCGGGACCGCTGCCGCGGAAGGAAAAGGTCGTTTCGTGCATGATCGGCATGCGGTCGGTCGCGCGCGCGTACGGATCGATCAGCAATTTGGCGGGATTGAAACGATGGCCGTTGGCCGGATCGAAGGCGCCGTCCACCCGGTAGCCGTAGCGCTGGCACGGCTTCAGGCCCGAAATGTAACAGTGCCAGACGCCACCGGATTGCTCGACGAGCGGGAGGCGTGCAACTTCGCTCATTCCGTCACCGCCGTCGAACAGGCAGAGCGTGACTCCCGTCGCGCTCTCGGAAAACAACGCGAAGTTGACGCCCTCGCCGTCGAAAGTGGCGCCGAGCGGGGAGGGTACTCCCGCTTTGGCCGCGATAGTAGGTGCGGTCCTGGAACGTTTACTCATCGGGAATCGATAATTGTGCGGTGCGGATCAAGGTCATCCTTCTAATGACATCATGATCACGCGGCTACGGCCACCTGATGATCGCGAATGAACCCCCTGCGACGGCAGCCGCTTCTCTTATCCGATTAGAGCGACTCGTAGAGTGCGTTGAACAGCGCGGCGGCACGGCCGTCGAGCAGCGCGTCCGATCCCATCTGATTCATCGTATAGCCGAAGCCCACGCGCGCGTCCGGATCGGCGAAGCCGAGTGAGCCGCCCGCGCCCGGATGACCGAACGTGCGCGGATTTGGACCTAACGGCGTCTCCGCTTGCGTGAGCGCGAAGCCGAGGCCCCACCGCGTCTTCGCTCCCAACACCACATCGAAACCGACGGCCTGCTCGCTAGATGCGCGCGCGATACTTTCTGGCGTGAGAATTTTCCGGCCCTCGAGCGAGCCTCCGATTGCGAGTGCGCCATAGAGCCGCGCCAGATCGCGCGCGGTTGCGTGTCCATTGGCGGCCGGAATCTCGGCAGCGCGCCACGCTCGGCTGTTCACCAGCTGTGGATCGACAACCGGAACGGGATTCGCAATCGCCTTATAAGTGATCGATGCGGGGTCGCTCGCCATTTCGGCCGTCGGGCTTTGCGGCGCACCGGGCGGTAGCGGCTTCGCGCCGACCAACTCCGCGATACGCGAATCGAAGCTCGCGTCGACTCCGATATGGATATCGAGCGAGTTGGGCGCGGCGATTTCGTCGCGCAGATAGGTGCCAGGCGTCTTGCCTGTGATGCGTCGGATGACCTCGCCGACGAGATATCCAAACGAAAGCGCGTGATAACCGTGGCGCGTCCCCGGTTCCCACCATGGAGTCTCGGCGGCCAGCGCCGTGCACATCACGGGCCAGTTCACCCACCCATCGGGCGGGAGCTGCTTTCGGACGGCGGGAAGACCCGCGCGATGGCTTAACAGATAGTTAACAGGAATCTTGTCCTTGCCGGCTTCAGCGAACTCCGGCCAGTAGCGAGCCACGGGCGTATCGAGATCGAGCTTGCCCTGCTCAACCAGCCGATGCGCCAGGATCGCAGTGATACCCTTGGTGGTCGAAAAGACGTTGACCAGGGTGTCGCGCTTCCAGGGACGCGTGTGCGCCGCGTCGGCATTGCCGCCCCACAAGTCCACGACGGGCTTGCCGTCGATTGTTGCTGAAACGGCGGCGCCCACCTCGAGCCCGTTCGCAAGGTTGGATTCGAATACTTCCTTGACGCGCCGAAAACGCGCGTCGCAATTGCCCTCGGCGTGAATTGCCATCGTGGTCTCGTCGGCTCTCAGAGCGACGCGTAGAGCGCGTCGATTAGCGCCGTCGCGCGCGGATCGATCAGGATACTGGTCTGCATCTTGTTCATCGTGTAGCCAAAACCGATTTTTGCCTCCGGGTCGGCCATGCCGAGCGAGCCGCCGGCGCCCGGATGACCGAATGCCTTCGGACTAGGCCCGAGCGAGGCGCCCGGCTGCGACATCATGAAACCGAGCGAGAACCGCGTCGACAGAATCAGCACCGCGTCGCTGCCCTTCGATTGTTCCTCGTAGCAGCGCGCAATTTCATTCGGCGCCATCACCTTCACGCCGTCGAGCTGGCCGCCGCGCGCGATCGCGCCGTAGAGCTTCGCGAGGCCGCGCGCGGTGAAGTGGCCGTTGCCGGCGGGAATCTCGGCGGCGCGCCACTCGCGCGTGTTCACCAGTCCCGGCTTCGACACGCTCGGCGGGTTCGTGAAGGCCTTGGCCGTCACCGATTCAGGATTTTTCGCGATATCAGCGAACAGGTTCGGTTCGCCAGGCGCGGGCGGCGACGACGCGATCATGTCCGCGGTGCGTGCATCGTGCTTCGCATCTAGTCCGATATGCAGGTCGAGCCCGAGCGGACCGGCGAGCTCATCGCGAAGATAGATGCCGGGAGTTTTGCCCGAGATACGGCGGATCACTTCGCCGACGAGCCAGCCGAAGGTAAGCGCGTGATAGCCATGCGCCGTGCCAGGCTCCCACCACGACTGCTGCGCTGCCAGCGCGTCGCACATCTGGCTCCAGCTAAAGAGCGCTTGCGGCGGAAGAGGTTTCTTGATCGCCGGCAGTCCCGCGCGATGACCCAGCAGATACCGCACCGGAATTTTCTCTTTGCCGGCTTGCGCGAACTCGGGCCAATACCGCGCGACGGGGGCGTCGATATCGAGCTTGCCCTCGCCGGCGAGGCGATGCGCGCAGATTGCGGTCGCGCCCTTGGTCGTCGAGTACACGTTGACGAGAGTGTCGCGCGTCCACGGCCTGGTCTTGGCCTTGTTGGCGTGGCCGGCCCAGATATCGACTACGGGTTTGCCGTCGATGGTGATCGCCACGGCCGCGCCCACCTCGCTGCGCTTTTCGAAGTTCTCGACAAATGCGTCTTTAACGCGGTGGAACTTTGGATCGCAGCTTCCTTCAAGCTTCGGCACCATCGAAGCCACTCCGCTCGGAAATTGCGCGACCGGCGCGCCGCTCAGCGCTCTCTCATAGCACGCAACTTCGCGCGCACCAAGAACGAGTCGAAACGATGCTGGTGCAGAAAACTCAGGCGAGCGCGCCCGAGCAGCTCGAGCCCGCTCCGGCGGTGCATCCGAAGCAATGCGACCCGGTCGCGATCGACGCGCCATCGATTACCGACAATGTGTCGATACCGAAAACTGTGCGCGGAGCACCGCGGCTCCCAAGCGGAATCTCCAGCATCTGGTTGAAGTCGCAATCGTAGAGCCGCCCGTCCCATCCGATACTGACGAGATCGCGGCACATCAGCCCTGCAACCGTCGCCGGATTGAAATGATTGACCAGCAGACTCATGTAATCGGCGAGATGGCCTTCGCGCTCGAGCTGGCGCGCGAAGCGCTCAATCGGCATGTTCGCGATCGTAAGCAGATGATCGAAGTGCACGCCGAAGTTACGCTCGAGTTGCTCGCGATACGTCGTCTCGAGTTCGTGCTGATCGGGCGGCAGCGACGGCCCGAGCGGATTGTAGGCCAGATCGAGTCCGAGTTCGCCGGTTCCGAAACCGAGCGTGTTGAGATTCCTGAGCGCGATAATGCTCTTGTCGAAAACGCCGTCGCCCCGCTGGCGATCGGTGTTGGCGGCAGTGTAGCACGGGAGCGAGCAGACCAGCGCGACGCGATTGCGTTTGTAGAACTCCGGCAGCCACTCCATCCCGGCAACCAGCGTCACGGTAAGATTGCATCGTACGATGACAGCGCGGCCGAGCGCGCGCGTCCGTTCGACGATCAACTGAAAGTTAGCATTCAGCTCGGGCGCGCCACCGGTAATGTCAACGGTCGTGACCGAGGCGCTGCTGGCGAGCAACTCGAGCGCGCGCTCGGCCGTCGCGCGCGTCATCTGCTCGAT
>JASHPB010000178.1 GCA_030038355.1 Candidatus Binataceae bacterium
GCGCGACGCCCGGCCGCGTCATAAATCGTCCTTACTTAACTTCCTTGAAGTCCGCGTCGACGACGTCGTCCTTGCCGCCTTCCGCGCTCTTTCCGCTGTCGCCCGCACCGTCGGCTGATGACGCAGCTGCGTCAGGAGCTGCGCCTTCTTGCGCTCCACCGCCCGCGCGGGTCTTGCTGTACATCGCTTCGGCCAGCTTGTGCGAGGCGCTGGTGAGCTTCTCGGCCGCGGCGTTCATTTGATCGGCGTCCTTGAGCTCGAGCTTGGTCTTGGCCTCGGCGAGTGCATCTTCGACTTCTTTGCGTGATGCGTCGTCGAGCTGCGAGCCGTAATCCTTGAGCGTCTTCTCGGTCGTGTAGATCAGGTTGTCGAGCTTGTTGCGAGCCTCGGCTTCCTGGCGGCGCTTGTGATCGTCGGCCGCGTGCGATTCGGCCTCACGCACCATCTTCTTGATCTCATCCTCGCTGAGACCCGAGGAGGCCGTGATTCGAATCGACTGCTCCTTGTTGGTGCCCAGATCCTTGGCGTGCACGTTGACGATACCGTTGGCGTCGATGTCGAACGTGACCTCGACCTGCGGCATCCCACGCGGCGCCGGCGGAATTCCAATCAGGTCGAACTGGCCGAGCAGCTTGTTGTCGGACGCCATTTCGCGCTCGCCCTGGAACACGCGCACGGTGACCGCCGTTTGATTATCCTGCGCGGTCGAGAAGACCTGGCTCTTGCGAGTCGGAATGGTGGTGTTCTTCTCGATCAACTTGGTGAACACGCCGCCGAGCGTTTCGATTCCGAGCGAGAGCGGCGTCACGTCGAGCAAAAGAACGTCCTTGACTTCGCCCTTCAGTACTCCGGCCTGGATTGCCGCGCCGACCGCGACGACTTCGTCAGGATTGACGCCCTTGTGGCCTTCCTTGCCGAAGATCTTGCGCACGCGCTCCTGCGTCGCCGGCATACGAGTCATGCCGCCGACCAGTACCACCTCGTTGATGTCGCTCGCCTTGAGGCTCGCGTCGCGCAGAGCCGTGATGCATGGCGCCTCGAGCCGATCGAGCAGATCGGCGCATAGCGCTTCGAGCTTCGCGCGCGTCAACTTGATATTGAGATGCTTGGGACCCGACTGGTCAGCCGTGATGAACGGCAGGTTGATGTCGGTCTCCATCACGGTCGAGAGCTCGGTCTTCGCCTTCTCGGCCGCTTCCTTGAGGCGCTGCAACGCCATCCGATCGTTGCGCAGATCGATCCCCTGGTCCTTTTTGAATTCATCGGCCAGGTAGTCGATAACGCGTTGATCGAAATCCTCACCACCGAGGAAGGTATCGCCGTTGGTCGCCTTGACCTCGAAGACGCCCTCGCCCAGCTCGAGGATCGAAATATCGAACGTGCCGCCGCCCAAGTCGAAGACCGCGATCTTCTCGTCCTTCTTCTTATCGAGGCCGTAGGCGAGCGACGCCGCCGTCGGCTCGTTGATGATTCGAAGAACGTTGAGACCCGCGATTCGGCCGGCGTCCTTGGTCGCCTGGCGCTGGCCGTCATTGAAGTAGGCGGGAACGGTGATGACCGCCTCGGTGACTTTCTCGCCCAGATAATCTTCCGCGGTCTGCTTCATCTTTTGCAGGATGAACGCCGAGATCTCGGCGGGGCTGTACTTCTTGCCGCGGATTTCGACCCATGCCGCGCCGTCGTCATTCTTGACTACCTTGTAGGGCAGCACTTTGATCGCTTTCTGGACTTCGGAATCGTCGTAGCGACGGCCCATCAGGCGTTTGATTGCGAATACTGTGTTGTTGGGGTTGGTTATGGCCTGCCGGCGGGCAATCTGCCCGACGAGGCGCTCCCCAGCCTCCGTGAAGGCAACGACTGAGGGCGTGGTACGGCTGCCTTCAGAGTTGGCAATCACGACTGGGTCGCCGCCTTCCATGATGGCGACGCAGCTATTCGTCGTGCCCAAGTCGATGCCAATTACTTTTGCCATTTGCTTATAGTTCCTCTGACTAAGAGATAATCACGCTTGATGCGATTTCAATGGCGCGATTAATTTTCGCTGTCGTTTCGCTCGGGATCGCTGCCAGACTCCGAGTTGCTCTCAACGCTTCCTTTTGCGACCGTCACGCGCGCTGGCCGGAGCGTCCGATCGCCGAGCTGGTAACCGCGATGAACTTCTGCGATTACCGTGTTGGGCGCGTGGCTGTCACTCTCGACGTGGTCAACGGCTTCGTGTTTGAAGGGATCGAACGACTGCCCAACGGCGTCGACAGGTGTCACGCCATGATTGCGGAGGAAATCGAGCAGCGTGCGCAGCACCAGCTCAACCCCCTGCACGATCGATTTGGGATCGCTCGAGCCGCGAGCAGCTTCGATAGCCCGCTCGAGGTTGTCAACGATCGGCAGGAGATCGCGGAGCAAGGCCTCCTTCTGCAGGCGAGTCGATTCCTCGCTTTGCTGGCGGATACGCTTGCGAGCGTTCTCGGAATCGGCCAGCGAGCGAAGATACTTGTCCTTCAGCTCGGCGACTTCCTTTTCCTTGTCGGCGAGCATTTGCGCAAGCACATCGGGTTCGGTGCCTGGGATCGAAGGATCTCCGCCGACCTGTGCTTTGCGGGTCTGCTCTTCGCGCTGGCTATCCATATCGTTCTTATTGGCGTGCGAGCCGTCGTCCGGCTGATGCCCGTTTTCGTCGTTTCCGTGCTTTCTGGTCATTTTCGGAATTCGCACCACCCAGCAACATAAGCACGATTGCGAATCGCGCCATCCGAAAATTCAAAAGATCCGAAGATTTTGAATTTCTGCGGTGAGGTGCTTAATGGTGGAAACATGGGCAGACGCTCATTCATAGTGATCGCTAATTGTTGCTGGGACACTCCTCGCAATTCAGCCCGCACTCGCATGCGATGGCAGCTAAGTTTACCTTCAAGACGACTTCAGGACCTTCTCCGCCGATTGGAGCCACAACAATGGTGATTGGGCCGGCAGTGGCATGCTCCTGATCACACCGGCGCTTAGAGAAGAGCAAGGCGCGCTCAACAGCACATCGCTACCGAACGATATCGACGCCTGCGTCGACGTACTCTTCGCGAGCGGCGACCTGACTCCCGGCACCCCCCAATTGGGCCGTAGCGCTTACGCTGGACTGATGTTCTGGGCCAAGGACTTCATCAACAATTACAAGTTCCTGGTCGCACCCCAGGGCACCTATGCCGTGACCCGCGTGTTCACTCAAGCTCCTAACAAGCCATTCAATATGGCTTCGATCGTCCACTGGACGCCGAGTCCCGCGATCAAAACCGGCCTCAACCAGTCGAACACGCTTCGAGTGGTGACCAAGGGCATCCAGGTGAAACTTTACATCAACGGCAGTGAGCTAACGACGATAAGCGGAGAACCGCCGCAGAAGGGCGCCAAAATCAGACTGATCGGCGCCTCGGGCCCGATAACCAAATCGTTCTGGCACTTCACGAAACTTAAGGTGACGAATTAGATCACGGCCAACCATCTACGCGCGCAGATGGTCAGGGCTCGATCAGCCGAGTCAGCGCCTTGGCGGCGTACTCGACCAGCGGAATGACGCGGTCGTAGTCCATCCGCACCGGGCCGACAATTGCGAGGCTGCCAAGCGCGGTCGATCCGCTCGCATACGAGGCTGCCACCACGCTCAGCGACGCGAGGCGCGGATCATAGTTCTCCGACCCGATCGAGACCATCGAGCGATCGCTCTCGAGCGTCCGTTCGAGCAGCTCGAGCAAGGCAGTCTTGTCGTCGAGCGCGCGCAGCAGCTCGCGCATCCGATCGCGATCGGAAAACTCCGGCTGCTCCAGGGCCTGCAGGCTGCCCTCCACGTAGAGCGCGGGCCGCGGCGCGTATTCCGCCAAGGCCTCGCCGATCACCAGCGCCTCGCGCATGAAGCTCTCGTAGTTGGCACGATCTTCCCGGAGCTGCGCTTCGATCCAGTGGCGCGCCTCTTCGAGCGTGCGCCCTTCCAGCGCTTCATTGAGATACGCCGCCATCCGATCGAGCTCAGCTTGCGAGTGATCGTTCGCCGTCTCGACGATTTTGCTGTGTGCGTTGCCTGCCTTCACCGCAAGGACCGCAAGCACCTGCGCTTCGCGCAGTCGCACAAAATTGACGTGCTCGAGCCTCAGCGAATCGATCCGCGGCGCGGTTGCGAGCGCAGCCTGACCCGTCAGAAACGAGAGCAGGCGGGGAGTGTCGCGCAGCGTCTCGACGATATCGCGCGAGGCGCTCGAATAATGAAACTCGATCTGTGCGCGATCCTCGAAGCCGATCCGCGCGGCGCGAGCCAGATGGTCCACGTAGTAGCGGAAGGCGCGCTCCGTCGGAACCCGTCCCGCCGACGTATGAGGCTGGCGGAGATAGCCGGTATCCTCCAGCTCAGCCATCAGGTTGCGCACCATCGCGGCGCGCACGCCCAACTGATGATGCGCCGTTACCTGCGCCGAACCCACAGGCTCGGCGCACGCGATGAACTCCTGGACCATCGCGATCAGCAGATTGTGCCGTCTGAGTGAAAGCGTTTGGGAACCAGAATCGGCCGTCATTAGTCGCCGCCATCGCCTTAACTAATCTTGAGCCGCTTCGATCGATACATTCAAGTGCAGGGCTATCGCAATGGCGAGGTTATCCACCCCGCGCTAAGCTCGGAGCGAGTGAAGAGATTGAGTTCACGGACGCGATGATTCCGCGGCATGTGACGGCTTTGCGCCCCTTGCCGATGCGGGAAGGGAAGTTTGACGCTCTGCTGCTGGTGATGTTTTCGTAGTTTCAAATTCTTCGCCGACGCTGGGATTGCTCACGATGCCGCGACGCACCAAAAAGCTTAAGCCGCGAAAGCTCTACCTCCCGGTCGTCCGGCCGGAAACCGCGTGGCTTGCGAGCGATCGCTACGACCGGCGCACCTGGGCCGAGATCGTTGCCGGCGCGCCCTCGATAAAAGAGCTGATCGACGCGGGCGAGGAAGCCATCCCGCACTTCGACGCGCTGATGCAGGATTTGTTCGTCGGCCTCTACAAGATGAACCTGGCCTGGAACGCCCACGATACCGTCCGCCGCGCCGCCGCGTTCAATCGCACCGTGCTGGAGCAGATGATTCCGTCGCCGGCCTTCCAAGCGCTGCGCCATCGCACCGCGCTCGAAGAAGACAAGGCCGCTATTGCTGCGATCGTTCTAGGCCAACAGGCGCTCGAAGGAATCGTGAGCGGCAAGCTTATTAACGAGAGCGAGCGCCGCGATCTCCAGGAACTCGTGCGTCAGGAAGAGGACCTCGCCGCGCGCGCAGCGGCGGTCGAGACGGCGCAGGAAATCGTCGATCAGAAAAACACCGAAGAAGGTGAAAAAGATCCTGCGGCGAAGAAGAAAGCCACCGAAATGGCCGAAGCCGCGGAGCGGGCAGCCAAGGTTTCCGAGGCGCGCCTCAATCAGAAGGCGCGCTACTTCGATAACGATTTCAAGGGCCGCGATCAATCGGAACTAAAAAGGATGCAACTGAAGACCGCTGCGCTCGCCTCCGACATCGATCGCGCCGCCGAGGACAGTCACGACTTCAGCCGCGAGTTCGGCCAAAGCGGCAAGCTGAACGCCGGCGCTCGCCTCGAGCTGGGCCGCCACCTCGCGCGCCATAAGAAGCTGGGCGAGTTGGCGCGGATGGTCGGGCGCTTCAAGCAGGACGCGCGCGCGGTCAAGCGGCACACCCTCGATCGCGGGGTCGCCGAAGCTTACGACATCGAGCTCGGCTCGGACTTGGCGCGGCTCATTCCGTCGGAGCTGCTCGCGCTGCATCATCCCGCGCTGAAGCGCGACTTCTACCGGCGCATCCTCGACGGCGGCGTACTCCAGTATCGCCTGCGCGAGGACGAGCAGAAGGGCAAAGGCCCGATGGTCGTGTGTATCGACGTGAGCTCCTCGATGGCGGGAGACAAGGAGATGTGGGCAAAGGCTGTTGGACTCACGCTGATGGATATCGCGCGGCGGGGGCGCCGACTCTTTCGGGCGGTGCTGTTTTCTTCCGGCGAGCAGAGCCTCAAGAAGATCGATCTCAATCGCGAGCGCCGCTATCAGCCCGACCTCAACAAGGTGGTCGAGATGGCCGAGTACTTCCCGGGCGGCGGCACTGACTTCGAGCAGCCGATCGACGCCGCGGTCGAATTGCTGGCCGAGAAGAAGCTCAAGCGCGGCGATATCGTGATAATCACCGACGGCGAATGCCAGGTGAGTCCCGCATGGCTCGCGCGGCTCAAGGAGCAAAAGCGCGAGCTCGATTTCAAGATCTTCGGCGTGCTGGTCGACGTGGGATCGGCGGAGACTTCTACGCTCGCGCAGTTCGCCGACAAGATTACTTCCGTGAAAAAGCTTAGCCAGGAAGGCACGCGCGAGATTTTCCTCAAGGTGCAGGCGGCGTGAAGCTCGCGTTCCGGCTGGTCGACTCGTCGAACTGGCGGGCGATGCTCGCACTCAAGGTGCATCCCGAGCAGGCAACGTTCGTTGCATCACCGGCGAGGTCGCTATCGATCTGCTACGTCCGCGCGTTCGGCCTTGAGTATGAGCATCTGCCGCACGTGATTTGCGATGGCGAAGACGCGATCGGCTACGTCACGGTCGCATGCGATCCGAATAGCAACGACGAGTATTGGATCGACGACATCATGATCGATGCGTCGCGGCAGGGGAATGGCTACGGGCGCGCCGCTATCGAGATGGCGATTCGGATGATCGTTGAGCGCTATCCGCGATGCGCAACGATCAAGCTCACCTGCTTTCGCGCGAATCACATCGCAGCGCATATCTACGAGAGCCTCGGCTTCCGCAAAACGGGCAAATTGAACGAGGAATTCAACGAACCGGAATACGCGCTCGGCGGCCCCGCCCTCGCCCGATTTCGATGACCAAGAGAGGCATGCCGGGGCTGAGCAAACCCATGTTTGCTTCGTGCGGCTGCTATCGAGAAGGGCGCTTAGACGTTTTCGCATCCGTGGGAACGCGAAGTCACAGATCACCGGCATGATGCTGGCGCGAGCGGTCGGGCTGAAGCGAACCGGCGTCTCGCTCGCGCGAGTCGCGTCGGGCAATGAATCATTGGTTTACCATTCGCACTACTACGAGAGGCTACATCGTTCCGGGCAGGGCCATCGCTGAGATCGACGGCGAGGAGTATGAAATCGGCGCCGGTAACTTGATGGGATTTCCGACGCCTTCAGTGGCGCATCACCTGCGCCACGCGGGGAGCGCGAACCTCCTTTAGCTGATGGGCGGGGAGAATCTCGATCACGAAAGTCGCGGATTTTGCGAAAGCTCGGCCAGCGGATGGTGCGCCGCGCGGGCACCATCGAGACCTTCAACATCGTGGACGCGAAGCAGTTCGGCCAGCCGGAGGCGGCGGCATCATGGACACGTCGAGTGCGACAGCCGCAGCATTCAGGAAGGCGGCCGTCAGTCGTGCGAGGCTCACGCTCTCTGTCATCATCCTGAGCCGAGCGAGTCCGCGAGCCAAGTCGACGAATCCCCGATCTCTTTGGGCGCTACGTCAACC
>JASHPB010000179.1 GCA_030038355.1 Candidatus Binataceae bacterium
CCGTTCCCTTCGTTCTCGACCACTATGAGAGTGCCGGTTTCCGCGACCGCGAAGTTGACGCCGGTGACTCCTAGGTCGGCGCTCAGGAAAATCTCGCGCAGCTTCTCGCGCGCCGCGAGTGTGAGGCGCTCGGGCTCGTCTGTGTACGCGATGCCGAGCTTGTCGGCGAAGAGCTGGCCGATGTCTTCCTTCGAGAGATGAATCGCGGGGGTGATGATATGCGACGGGCCTTCGCCGCGAAGCTGCACGATATACTCGCCGAGGTCGGTCTCGACCACTTCCATTCCGGCTGCTGCCAGAGCGGGATTGAGCTCGATCTCCTCCGTCGTCATCGACTTGCCCTTGACGACGCGCTTGGCGCCGACGCGCTTGGCGAGGTTCACGATATAACCGCGCGCCTCCTCGGCGGTCTCAGCGAAGAAAACCTTGCATCCGCGCGCTTCGAGTTTGTTGGTGAGCTCGATCAGCAGCTCATCGAGATGCGCGATCGCCTCGTCCTTGATGCGGCGCGCTTCGTCGCGTTCTGCTTCGTAGTCGGCGAACTCGGCGCGCACGTGGGCGAAATGATCGAGATGGCGCGCGCTGGCGCTCTCGAGCTTCCGATGCAGCTCGGTATCGGCAATTGCCGCGCCGGCGGTATCGAAAAAACTCTGCGGCTTGGGCGAAGCTGCCACTTCAGGTGTTGCCGGTCTCAGTTGATAAGCGCAACCTGCCGCACCAGGCGCATCACCGCTTCCCGCGCGGCTTCGGCCGCCGGATGCTCTGGCGCCTGCGACAGAAAGCTCTGGTAGTCGTCGAGCGCGGCCTTAAAGCACTCGAGCCGCTCGAACAGCGCGGCGCGCTCAGCAAGTTCTTCGAGCGAGCGTGGATCGAGCAGCAGGATTCGATCGAGCGCGGCGAGCGCGCGCGGCCAATCGGACGCGCCCACATAGATGAGCTTCAGGTTGCGCAGCACGCGCGCCAGGATGTGGCGGCTGCCAACAGCCCGCAGCATCGCGGGCTGCAACTCGACAGGTTGGCCATAGACTTGAATGAGCCGTGCGCGGATTTCGTCGAGGTCGAGGATCTTGCCGCTCGAAAATGGATCGATGATCAACTCGCCGCGATCGTCGACCGCCTTGACCAGAAAGTGATTGGGGAACGAGACGCCGTAAAGGTTGAGACCGAGGCGGCGGCCGACCTCGAGGTAGAGGATCGACAGCGTGATCGGGATGCCGAGGCGGCGGTTCAATACGTCGTTCAAAAACGAGTTGCGCGGGTCAGAGAACTCGTCGCGATTGCCGTCGAAGCCTTTCAGCTCGAACAGGAAATGCGAGAGAAGCTGAATGCGCTCGACGGTGTCGGCGCCGGCGCGGACGATTGGCTCCGCCTCTCGCGCGAGTTCCGCCAAGCGGTCGATGTAAGTCTCAAGGTCGAGGTCGGGGTACTCTTCCTTGGCGATCAACAGCGCGCCGCGGGCCAGTGGAACCGGCTCGCGCGCCGCGATATTGGAGAATTCGCGCCGGGCGTCATTCATCTTGATTGATTTCCAGGCTCCAGTCTTAAACGGCGCGCGGCGTTTGACAAGCGCGCGATCGCTCAAAGAGCCAGGAGCGCCTCGTTGATCTCGCGCGCCGTATCGGGATCGGATTCGTGCCGGCGCGCATTCTCCAGCGCGAGGCAAGCTGCCTGGCCCCCGATATTACCAAGAGCCCAGGCCGCATGAGCGCGCACGATCGGTTCCAAATCGTCGAGAGCATGCGTAAGCGCGGGAACAGCTTGGGGATTTTTGGTGTTGCCCAGAACGACTGCGGCGTTACGCAGCAGGCCGCGCCGCTTCGTGCGTTTGATCGCGCTCCGGGTGAATCTCCGTCCGAACGCGTCGTCGTCCAGCGCCAGAATGTCTGGCAGGTAGGGCATGAGATGGGGATTCTCCGTGGCTCCGGAAGCTGCCTCGCCATTCCAGGGGCATACTTCCTGGCAGATATCGCAGCCGAAGAGCCATTCGCCGAGCTTCGGCCTCAGCTCGCGAGGAATCATGCCGCGATGCTCGATAGTCAGGTACGAGATGCAAACTCGCGGCTCCATCTTGTAGCCCTCGCGCAGGGCGCCCGTCGGACATAGATCGAGACATCGCCGGCACGTGCCGCAGAACTCGCCGTAGGGCTCCGCCGATGGCCCGAGTTCCGCATCCGTGAAGATCTCCGCGAGGAAGAAATACGAGCCCCGCTCGCGGTTGAGGAGCATCGTGTTGCGACCGAACCATCCGCGGTTCGCCGCAGCACTCCACTCGCGCTCCAACACGGGGCCGGTATCGACGTACGCGCGAGCGATCGTCCCAGGCTGCGCGGCCGCGAGTGCATCAGCGACCGCGCGCGCGTGCTTCATGACATAATCGTGGTAGTCGCGCCCGAGAGCATAGGCCGCGATTCGTCCGCGAAGCTCGGCGCGCCAGTCGACCTGCGGCGGCCTCGGAGCGGCGTACGGATAGGCGAGACTCACTACAGACTTGAATCTGGAGTCGAGGCGGCGCGGGTCGAGGCGGCGCTCAGGCTCGCGCGCAAGATAGGTCATCGTGCCGGCGCAACCGTCGTTAAGCCATCGGCGATAGAAATCCTCGTGTTCTTCGAGGCGACGGATGCGCGCGAACCCGACCATCGCGAACCCCCGCAAGCGGGCAGCATCCTCGATCATGCGATTCAGGTTCATGGGCAAATGTGCAGCGAGTCCTTGGTTAACTTATCATTTCGGCCATCCCGGATGGACCAGCCGCAAATAGTGGATGGTTTGACTCCAGATTTTGCTATGATTAGATTTCGAGTGTGATGCGAAGCGCCTGCTTAAGCGCTACTTCAACCGGAGGTTACGATGGCTGAGGAACTGAATCACGAGCACACCGAAAACACGAGCCTTGACGTGGCATCTTTGCCCAACGTTAAGCTCACGCCCAAGGCGCTCGAGATGGTGCGCAAGATGCAGTCCAAGGAGGGCCTCGACGCGTCGCATGGGCTTCGAATCGGCGTGGTCGGCGGAGGATGCTCCGGCTTCCAGTATCAGCTCAACTTCGACACCGCGAAGGAAGGCGATCGAATCGCCGATATCGAGGGCGTCAAGATTTTCATCGACGAGATTTCGCTGCCGTATATCGCGGGCACGACGCTGGATTTCGTCGAGGGGTTGCACGGCGCGGGCTTCCGCTTCGACAATCCTCGTGCAAGCCGCACCTGCGGATGCGGGTCGTCGTTCAGCGCGTAATTTCCTTCAAATCAGCGTCTAGCGAAGGGCGGCGCCGAATGGCGTCCGCCCTTTGTGTCTTCGGCGCTTTGTGGTGAACTCACGCCATGCTCGCGGCGATCCTGTTCTGGCTCTCGCCGGCGCGGCGGCGCTTCATGCGGAAGCTGGCGCGGCCAGGGCTCGACGATTTGCGCCGGAGGCTCAAGGAATCCGGGTCGCCGCGCGCGATCGCATTCGTGACGCCCCTGGTCGAGGCCAACGTCAATTTCCTCGCTTACGCCCTATCGAAGAAAGGCCCGCTCGCCGCGTGGTCGGCGAATGCGACTCCGGAACGGGTCGCGGCAGCGATGCGCTCGCTTATCGTTTTCTCGATTAACCTCTTCGCGCGCGACGAGATGCAGAAGAACGATAGCGAGCTGATTCCGATGCTCGCGTTCGTCGTGGAAATCGAGCCCATGCAGCTAATGCTACGTCGCGATCAGCTTCGCAAGGCGCCACGCTCCGAGGAGTGGATGTTGCTCACTTGGCTCGCCAAGGATCTCGGCGCCGACGGGCCCAAATACGACGCCGGGCTTGAGCGCGCCTTCGGATACAATTACCTCTCTTATGTCGATCAATATCGGGCCGCGCTCGCGCGCGCGTTAGAGCTCGCGGATGAGTGAGACGCGCCCGCACATAAACTCCAGGCGGCAATCATGACGAAGGACCTCGAAGGCAAAGGAATAATCGTAACCGGCGCGACGCGCGGAATCGGCCGCGGAATCGCGCTCGAGGTCGCGCGGCGCGGCGGCAACGTCGCGTTCAATTATCTGAAGAGCGAGCAGCAGGCGTCGGAACTCAGGGCCGAAATCGAAAAGCAGGGCGTGAAGGCGCTCGCCTATCGGGTCGATGTCGGCGATCTCAAAGCCGTGCGCGAGATGGTCAACGCCGTAAAAAAGGAGTTCGGCCAGATCGACGGCCTCGTCAACAATGCCGGCCTCACGCGTGACAAAGTCTTCGTGATGATGACCGAGGAGGACTGGAACGAGGTTATCCGCACCAACCTCACGGGGTCCTTCAACTTCGCGCGCGCCGCGGTCTTTATAATGATGAAGGCAAAGCGCGGCTCGATTCTCAATATCACGTCGGTGAGCGGGCTGATTGGATTGCCCGGGCAGGCGAATTACTCGGCGTCGAAGGCCGGGGTGATCGGTCTCACGAAGTCGCTCGCCAAGGAAGTTGGACGGCTCGGGGTACGCGTCAATGCGCTCGCCCTCGGCTTTATCGAGACCGACATGACTGCCTCGTTGCCGGAGCAGAATCGAACTCAGGCACTCGGCATGATCCCGCTCGGGCGCTTCGGCAAGGTCGAGGACGTTACACCGATGGCGGCGTTCCTGCTCTCCGACGCGGCGGCCTACATCACCGGCACGGTGATCCAGGTCGACGGTGGCCTCGCGATGTGAAATTCGTCAATCGCTCAGGTGCACGCTACTCGCGATGAGTGCGCGGAATGACCTGGTCGCCGCCAACGTAAATGTAGTCGAGATCGAGCGATGTAAGCGGCTGATCATTCTGGCCGATCTTCGCTCCCACTGGTGAGGCGATGAAGATCGTGTGATCTCCGGCCAGGTAGCTGTTCTCTACTTTCGCCTCGATCGAAACCATCACGTCCTTGAGCCATGGCACATGCAACTCGGGCGAAGGCTCATGCGGGATCTCGTCAAGATTGTCGGCGCGGCGCGCGCGCGGCGAATTGAAGTAATCCTCGAGCGTGCGGCAGCGACTGCTGATGACATTGAGACCGAAGACGCCGGTGCGTTCGATCACAGCATGACTCAGGTGATGACAATCCACAGCCACCGCAAACAGGGGCGGCTGCGCTGAGACGGGAATGACCCATGACGAGGACATGCCGTGCGGATGTCCGCCCTCAGTCACGGTCAGAACATAGATTCCGGTCGTCAACGACGCGAAGGCACGAGCAATGTAAGGCTCCATCACTTATCGGTCCTCTTGGCCCCATTAGAGTGAGCTTTCGTCTCCGATCCAATTGACCTTGGCTTCAGTCGATTTAAAAATACTAACCAGTGATGCTCCGCACCCTGAAGGGTTTCAAACTGATTCGGCCGATCGCTGTGGCGGCAATCGTGATCGTCCTTTTCGCCGCGGCGATCGCGCGCCCCGCCGACGTCTCTACTGATTCTCCGATCACCGCCTCCGACGCGCAAAAGGAAAATCTGCTGCCGCCGGCCCCCTATCAGACTCTGCCGCCAGGCTCATATGTCGAGCCTCCTGAACCATCGCCCGAAGCCTCGCCGAGCGCCACTGCTGCAGCTCCCGCGGCGGCGACGGCTCCGGCAGCGGCATCTGCCGGCGGGGTTGGGTCCGCATCGACGTCGCTCGACATGCTCCGGCTCCCGGGCAAGGGCATCGATGACGGCCTCACGCCAGGTGAACTCGCGTACCGCCGCACGCACGACCTTTCCTACATGGATCCGCTCAGCTGGTCGGTGATGGTGTACAAGAGACGCCATCTGCTGGTGGTCTACTACAAGGGTCGCTTGTTCCGCACCTATCACGCCGTGTTTGGCCGCAATCTCGATGATGGCACCAAGGAATACGAGGGCGACCGCCGCACGCCAGAGGGTGTGTACACGATCATCGAGAAGCATCGCAGCAGTCGCTGGCGATGGTTTCTCACGCTCAACTACCCAAACCTGATCGATCGGCTCCGCTACGATGAACTGATCGATGACCGCGACTTGCCGATACACGACGGGCACGTGGTCGGCGTTGGCGGACGAATCGGAATCCACGGCACCGATAATCCGATTCTCAACCGCGGCAACGTCAATTGGACAACGGGCTGCATCTCGGTGGACAACGATTCGATTATACAGCTCTACAAGACGCTGCCGGTCGGCACTATCGTGATCATCAAGCCCTAGCCGTCGCGAGCGCGATTGCCTAAAACCACGGTCGCCTAATCGGATCGCCTTTGGCCGGAAAATTTCGGAGGACGCGATCATGGACAACGGCGGCTTGATACGTCTCAACAGCTCTCATTCGTTAGCGGAAACTGTCCGGCGAATTGAGGCCGCGCTTCGCGCCGCCGGCATCACGATCTTCGCCCGCATCGATCATAGCGGCGAGGCCGAAAAAGCAGGACTCAAGACGCGCCTACTCAGCTCCTGATCTTCGGCAGCCCAAAGGCCGGCACGCCGCCGATGGTCTCGGCGCCGACGCTCGCGATCGACCTGCCGCTCAAGGCTCTCGTCGCCGAAGATGCCGACGGCAACGTTTCGGTCACATACAACGCGCCCGAATACCTGATGAATCGGCACGCCGTGCCGGCCGAGTTGATCGATAAGATCGCGGGTCCGGGCGCGCTCCTGAAGAAGGCTATCGCTTAGCGCACCGTCTGCGAAAACAGCGCGCTTCCGGCCCATGACATCGCCCGCGAGCGGTGCAATTATCTGAACGATCCGCGGAGGTGATGCCATGGAAGCGACTTCGGGCGATTTCTACGTCTCTCGAATCGAGGCGATCCTGTTCGGCAAGGGCAAGCTTGCTGCACTCGGCCATGAACTTGAACGCCGCGGCATCAAGCGCGCGCTCATTGTAACCGGCAAAACTCTGGGGCGCTCGAAACTGCTCCACCAGGTTAAGCAAGCGGGCGGCGCCTCGATTGCCGGCGCGTTCACCGACACGGCGCAGCACGTGCCGGCCTCGACCGTCAAAGCACTCGCCGAAGAGGCACGGCGGCTCGACACCGACGCGATGATCAGCTTCGGCGGCGGCAGCCCGAACGACTGCGCCAAGGCTGCGATCATGGCGCTGATTCGAAACGGCGGGCGCGAGATTCCGATGCTGGCGATTCCGACCACGCTTTCGGCCGGTGAATTCACCGCGGGTGGAGGCGTCACGAACGAGGAGACGCGCGTCAAGGGCGGCGTTTATGATCCACGTCTTCAGGCGCGCGTTGTGATTCTCGATCCCACGGTCACGGTCGAGACTCCGGCGTGGCTCTGGGCCTCGACTGGAATGCGCTCGCTCGACCATGCGGTCGAAAGCACATATTCGTCGCGTCATCAGCCGATGACCGACACGCTGTCGGCGCGCGCGATCGCGCTTCTGAATGCGCACCTGATGCCCTCGCTCAAGTCGCACGGCGACGACGAACTGGAGCATCGCATGCAATGCCTGATAGCCGCGTGGTTCTCAATCTTCGGGATGTCGAACACGCGCGCGGGAATTTCGCACGCGCTCGGCCATCAGATTGGTCCGCGTTGGAACGTGCCGCACGGCGTAACCTCATGTATCACGCTGCCGCACGTGATGCGCCTGATGGCGGGAATCGCGCCGGAGCGGTTCGGGCCGATCGCGCAGGGATTGGAAGTTCGGTTCGATGGCGCGAACCCGAAGATGGCCGCGCTCGAATGCGCCGACCGCGTCGCGAAGTTTATCGGCCAATTCGAGGTGCCGAATCGGCTCCGCGATGTGGGTGTGCCGCGCGAGGAAATCGGCTCGATCGCGGAAACCGTGCTCGACGAAGTGAAGCGCTCGAACACCGTCGGCCGCGATATCACGACCGGAGATCTGCTGAAGGTCCTCGAAGCCGCGTACTGAGCGCTCGCTCGAGATGACAAAAGAAGGGCCGTGATTTGAACAGGCTCGCCCACGGCTGACGGCTTGAGAAGGAAATCGCACGCCGCGAGCGACTCAGTCCCATTTTGCGATCCGAACAAGGCGAGCGATGCCGTGCTCACGCGGCGAGCATCGAGTCGAAGCCCCTCCAGAAATATCGCGCCATCGTGCGCGCCTCGGCCAGGAACTCCTCTTCACGTCCGCTGCCCGTGACGAAGCGATCGATGATGCGGTGACCGCCCGCACCGTGTTCCTTATCCGCTTCATAGTGAACGGATAGAAAGCGCGTGTGGTCTGGACTGATTCCGTAGTGGCGCTCGAGGCCTTCCTGGATCATCTTGTACGCCGGGACTTCGATTTCCTCGCAGAGGCCGATGGCCCCAACAAATCGCGGCTTAAGGTGGATGATGCGATACATGCACGCGTTGAAGGTGCGCGCTTCTTCGGAACCCACCGAGTTCGTCAGCTGCTCGCGCGGCAGTCCGAGTCCGCCTTCCCAGAGTTCGAACAAGAGCTCCGTATGCCCAGCGGAATGGCTGTAGAGTCCGAGCGCTTCCTCGGCGAAACCCTTCGCCGATCCGCGTGCCGTCCGCGGATCGATTTCGTACATCTTGAGGTACGCGACGGCTGAGATTGGCGCCGAGTCGCGCACCGTCATCTCGTAGTGCTGAATCGGATAACCCTTGAGCTGCTCGCGTGATGCCTTGCCCTCGTGCACGAGTCGGACATAGCGATGCTGATCGAGCCGATGCTCGGAGACTATCCGATCGATTTCCGCGTGGAAGCTTGATTTATCCACCGCTCCGCCTCCTGATTGAGCTTGAGTCGATGATTGTTTGGCGGCCTCAGTCGCCGTGGTTCGCGACTTTCTGCGCTGCCGCCGCCGCAGCCGCCGCTGCCGCATGCGCCTGCGCCGCCTTCTGCTGTGCCGCCTCGCGCTTGTCACCGCGCGCGATATTGCCGGTCATCTGGCGGCCCGCGGCGGCGCCAAGGTTCTGCGTCTCCCACTTCGGCTTGGCGACTTCGACCCACTTGTTGCCGTGCAGCGCGTAGGTGAAGACGAGGTACTTCAAGGTGCCGGTCGCGGCGCCCTTGCTGCTGCCCGGTTTGTTCGGATCGTACTCAACACCGCCGAGCTTGGCGCTGACGGTGATTTGATGATGCGGACCGTAGGTTGGCAGGTATTCGAACTTCTGCTGAAGATCGATGTAGGTTTCCTTGTCGGCTTTGCGTTTATCTTGCTCGTCGAAGTAGGGCCCCGCCTCATCTGACAAATGATCCTCGAGCGACTTAATCATCTGCGGAGGCAGATCCTTCTGCTCGCGCATCGGATGGTTGAAGTCGTAGGCATGCGCGCGCGGCGCTGCCGCGGATAGAAAAAGCGCGGCCGCAATAGCAACCGCGCTTATGGCTGTTGATTTTCTCATGGCTCCCTCTCCGCGAATATTATAGTCCGCGGCGAGAGGCGTTGCTTCACTCGCTGCCGCCGGAGCCGCCACCCAGGCCTCGCCCGAAGGCCGAGACCTGGTTCTGCCACTGTTCGCCGAAGGCCAGGATAAGCACCTGCTGGTTGATATGCGTGTCTTTCGAGAGCGAGCGCATCGCCCCGCCGCCGGCCGATGCCAGCACGCGGTAGGCCGCCTGCGTCTGCCGCGCGAACGCCGGCAGCGGCGATATCTTCGGCGGCTCCTCGCGATGCACCTTGAGCCAGAACTCGCGCTCGAAGCGCTCGTGCTCCTCGGCCGCCACGTCAACGGTGTTGAAGGTCCCGTTCTCGCCGTGGAACTTGTGGATTAGCGCGATCAACGGCTCGAAGTCTTCCTTGTGCGGCGGTGAATCGCCCACCAGCACGATCACCTTCTTGGCGTACGGCTTCCAGTCCATCTTGTTGACCGCGGTCTCGACCGCGCCGTAGGTATCCTCTTCCCACTCGCCGCCGCCCATCGCCCTGATTCCGCTCAGGAAGCCGTTGAGCTTGGTGGAATTGAGCGTCAGCGGCTGGATCTGCTGCGGCTCACCCTTGCCGCCGAATACCACCACGCCAATACGCGCGATCGGCACCAGGCGATGGATGGCAGTGACCAACTGCTCCATCTTGGCTTTCACGTCGTCGATAATCAGGTTCATCGAGCCGGTGCCGTCGATCACCAGCACCACGTCGAGGCCCTTGCGGCGAAGCTCGCCAATGAAGCCGCCGAAGCCCGAGCCGATACCGTGGCCGTAACCTGAGCCCATGCCACCACCACGCCCGATTCCGATACCGCCGCCGCCAGCGGCGCGCACGTAGTCATTGGCGAGCCCAACCGCCTGCGACGTATCGACCGCGGTCGGCGCCTCGCTCTGCTGCGGCGCCTGGTCGGGCATCGGCACCTCCGGCATGTCGAGATCCTGCATCTCGTTGCCGCCACCCCCGCCGCCGCCCGCCTCCAGGTTCACCATGATCAATTCACGACCGCGCTGTTCGTGCACCGTGATGATCAGGAACAGCAGCAG
>JASHPB010000180.1 GCA_030038355.1 Candidatus Binataceae bacterium
ATTCAGGAAAGCGATCAGCATCAGTATCGCTTCCAGAACATCGTCGATCCTGAGAACGGCAAGGTGATGTTTACCGTCGAGCACGAGGTGCGGAGCCTGAGGCACCCGCTTTACCTGCGCCCGCTGGTAAATCGCAACCCGTCGCAGAGCATCATCGCGTACCTGCCGGGTGAAGACGCGCAAAACTGGGCAGGCGCATCGAATTAATGGCGACCGCTCCGCGGGCGAAAATCCTAGCCGAGCAAAGCGCAAAGTAGATCGGCAATTCCGTGGCTCGTGGCGAGGCTATAGACCGATTCCAGAGACCGCGCGGCGATCGAAAAGATGACGATTCACACCGACGCCACAAGGTCGCACTCGGCAACCATAATAGAATGGAACGCGGAACGGTCGCGTGAGGCGGGCGCCGATTGCGGAGCAACATATCCGCGGCGACCGCGAGTGCCGCAAAAATCGTCACGGCGAATCCGGTATAGGGGACGAGCCGTTCGAAAGTGTTGAGGAACAGAATCGGAGCACTTACCCAGATTGCCTGTATCAATAGCGCACGAGTCGGATCCGCTTGCCGGCTAACCGCGGCACGTCCGCCAAGCAAGAAACCGTCTCGCGCCATCGCCTAATAGACACGAGGCACGGCGAGAATCATTGCGCTCGCCGAATTAAGTAAGGATGCAGAGGGCGACGATCAGCGCCTCCACCAAAACGCCTAGCGATTGGTGAACCGCAGCGCCGTTCCGGATCGCGGCCACGTGAATCGCCGTCAACGACCTTACCGCCGCAAGCGCGAGTGCCACCGATTCGAAGTAAGGCGCTGTCGACGACATCACGCATCCCGCAAACGCTAGGGCAGCCGCGGCGATCGGACCGCTGAAGCCTACAGAAAAAGAGGTCCATCGCTTTGAAACGCATTGAGCCGACCGCACGCCTCACGCAGGTAAGCATACTCGCCGCCGGCCTCAGGAACTGCGGCGCCCAGCTCCGCATCCGAGATGGCTCCCGCAAGTGCGAGTATCCACCCGCGCGCCACACCGCGATCAGCTTCTGCGGCGCTCCGGCGTCGCGCGCAATGAAACCCGATGTCGTAAAGATGCGGCGGCCAATGGCGTTCCCGATTACGACGGCCAAGCGGTGCAAGCGGTGATCGCGCGGTGTAGATCGGTAGCGCGCGAGGCTGCAGGATTCGTCGCCCGGCGATTCGCGTGTCGATCGGCCACTCGCGCGCCATCTGGAGCGCCGGCTTGCGAAACACAGGCAGTAGTTGCCGAGCAGCCACGAATGCGGCCACCGAACGCCGACAGGCACCATGGTGAAAGAGTTGGTTCGGGGTTTCAGCGAGGTTGATATTGCCACCACTTTGGATGTGCTCGGCCAGCTGCGCTTCGAATTCGGAGAGTGGCTCGAGGTCAAACGCGGGGCATCGCGGGGAGAGCGGCGGGTAAAATGACTACGCTGCGCGCCGATGGGTCTTGGCGCATCATCTGATCGCGCAGCTCCACCGTCGATCGATTGTGTCGCTGGTTCGCCTCGTTCCCCGATTTCGTGCCGCGCGGTACATTATTTGCTCCACATTCGTGCCTATCGGAACGAAGGGGCACGCTGGCGCCGCTTACGAGCAAGGGAAAATGGAGATGTCATCGCTGGACGCCGGATGGTCTGCTCTGATCATTGACGATGATCCTGGAGTCCGCCAATCCGTGAGGCTCTGTCTGGAGGCTGACGAGGGTCGGGTCGTCGGTGTCGGCACCTCGGCGGGCGCGCTGGAAGCCTTGGATCGCACTCCCTTCGACGTCGTTTTCCTTGACCTTTGGCTGCAGGCGGAATCGGGACTGAACCTGCTGCCTGAGATTCTCCGTCGCCAGCCGGGTGCCGGCGTGATCGTGATAACGGCCTTTGCCACGTTTGAGACCGCCGTCGAAGCGATGCGCCTCGGCGCCGTCGACTATCTGCCAAAGCCTTTCACGCCGGAGCAGGTGCGGCACGCGACCCGCCGCGTTGTCGGCGAGCGCGTTCTGCGCCGGCAGATTTCGGAACTGCAGGACCGCCTCGACGAGTCCGAGGGCGAAGCCACTTTCGAAACGCGGAGCCCGGCCTACGCCGCGTTCCTGCAGACGGTCTTACGGGCGGCCGCCTCGGAGAGCGTCATCCTTCTGCGCGGCGAGAGCGGCACCGGCAAAACCGTACTCGCGCGCTGGATTCGGCAGCATAGCAAGCGCGCCGATCGCCCATTTGTCACGGTCCACTGCCCGATGCTATCGAGCGATTTGATGACCAGCACGCTCTTCGGTCATCGGAAGGGCGCCTTTACTGGCGCGGTCTCGGACGCGATCGGCAAGGTCCAAGCGGCCGAGGGCGGTACTCTCCTGCTCGACGAAGTTGCCGATCTGAATGCCGACGCGCAGGCACGCCTGCTCCGATTCCTCAACGATCGGCACTTCGAGCGCCTTGGCGAAGTCACCGAGCGCAAGGCCGACGTGCGCCTGATCACCGCGACCAATCGATCGCTTGAAGATGAGGTCAAGGCGGGCCGCTTTCGCGAGGACCTGCTGTTTCGCCTGAATGTGATCGCGCTCACCGTCCCGCCGCTTCGCGAGCGGCGCGAGGATGTACTGCCGCTCGCGCAGCACTATCTGCACTTCTGCGAAGGCCGCCAGGGCCGGCAGCATCTGTCGTTCTCGCAGCGATGTATCGACGCGATCGTCGCCTACACGTGGCCTGGGAACCTGCGCGAGCTGCGTAACGCCGTCGAGCGCGCCGTGATCCTGTCGCCGTCAAGCGTTCTCGAAGCGCAGGACATGGGGATTCAGGCGGGAGCAGAGGATTCGAGCGTCGAGGCGGCAACGAATGGCGCCAGCGGCGCGCGACCCGAATCGACCCCGGTCCTTGGCGAGAATTTTTCTGTCGCCGAAATCGAGCGTGAACATATCGCGCGCGTGCTCGCACACGCCCTGTCGTTCGAGGCGGCCGCGCAAATCCTGGGAATCGACCCGACGACTCTGCAGCGCAAGCGCAAACGCTACGGTCTCGCCTGAGAGTTATCGGCGCTGACCGTTTCAGGCGATGAAGATCCGGCATCTCCAGACTCGATTCATCCTCGCGGGCGGCCTCCTCGTGCTTACCACCGTGTTGTCCGGAATCTGGAGCGCCTTCACCTTTGCACATCTGAGCAAGTCTGCGGGCAAGGCGCTGCAGACCAGCCGCGACGTCACCGATTTGACTGCTATCCTCTCGAACGCTCTCGAGCGGGAGGATGATGCAATCCTGCTCGCGCTGAATGGCGATCGTGCAGAAGCTCAGCAGGAACTCGGTGCGGAGCGACAGCGCTTCGACGCTTCGTTCGATCAGCTTGCGGCCACGCTGACCAGGCCGGACGAAAGACGGGCGGTGCAGAGTTTGCGGCGCGACGTCGAACGCTATCGCGCGGCAGGCGACTCCATCCTCTCATCTCGAGCCCAGCCCGACTGGGCGGCCGTTTATTTACAGCGGGTCAATCCGGCGCTGCGCCAGGCGGTTGCCGATTGCGCCGCGATTCGGGAGCTCAATTTTCGCTCGATGCGCACGGCGGCAATGCAGGCGCGCGACGAGGCCTGGGGCGCGACCATCATGGTGACGTTCATCTCCGCGGTCGCGCTGATTTTCACATCGATGATTGCAGTGTTGCTAGCCCGCTCGGTTCTCATTCCGATCCAGGAGCTGAGCGGCTCGGTCGAGGCCGTCAGGATGGGAGATTTTGATCGCCGGGTGCAAACCATCACCGACGACGAACTCGGACGACTAGGCGTGGGGTTCAATCGGATGGCGGAGGCGCTGGCCGAGTTCCGCCGATCGAATCTGAGCGAAGTCCTGCGCGCCAACGAGACCCTCGAGGCGACCATCGCGGCGCTGCCCGACGCGGTTATCGTGATCGACCCGGAAACTCGAATCGTGACGCTCAACCGCCTCGCGCGAGCGTTGATGCGCGCGACCGGCGCCGAACAGGCCAGCCGACTCGAAGATCTGCCGCTGCCTGCTTCGGATATCGACGCGATCAAAAGAGCGCTGAGCGGCGAGCGCGCGAGCGACATCCGGGCCGACTTCAATCGCGCGCTTACGGTTTCCGTCGACGGCCGCCAGAGCAAATTCATCGTGACCGCGGTGCCGATTCCCGAGTTCTGGCCGAACAAGTTTGGCGCGGCCGCAATCCTCAGCGACGTGACCGATTTTGCGCGACTTGACGAATTGCGGATGGAACTGGTCGCGGTCGCGTCGCACGAATTGAAGACCCCGCTGACCACGCTCAGGATGAACCTGATGCTGCTGGGAGAACGCGCGGAGAACTTCAGCCCGCGCCAAGACGAGATTCTTTCGACCGCGCTGGTCGGATGCCAGGAGCTCGCCGCCACGATTGACGAGCTGCTCGATCTCACCCGCATCGAGGCGGGCCAGCTTCGGCTCGCGCGCGACGTGATCGATCTTTATGGCGTTATTGACCGCTCAGTGGCATCGCTAAGACAGCGCTTCGATGATGCCTCGATTACCGTGAAGGTGGCGGCCGAATGCCGGCCCGCTCGTGTGGTTGGCGATCCGGCGCGGCTTGGAATGGTCTTTACCAACTTGCTGAGCAACGCACTCAAGTACACTCAGCGCGGTGGAACCGTGTCGATCACAGTCGGATCATCGGCTAACAACGGTGGTAACGCGAAGTTGCATGTTGCGGTGAACGATACCGGGGCGGGAATTCCGGCAGAATTCAGAGAACGCGTTTTCGAAAAGTTCTTTCGCGTTGAGCAGCAAAACGGCCGGCGCGAAACGGGGACTTGGGGCGCGGGAATCGGACTTTACCTTTGCCGCCAGATCATCGAGGCCCACGGTGGAACGATTTCGTGTGGCCCGGCCGACAACGGATCGGGGACGCGAATCGATATGGTCCTGCCGACCGCCAACTTATAGTCCTCTGGCCGAAACCGAACCGCTCCTGCCACTCTCGCCGTCAGGGCAAAATACCGGACTCCTCAGCCCTTCGTCGGGCAAATTGCAGGCACCTTGACGGCGCAGCAGAGCCCCACTCGCTGGATGGCGTCATAGTCGGCTCAGCCATCGCGTTCTGGCTGGCGATCGTGGCTCCCAGCGATCCATCAAAAATCTTTGTGTTGCGATCAAATCGCGGTGGCACGCTATTTGGATTTCAACTTTTTCGATTGCGGATTATCGCGATCAGTTTTCAAAGGAGGTAACGGACGATGTCGGCGGTTGTGACCCTTCGAGACAAGGTCTGTTCCTCGATCCGCAAAGCGCTTCGAGGCAATGAGATTTCACACACCAGGGAAGTCGAGCGCGCAGCCGTACGGCTCACATTCGCGATGCCTTGGGGACATTGGAGTAACCATTCGAAATCCGGGGAACGTACTTTGCCGCAATGCGGCAAGTAACTGCGACGATCCTTCCGCGCTGTAGCGAGACTGACTGCGTGAGAGGCAGTGTCGCACGGGCGATGCCGCCTCGATCGCTATGCGCTACGCAGAAGGCCGACAAAGTTGCGATCGAGCAAGCCGCCCGAGGAAGTCAGCAATGATCGAGAATTTCATCCGCCGGCGCCGCGTTTTTGCGACCCTGGTAATGGTCCTCGTGGCAGGCGGGCTTCCAGGCTGCGGAGGCTCGCCTGGCGCCGCTGAATCGAGCGATCAGCCGGAGCTCCCTGCGCTCGTCCATCAAGCTGGCAAACCGGAGATGATGGAGCTTGCTCCCCAGAATCTGCCCGGAATGTCCTTCACGACAATCCAGGCGGTGGCGTTGCCCGGCACGCTGGAGACCTCGGGGCAGATAACATTCGACGATCGCAAAGTCTCGACGATCATTTCGCGCGTCGCCGGCCGTATCGAGGAGGTTCGTGTTTCGCAGTGGGACTATGTTCACCGCGGTCAACCTATCGCGACTCTCTATAGCCCCGACATCATGACTGCAGAAGCCGAATATCTGCAGTCCAAGCTGATGGTGACAAAGCTATCAGCCGCGAGTGACGACGATTTCGCCAAGTCGATGCTGGAAGCTTCTCGCCGCAAGCTCGAACTGCTCGGCATCGAGCCCGATCAGATCGCAAAGATTCAGGCTGCCGCGCCCAGCTTCGTGATGAGTGCGCCGGTCAGCGGAGACGTAGTTCAGAACCAGGCGTTGCGCGGCTCAGCGGTGAATCCCGGCGATGTGTTGTATTCGCTCGGCACACTCGAAGATGTCTGGATAACGGCCGACATCTACGAAGACGACCTCGCGCGCGTAAAGCCCGGCCAGGAACTGCAAGCCGTCACTACTGCGTATCCGAACGAAGTCTTTCACGGCACGATCGCGCGGATCAGCCCGAACATTGATCCAAACACGCACACCATTCAGATCCGCTGCGAAGTAAGAAATCGGGACTTCAAGTTGAAGCCGCAGATGCTGGCGCGGGTGACCATCGTCGTTCGACCGGGCGAAGCCGTGTTGGTTCCGCTGAGCGCCCTGATCTTCGAAACCGATCGCTACTTTGCCTACGTCCAGGTCGGTAATGACCTACTCGAAAGACACGAGGTGGTAATCGGCAATTGGGACCAGGAAGGATATGCCCGGATCATCTCAGGGCTAAGAGTCGGCGATCGCGTCGTCTCAAGCCAGACCATCCAGGTAAACGCGCTCTGGCATCAATCACACGGCGAAAGCTCATAAGGGGACGCAAGGTCAGCCATGATCCAGGCTCTAATGGCGCTGGCGCTCCGCGAGCGCGTGGTTGTAATAGGTGCAGCCGTCCTGCTGGTGCTGGCGGGGATATATTCCTTCACCCAACTTGATATCGAAGCTTACCCTGATCCTGTTCAGCCCATGACCGAGATCCTGACGCTACCGACCGGGCTCAGCGCCGAAGAGGTCGAGCGGCTGGTTACTGTCCCGACGGAATACGGCATGAGTGGAATGCTCCATCTGAAATCGATGGAATCGATTTCGCTCTACGGCTTGTCCGACATCCGTCTCTATTTCGACTGGGACAGTGACTATGAGTTCGATCGCACCCAGACTATCAATCAACTCCAGTTCGTAACGCTTCCGCAAGGTATTCAGCCGGGACTGTCGCCGGAAAATCCGATTGGTGAGATCTATCGCTATACCGTGCAGGGACCGGATCACGATCTGGTCAAGGAAAAGACCGTTGAGGACTGGATCTGCGAAAAGCAGTTCAAGACTGTGCCCGGAGTGCTCGATGTCTCGGGCTTCGGCGGACTCAGCAAGGAATATCACGTCGAGGTCGATCCGCAGAAACTTGATCACTACCAGATTCCGCTTACCCAGGTGATCAGCGCAATTCAGAACTCGAATACCAACTCGGGCGGCAGCTACCTGAATGTCGGCGAGCAAGCCTTCGACGTTCGCGGCCTCGGCTTGATCAGGAGCCTCAGCGACATCGAGAACATCGTGCTCACCTCCAACAAGTCGACGCCGATCAGGGTCAGGAACGTGGCCGACGTCTCGGTTGGTTGGACGCCACGCCTCGGAATCGTCGGGATGAATTATCAGGACGAAGTTGTCGAAGGCATCGTCCTCATGCGCAAATACGGCAACACGCTCCAGACGTTGAAGGGGGTCGAGGCCAAGGCCCGGGAACTGAACACAAGTGGCTTGATGCCGCCCGGTTACAAGGTGGTGCCCTACTACGATCGCACCAGCCTTGTTCACACCACTCTGGAGACCGTGCTGGAGAACCTCCTGCTCGGGATGGTGCTGGTATTTCTCGTCCTGATTTTCTTTCTCGGCAATCTGCGCACGGCGATCATCGCCGCAATCAATATCCCGCTCGCGATGCTTGGTGCGTTCATCCTGCTCTACCTCACGGGCACACCGGCGAACCTTCTGTCACTCGGCGCAGTCGATTTCGGAATTATCATCGACTCAACCGTTATCGTGATGGAGAACATTTACCGGCATCTGACCAGCGACGTGTCAGTATCCAATGACACCTACGGCTCGATCTTGAACGCCTCGACTGAAGTTGGCGGGCCGATGTTCTACTCCACGCTGATCTTTCTCATCGCGTTTCTGCCTCTCTTTACGATGCGCGGCGTGGAAGGCGCGATATTCTCGCCGATGTCGCATACCTACGCCTATGCCTTGACGATCGCGATTTTGCTGGCGGTAATGCTGTCGCCGGTGTTGAGCTCCTTTCTGCTTCACGACGGTATGAAAGAGACCCACAACCTTGTCTGGGAGGCATTTCATAATTTCTATCACAACCTGTTCGTGCGAATTCTTCGATTCCCCAAGCTGACCCTGGCTTTTATTACCCTGGTTATGGCTGCCGGCCTTTCCTTGTTCCCGCGGCTGGGAGGGGAGTTCCTGCCCAAGCTGGAAGAAGGAAATATCTGGGCGCACGCCATTATGCCCACCACGATCAATCTTCCCACCGGGGCGAAGCTGGTGAGCCAGATGCGCGCCGTATTCCTCTCCTATCCTGAGGTTACGAATGTCGTGTCACAGCTAGGCCGTCCTGACGACGGAACCGAGACCACCAGTTTCTTCAGCATCGAGTTTTCTGTGGACTTGAAACCTGAGTCGCAGTGGCCTCGCGGCACGACAAAGCAACAGCTCGTTGCACAAATCGACGACCAGCTCAGGCATCGCTTTCCCGGCGTGAGTTTTTCGTATTCACAAAACATCGAGGATAACATCGACGAAGCACTCTCAGGTGTTAAGGCTGGCGAAAACGCGGTCAAGGTTTTCGGCTACGACCTCGATACCGACCAATCAATCGCGAGCCGGCTCGAGGAAATCCTCAAGCAGGTGCCCGGCGTCACCGACGTGTTCATGTTCAAGTCGCTCGGGCAGCCTAACATCGTGATAAAGCCCAACCGCCAGGTCGCGGCACGATACGGACTCAACTCAGGTGACGTGTCCGCCGTCGTCCAGGCTGCAATCGGCGGCTTGCCTGCGACCAACGTCCTCGAAGGCGATATGCAGTTTCCGCTGGTCGTGCGATGGAAGCCGCAGTATCGGCAAACGATCGAGGCGATGCGCAATATCCGCGTCAATGTTCCGAGCGGCGGTAACGTCCCGCTCGGTCAGATTGCCGATGTCGAAGCATCCGAAGGCGCTTCCTTCATTTATCGTGGAGATCTGCAACGTTACGTCCCGGTGCGGTTTTCGGTTAGAGGCCGAGACCTGGAAGGTGCCGTGGCGGAGGCTAAAGCTCGCGTCGCTCGGGAGGTTCAGGTACCCGAGGGAACACACCTTGAGTGGGTAGGCGAGTACGGTGAACTGCGCGCGGCAAACGAACGGCTCGCAGTCGTGGTTCCCCTGGCGCTGCTCTTGATAATGGGTGTGCTCTACGCCGCCACTCTGTCCATCATCAACACGTTCATCCTTATGGCCCAGGTGCCGCTGGCATGCCTCGGCGGAGTCCTGGCCCTGGTCGTCACTCACACGCCCTTCAGTGTTTCGGCGGCAGTCGGTTTCATCTCGATTTTCGCCATCGCAATCATGGACGGCATCCTGCTGAACTTCTACATTCATCAGCTCTGGGAAGAGGGATATTCGTTGCTCGACTCGATCGTCATGGGAGCTGATCGCCGCTTCCGAGCATTGATGATGACCGCGCTAGTTGATGGCCTGGGACTTCTGCCGGCGGCATTATCGACTCGCATCGGCGCTCAGACTCAGCGGCCGCTGGCGATCGTCGTCATCGGCGGCGCGCTCTCAATCGCGTTGCTTACCCGAGTCTTCCATCCTACTCTCGTCTACGTCCTGCACAGGTACATCGGATTGACCGAAGATCAGCGAACTCTGACCGGGCTGCCGCCGGCTAGACCGGAGTCTCAATAGACAGGCAAGGCGTTAGATCGAGGCAGTTGCGCTCGCGTATCGCTCATCGGCTGACTAGAATTGCGCTCGATGTCGGACAACGACAACATCGCGCGCGAGCTCGAAAGCTTCTATCGCCGTTACATCGAAATTTTCAATCGACAGGATAGCGATCGACTGATCGAGTGCTTCACACATCCGTATGCCGCAGTGTCGGGCAGCCGAGGACTGATGCCGGTTGCGACTATCGATGAGCATCGGAAGAGTTTCCTGCCCGCAATGGAGGCGCTCAGAAATCGCGGCTGGGCGCGCTCGGCAATCGACGCTGTCATGGCTTGGCCGCTGAGCGAGCAGCTGGGGATGATCGTTTCCGATGTCACTCGCTACAGGGCCGATGGCGCCGTGCTGGAATCCGTACGTGCCTGTTACACGCTTTGCCGCGACCGCGCTTCATGGCGAATCGCGACGTTCGTGGAGATCAGCCCGCCGTTTCAGGGTCCGGGCGACATCTCGTATCCTTCGCGCCGCTAATCGGGTCAACGAAGCATCGGCCACAGGCTGAGGGCGGTCTCGCCCAAAATCGATCGGCGCTCTTCCGTCGATAGAAACGCAAGCTGCTCTTCAGCATATTCGACAAAACCTTGGTAGCTGCGATCGTTACTGGCGGGAAAGTTGGTGCCCCACATAAGTCGCTCGCCACCGAAGGCATCGATCAGGCGGCGCAAGAAATCTCGCCGCGCCTGCTCGCCGTTTCTAGCGACAGCGGTGAGAGTCCACGACGAGAACTTGCCGTAAAAGTTCGGGAATCGCGCCAGGTCCAAGATGATCTGTTCGTTCGGAAAATGGGGAGCGTCGTCGAGCCGCGGTAGTCCCAAGTGATCGAGCGCGAGCGAAATTTCGGGAAACTTTTCGAGCACTCGCTTCAGCCGCGGCACCTGGTGAAAGTTGGTGAGCACGCAGACCGGGATGCGAAGTTCGCCGGCTCGATGCCACAGTGGATCGAGGCCGGGGTCGTCGAGCATCAGCTCAGGCTCGGTCCATGTTACAACCCGGAGTCCTTTGATGTCCCGCTCCTTGACCCAGTACTGGAGCGTTTGCGGAGCGTCGGGACGTAGCGCGTCAACGATACACACGGCAACGAAGCGGTCGGGGTAGCGCGCGGCGGCGTCAGCAACATAGCTGTTGTCATAGCGGTAGGCCCCGAAAGCCTGGACAAGAATCGCGCGCGCGACGCTTGCGGCGTCGTTCAAGGTGATGAATTCTTCTGCCGACAGGTCGCGCACCCATGCGCCCGGGTTCGGACCGAGGTTGCGCGGGTACTTCTGTTGATCGGGCGAAATGATGTGGCAGTGACTTTCGACGATCACGATCGTGCTACGAATCCGAGCGCACAAAGCGCAGCTTGAACTCGGCGCCGCCCTCGGGCCGATTCCGCACCGAGATCTCTCCGCCGATCCTGGTCATCACGTCCTTAGCCATGGAAAGACCGAGCCCGCTGCCGGTAGGTTTGGTAGTGAAGAATGGACTGAAGACCCGATCGATGTTTTCCTCTGCGATGCCTGCACCCTCGTCGGCGACCGACAGCTCGATGCGGTCGGTGACCTTGGCCGTGATGCTAATAGTGCCGCCCTCCGGCATCGCGTCGCGCGCGTTGAGGAGCAAGTTGGCGATGACATGCTGCAGCTCGGTCGCTATCGCTGAGACCGGAGGCAATGGATCGGGCAGCGCGCACTCGATTCGGATTCTGCCGCCGAACAAGGTCGGCGGTTTCATGACCACTTCGACCATCTCGATTGCCTGCTTCACGAGCCCCGCAAGATCGATCGTGCTGCGCTGATCATCGCGGCCGGCGCGCACGAAGTTGCGCACGCCCTTGACGCGCTCAGCGGCGGTCGTGAGCGATCTGATTACGGCATCGACATCGGCATGCAGCTTGGGGTCGGCCTTGCGGCGCACGGCGTCGAGCCGCAGCATCGCGGCGTTCAGGCTGTTGCTGAGGTCATGGGCGACGCCCGAGGCGAGCTCACCGAGCGCGCGCAGGCGCTCGGCCTGATAGCGCTGGTCCTGCACGCGCTGAAGTTCGATCAGGCCCGATACCTCGGTCGTGAGGTCGATCGCGAGCGCGGCGACATGCCGCTGTTCGGCGAGGTCGAGCGGGAAGCGGAGGACGAACGCGAACTCCTGCCTGCCCCGCCGGGCGACCAGATCGGTAGTCTGCAGCGGCTGGCCGGTCGAAATCACCTCGAGATCGTTTCGGCGATAAGCGCGAGCCAGGTCAGGAAAGAGCTGTTCATCGCTTGCACCGAGCCACTGCTCGCGCGCGATACCGAAATCTTCGACCAGGCGCTGGTTCACATACACGTACGCGCCGGCGGCGTTCTTCACCCAGATACGGGCAGGGATACTGGGGACGAAGCGCGCGATCAGTTCGTCGATTTGAACGGGTTCACTGGACATTTAGACCACGGGCGGTCCTGACCGTCGTTCGCGTCATGTCGCTCGGCATGACGCCTTCCTCCGGGTCATGTCGCCTGCGGCCAGTATCCGAAGCCGCACGGCTTAACGCCACACTCAAGGAGCCTCGGCCCGCAAGATACCATCGATGCGTGTGAGGTCGATCGGCTTGGCAAGTACGTCGACCACGAGCTTGCGGCGGGGATCGTCCCTGGGAATTTCATTCGCCCAACCGGTTAACATGTAAATCCGCGCGCTGGAATCAAGCTCTGTGATTCGCGACACGACTTCCCATCCGTTCATGTCCGGCATGCCGACGTCACAAATTATCGTATCGTACTTTCTTCCCGACCGGAGCAGCTGCAGCGCATCCGCTCCGCTCGACGAGATCGAAACATCGTAGCCGCGCAGCTCGAGTGCTAGCTTCATACTTTCCAGGTTTTCGAGATCGTCATCGATGACCAGCACCTCGTGCGAGGTGAGCGGCGCCGCTGGAGCCTCAGGCGCGGCTACCTGACCCTTCGCAACCGGGAACAGCAACATGAATACGGCGCCGCCGCCCACTCGGTTACTTGCGCCGATCGTGCCGCCCAACCGCGCCATCACGCTGGCCGCGAACGAGAGCCCGAGGCCGCTGGCGCGGGAAGGCCTGGTCGTGAAAAAGGGCTCAAAAATTCTTTCCAGGTCATTTGCCGCGATGCCGACGCCGCGATCGGCGATGCTAACTTCGATCTGGTTCTCGCTGGTCGTCGTGCTGATTTCCACCTCACCACCGCCGGCCATCGCGTCGGCCGCGTTTGTCAGTAGATTCTCGAAGACCTGGCGCAGGTCGGAAAGCACGCCGACGACTTGCGGCAGATCGGGAGCAACCTGCGAAAAATTCAGGTTTACTCCTCTATCGGCAAAGCGTGGACCGGTGACTTTGACCGTTTCCTCAATAAGCCTGGCGAGATCGATTTCCTGCAGTTGCGCCTCGCGATGCGTGCGAACGAAATCCTGCACCCGCGCAACGCTTTGCCCGGCCTTCGCCACAAGAGCGACGACCGTGTCGATGTCGCGGAGTTGAGCAATATGGGCTCGATCGCGAATGGATCCGAGCCGCAGCGCGACTGCATTCAGCGTGTTGTTGAGATCGTGAGCGAGAGAGGACGATAGCTGCGCGACGGAACCGATTCGCTCTTGCTCGAGTAACTCGTCGCGCATACGCTGCAACTCCGCCTCAGCCTCGATCCGCGCCGTGATGTCGATCGAGACTGCCCCGACGAGCAGCGAATCTTCGGTTTGAATCGGAAACTTGCTGACGAGGAAATGGTGAGTCTCGCCGCCTGCCGCTATGGTCTCGGTAAGCAGCACGGGCGCGCGCGTAGAAATGACCATCCGGTTGCTGCGCATGATGGTTTCGGCAACTTCAGGGCTGAACAAATCTCGCGGCAGCTTGCCGAGGTATTCCGACGTTTTCGACGAAAGCGCATTCTCGAAATTAAAGTTGGCGTGGCGGAAACGGCCTTCACTATCGGCGATCCAGGTAAAGCCCGGAAAGTTCTGCGTGAAGGAAGCGAGGCGGGCCTCCTTGTCTTGCAATTCGCGTTCGATTCTCCGCTGTTCGCTTGTATCGCGCGTCACTTTGACGAAGCCCCGCAACACGCCGGATTCGTCGTGCACCGCGGTCAGAACGACGTGCGCCCAGAACTGGGTTCCGTCCTTGCGAACGCGCGGTCCGTCGTCTTGGGCCCGGCCCTCCGCGGCAGCGCGGCGGATCATTTCCGCGGGCCAGCCGCGTTCGCGGTCCTCTTTCGTATAAAAAATGCTCAGTGGTTTACCGATTACCTCTTCGGGCGAATAACCCTTGAGCCGTTCGGCGCCCACGTTCCACGCCGTGATGTGGCCCGCGGGATCGAGCGTGAAAATCGCATAATCCTCGATGTTTTCGACGAAAAAACCCAGCATCGAGCGATCCGAGTTAAGCGGGGAATTAGAAGCCTTCGACATGCTAACTCAGATCGAACCTAGTTGCTTGCGGTCGTGAGCACAAGTTTGCACTTTCCCTTCGCTTTCTGGTCGTCGGACCACAGTTGCGCGGAACCTTTTGACATTATGTAACTTAAAAGTTACATAATGGTCGACGCCAGCCGTGGAGGAATACCGGTGACCATTCGTAACGATTTGGGTCGCTCGTCCGCCCGAGATTTCGTTCAGGGTGTTCTGCGAGGAGATGAGCGAATGGTGGCCAGGTGGATTCGGCGGCAGGGACGCGCGGCCTCGGCTCGAACTGCGAGTCGGCGGGCGATTCTTCGAGCTGCGTGCCGATGGCAGCGAGTACGATATCGGCAGGGTAACGGCCTACCAGAGATCGTCGCCTTCAGCTGGCGCGCGCCAACCTGGGACGGCGATACCCAGGTCGAAGTCCACTTCACCGCGGAAGCTGGAGGCACGCGCATCTAACTCGAGCACAGCAGATGGGATCAGCGCGACAAAACCCGCGATGCGTGCAAGAACTACGACTTCGGATGGGAAACCATCCTCGGCTACCACCAGGGCGCAATGGCGAAGTCCGCGTGACGCAAACGAGCCCACCATCTGCGGTTTCGGCTTGGCCGCCGCGGACACTTTTTCTGCTGGCAGTGTTTGAGTTGGTGGAAGCGGGCGACTTCTGACTAATCGGCATCAGCGTTAGCTCGAATAATCTTCTCGAAAGCGGCGATCGCGACTCTGATGGTGGCGCTCAGTTCCGGGATGTGGGAATCGGCGAGCCCGGAACATTTTTTCTTCCACGGCGTGCTGACCGCTGCATTGCTCATTTCCACGAGCGCTTTATTTCGCTTCGCATACTTGGCCCTCTCAGACGCGCATCGCGATTTACAGCGGTCCGTGATGATCGCTGCCGCGAGCGTGATGATCGCCGGCATGCTGGTGCGGCCGCTCGACAGAGCTGACGTCTGGAATTACGTCAACGCCGACTGGATGAGCGTCACTATCACGTTCGTCCCTACGGTCATCGGGTGCGCGACATCTTCGGTTATGCGGTGGATCCGATGTTCAACGCCTATGTCGCTCGTTACGTGTTTCCCACGGGCCGCTCTTGGCGTGGTAGGCGAAGCTGCTGTGCCGACTCAGCCGTGACAACGCCGCAATCGCGGTTGCGCGATTCGAACTCGCAAACGCGCTGGCGGCAATCACGAATGGCGCTGTAGGAGCGGCCGTCGCCACAAATCGCCGTACCGACCGAGGCGATGCAGCGCGGTTTTGTTTTCTGTTGCTTTGTCATCCGTTCATCGCTTCCAGTTCGTCGCGCGAGGTCACCACGACTTGTTGGCCTCGCTATGGATCCTAATCGGCATCTACTTCGCCGAGCTTGAGCGCTGGTTGTTGGTGCTTCCCGCGTTGATGCTGGGCCTGATGGTCAAGGTGTTGCCTGGTCTCGCGATGCCGTTCGCGTTTGCCGGACTACGCACGGCAGTTCCTTCTATTCTGATGCAAGCCGGAGCCGACCCTCGAAGACTTGCTCGCATCGATAAGCTTCGTGCTGATCGCCTTCAATTGCCTTGCCCGCCCGAAGTACGATTCGTGGTACGCCGGGATGTTCTTGCCCGTCGCGCTGATGCGCGGCTGGCGCAACTGGATGTGTCAGGCAGCAGTCGCGCTAGGCTTCGGCGGAGTGATCGAGCCGGCAGTCGATCGCTACGGTCCCCGATCGTCGATTCTTGTGATCCAGGTCACCCTGTCCAATCGTCTGGGCGGTTCGCGGCCGACGCGACGACATTCGAGAGATGTTGGTTTCGGCACAGCCGAACGTCAGGATACGAACATCTGACGGAAGAAGGCGCGCCTCAGCCCGCAAAGCGCGGCTCAGGTTTGCCCTTCACTCCCAGTCCACGGATCGCGAAGAGGCTGCCGCCGTCGGGTCCCGGTTCCATGTTGAGCGTCTTCATACCGATTGACGTCGCGTACATCACATCGAGATTGTCGCCGCCGAACATCACGCTGGTGATGATTGGTACCGGCACTTCTACAGTCCGCGCGAGCGTGCCGTCGGGCTTGAAGCACGCGAGCTTGCCGCCGCCCGCGATCGCCGACCACAGGTTGCCTTCCGCATCGATGGTGGCGCCGTCGGGCACTCCACCCATTCCCTTGATCGCGACAAATTGCCGCTTGTTCGACACGGTGCCACTCGCGAGGTCATAGTCGTAGGCCGAGATCGTGCGGCTCACGCTGTCGGCGCAGTAGAACGTACGATTGTCGGGGCTGAAGCACGGGCCGTTGGTGCATCCGATGGCAGGCTCGAGCACCCTGCACTTGAGCAACGCGTCGAGGCTGAAGATCGAGCCGGCAGGTCCCGCGAACTTGCTATCCATCGTGCCGGCGATGAACCTGCCGCGCACGTCCGTCTTGCCATCGTTGAAAGTTGTGCCGGGCTTTGCGACCGGATCGCCGATCAGCTTGGCTTCGCCGGTATTGAAATCGAAAAGATAGAAGCCGTCGGCGAGCGCCAGCACCGCGCCGCCCTTCTCACGAATTGCGAACGATCCGATCTGCTTCGGCATCTTCCACGTCTTGATGTCGTTGGTTTTCGGATCGAGCCGGTAGAGCGCGGGCGCGTTGCCGTCGATCCAGTAGAGCGCCTTCTCTTTGACATCCCACACCGGTCCTTCGCCGAGCTTGCTTTTTGCCCCGGGAATTTTTCGATTGAGATCGCCATGGTGGTCACCCTCTGAAGATTATTGCCGAGCGAGTTCAAGTGATCGGCTCGCACATTTTCGTGGACAGTTCAACATCGACGGCACTAGAATCCGCGCAAATGCGTCGATCGAAACCTAAGGCGGAGGCCG
>JASHPB010000181.1 GCA_030038355.1 Candidatus Binataceae bacterium
TCGTCGGAATTGCCGAGCGGTGCGACGGGCAGCTCATGCTTGGGATCGATCTTGAGCAGCGCCACGTCGCTCTTCTCGTCGTGTCCGATCAGTTTGGCCGTGTAGTTGGTTCCGTCCTGCAGCGTGACGGTGATCTTCGCGGGATGATCGACGACGTGATCGTTGGTCAGCAGGTAGCCGTCTTTGCTCACGACAAAGCCGGAGCCGAGGCTCTTGGAGTGCTGCGGGCCTTCCTCGAGCGGGTTGCGATGGCCTTCAAGCCCGGGGATGTCGCCGGATTCGCTCGGTTCGTCGGCCTCGTCCGTCGAGATGTTCACGACGGCGGGGCTTAGCTTGGCGGACAAATCGACAAAGTCGGGGAAGGTCTGGACTTTGGCGATATGGCCGCTGTCAGGTGGAAGCTCGGTCCAGAGGCGAGCCGGGGCCGCATCCGCCGCGTGAACCGCGACGCCGGCACCCAGCATCAGGAGAAGCGCGGAACCGAAAATTGATGTCAGCCGAAGAAACTTATGCGGCATTGCAAACGATGCAAGCACTCCTACCCGGGGGGATGCTTTGCCAATTCAACGTATTTCATTCTGAGGTCAAAGAGAATCGCCTCGATCAGGTTCTTTTCGTCCTGATCCAGATTACCGCGAGTCTTGTCTCGGAGCACGCCCAGAATATCGATTAACTGGCGCGCGGCGTCGAGGTCGCGCTCGTTCTTTCCGGTCGCCGGATCGGTCATCTCGCCGAGAGCGGCCAACGCCTGCGTCGAGAGGCTGACCAGAAACATCGAGAAGTTGATCTCAACGTTCGGCGCATGCTCCGCCGCGCGCGCAGCGGCTTCCGCTGGTTTAGGCGGCGCCTGCGGCGGCTCAGGCGGCGCGGCCGCACTCTCCTCGGGCTGGTTGGAGCGCGCTTCGCCTTCGGCCGAAAATCGGCGCCGATCCTGAACCTTGAAGCCCTTGTCCTTTTCTTCGGATTCTTCCATCGACATTATGCTGCCGATTCTCCCGCCATTTGCTCAAGCCTGCGGATACGCTCCTCGATTGGCGGATGGGTCGAGAAGAGGCGCGCGATACCTGCGGCACTCAGCGGGTTGACGATAAACAGATGAGCGGTGGCCGGGCTCGCCTGCAGCGGCATCCGCTCATTGGCGGCCTCGAGCTTTCGGAGCGCGTTGGCGAGCAGGAGAGGATTATGGGTCAGGCGGGCGCCGCTCGCATCGGCCTGATACTCGCGCGTGCGCGAGATCGCGAGCTGAATCAAGGACGCGGCGATCGGCGCAAGGATGCCCGCGATTAGCAGCCCGGCAATTCCGCCTTCCTCGCCATCGCGCTCGCCCATGCCGAAGATCGCGCCCCACCTGATCCACGTCCCGATCATCATCACTGCGCCGGCCAGCGTCGCTGCGATCGAGCTGGTGAGGATGTCGCGGTTGATGACGTGCGAGAGTTCATGCCCCAGCACACCCTTGATTTCGTCGCGGGTGCAGATGCGCATGATACCGCGCGTCACCGCGACGGCGGCATGCCGGGGATTGCGCCCGGTGGCAAAAGCATTGGGCGTGTCGGTGTCGATCATGTAGAGCCGCGGCATCGGGATTCGCGCCGCAGTCGCGAGTTCGTTGACGATCGAATAGAGTTCGGGCGCCGACGACGCATCGAGTTCCTGGGCGCCGTAAGCTCGCAGCACGATCTTGTCGGAGAACCAGTAGCTGAAGAAGTTCATCACGACCGCAATGCCGAACGCGATCGCGACTCCGTGCCTGCCGCCAATCAGGCCACCGAGCACCATCAACAAACCTGTCATCAGGCCCAACAGCAGCGTGGTCTTGAAGAAACTCGACATCTCAGTTTCCTTGAACCGTACGAGAGGAAGTCAGCCGCGGGCGACGTGCTCGTCCGGCCGGCGAGCGCAACCAGTTAGTTCTTGTTGTTTGCGGATTCACGGTCCCGAAGCAGGGTCGTACATCGAAGCTACGCCACGGTGTTTTTACAGTCAACGTGCGGCGGTTTGGTTAGCACGCTTTTCGCCGTGAAGCTTAAGGAGCGCACGCAGCGAGGCATGGACCTCGGCGGCCGTGATGGCCGTGAGATCGCTTCGAGCAACTGCGGCAACCTCGCCGAGCGGGCGCCATCGATGCGGACTCGTCGGTCCGAAAATAACCACGCCGGGCGTCCTGGTCGCCGCCGCGAGGTGCGAAACGCCCGAATCGTTGCCGACAAATGCTGCCGCCAGGCGCGCAACGCCTGCCACGACGGCAAGCTCGAGATTGCGGAGTATCGGGACGCCGCGGAAGGCGAAGTCGCCTGTTTCTTCGGCCGGTCCAAGCACGATCGCGACTTGAATCGCGGGCAGGAGCAAGGCGACGAGCTCTCGGTAGTTCGCCACTGGCCAATTCTTCAAAGGACTTCCGCTACCGGGGAAGATCGCGATGAAGTTCGCGTCAGGACCGATTCCCACCGCATCGAGTGCCTGCCGCGAGCGCTCGAGGTCGGCGGCGGCCGACATTAGCCGAAATTCCGGCGTGTCATCCTCAATGCCGAGCGCGCGCAGATAGCCGGCCGCGATGTGACCCTCACCTTCGGGGCGAAACGGGAGGAATGTCGCGCGCCCTGGTGCGCACTGCTCGAGCGCCCGTCGATATCGTGGGTCACCACTCGCGAAGAACGAGAAGATGCGCTCGAAAGCACCGAAGAAATCGCGCGCCTCGGATGGCGCCGCATCGCGGTCATCAAAAAGCATCCCAACTTCGCGGCGATCGATTGAATGCCCGCGCGCGATTCTCATCCGCCCCGGCGCGAAGCGCGCGAGCTCCGCTTTCGCCATCAATTCGATTTTCGCGTCGCGATGGCGCCGCGCAATCTGCTGAATCGCCGGACCTGCGCAGATCAAATCCCCGAGCGCACCGGGAAAGATAACGAGCACTCGCTTCTCCCCCGTCGATTGCGCCGAATCAACCTTACTCATCTGCGAAACCCTAACACGCATCTTCAACGGTCGCATGGCGTCGGCAAATACGGGTAGAATCGCGCCATGCCGGTGAGCGTTGCAGAATCGCCCCTCGATTTAATCGGCCACACGCCGGTCGTCCGGCTCAACCGGATCCCGGGCAAGAACGACGCCGAAATCTGGGCCAAGCTCGAGAACTTCAACCCGGGCGGCAGCGTCAAGGACCGCATCTGCCGCGCGATGATCGAGGCTGCCGAAGAAGCCGGGCGCATCAAGGAGGGCGACACGATCGTTGAGCCGACCTCGGGCAATACCGGAATCGGACTCGCCCTCGTCGCCGCCGTGAAGGGTTACCGGCTGATCCTTACGATGCCCGATACCATGAGCGAGGAGCGGCGCTCGCTGCTGGTTGCGTACGGCGCCGAACTCGTGCTCACTCCCGACACGCGCGGCATGCACGGCGCAATCGCCAAGGCCGAGGAGCTATGCCGCGAGAATCCGCGCTACTTCATGCCGCAGCAATTCAGCAATTCGGCGAATCCCGACGTTCATTATCGAAGCACTGGTCCCGAGCTGCTCGAGCAGTTCCCAAAGCTCGATGCGTTCGTCGCGGGCGTCGGCACGGGCGGCACCATCACCGGCGCGGGACATTATCTGCGCGAGCATCTGAGTAACAAGATTCATATCGTCGCCGTCGAGCCGAAAAATTCTCCCGTGCTCTCAGGCGGTGAACCTGGTTTTCACAAGATCCAGGGAATCGGCGCGGGCTTCGTGCCAAAGAACCTCGATACCAAGGTGTACGACGAAGTAATTCCGGTGAGCGACGAGGACGCCGCGATCCTTTCGCGCCGGCTCGCTCGCGAGGAAGGAATCCTGGTCGGGATCTCCTCGGGCGCGAACTGTTTTGCCGCGCTGCAGGTGGCGAAGCGGCTCGGCCAGGGCAAGATCGTCGTCGTCGTGTTCTGCGACACTGGCGAGCGTTACCTCACGACCGATCTCTTTCAGGCCGAGGGCATCTGAAAAGCTGACCCTTCTCTCAGGGAGGCTGAAGAAATTGAAATCGCCGAACCACGTCGGTCATGGGTGCGCCAAACTTCCCTTCCTCTGGGGGAAGGGAAAGAGGGTTAGGTCGGATTCTGTCATTCTGTGGAATCAAAAGGCTCGACCTAAACCAACCCCTTCTCGCACCGGAGGGGCGGCAGCCGTCAACCACGTCGCGAGGCAACCACACGTGGTGAGTTTATCCGTTGACGAACTCTCATCATGAACGACGCACTACATCAGAAGCTTGATCGCTTGCGCGCGATTTTGAGGCCGATGAAATCGGTGATCGTCGCGTTCTCGGGCGGCGTCGATTCGACCTTGGTGCTGCGCGTCGCTCACGAGACGATCGGTGAGCGCGCGCTCGCGCTTACCACCACCTCACCGACGATGCCCGACGAAGATCGCGAATCGGCAATCGCGATGGCCGAGCTGATTGGTGCGCGTCACATCTTGATCGAATCGAATGAGCTCGAGGTACCGGGTTACGCGCAGAATCCGCTGAATCGATGCTACCTCTGCAAGCACAACCTCTTCACCGTCTGCGAGGCGAAGGCGGCGGAGCTTGAGGTCGACGAAATCGTCGACGGGTTAAATCTTGACGACCTCCACGATTATCGGCCCGGGATGCAGGCCGCGTCGGAAAAGCGCGTGCGTCATCCACTCGTAGAGGCTCAGCTGACCAAGGCAGAGATTCGCGAACTTTCACGTGAGATGGGACTCCCGACCTGGGATCGTCCGGCCTCGCCGTGCCTCTCGTCGCGATTTCCCTACGGCACTGAGATCACTCCCGAGGGCCTTCGCCGCGTTGGCGAGGGCGAAAAAGTGTTGCACGCGCTCGGCTTCAAGGTCGCGCGCGTCCGCTATCACGGCGATGTCGCGCGGCTCGAGCTGGAGCAAAACGAAATTTCGCGCGCCTTCGAGCCCTCGATCCGCGACACGATCGAGCGCGAGCTGAAGCGGCTCGGCTTTCGCTTCATCGCAATCGACTTGAAGGGATTCCGCTCAGGCTCGCTCAACGAAGGCGTTGTGAATCCCTCCATCCCCGAGCGCTGAACTCCTTCAGACCAGCCGCATTTATCAATTTTCGGGTTCTGTTTTCGTTGCACCTCGGCTGCAGGTCTGTCGAATAGTGACGGCGTGCCTGAGGACGGCTCAAAGAGGTTCTCGGTCGGCGGCGTGACCGCGATAGCTGCGATCGTTGGCATGCTCAACCAGCTCGGTTACGCCGGAAAACTTTAAGACCCCAAGCCCGTCATAATCGTGGCCACTCCGGTGGCGGTCGCGAGCCCAGCGCCGCTTCCCGCCGCGCCTCCCGCTCGCGCAGGCGAACAAGGCAGCTCCGGTGGCGCCGGGCCAACGCCACGCCCGTGCATCCCCAGCATGTCGCGCACAAGCCAGATCCGCCTCCGGTCGAAGAGGAGGCATCCAACGACGAGCCGCGGCGAAGCCATCAGCGATTGCTCGCGCAACTCCCGCCAGTGCGAGCCGGCCGCGACTATCGCTCCGGCGCCCTCGCCTGCGGTCGCGCCGCCTCCGCCTGAAGCGCCTTCAGCCTCATCGTCGCTGGTGATGATCGAGAGCGGCCCGCGCACGGACTTTCCGGCGCGTGGGTCGATGAAAATATCGGCACCTATCACCTTATCGCTGCGAGCGGCGGCTGCTTGCTTGTCAACACGTATGAGCCTTCAAGCGGAGAAGTGATGAACTACGGCGACGGCAGGATCGACGGCAATCACATATCTATCGTGTTCCGTGGTCATCGCGTGATGGCGGATCTCACATCTCGCCGACTTACAACAGCCTCTACGGCAAGGTAACGCGGCGGAGCGGCAGCTTCCGCTCGATGTCGCGCCGGGTCGGGCCGGCGTGCCAGAAGCCGTGCGGCTGAATCGTCGCGAGGTGCGCTATCGTCGCGCCGGTCTAGCGCACGGCGTTCGTCAGTTGCGCATCATCTCTTGCATTTCGACGACCGAGGGCTTGGTGCGGATCTCCAGGATATGGCCGTTCAATTCGGGGAAGTAAACGGTGCGCGCGCCCTTGTTCTCCCGCACCTGCATGTCTTCGCGCGAGTACGGCCCGCTGCCGTACTTGAGACCCTTGGCTTTGACGCGGCCGAAGATCGCGTCGAACTCGGCGTCGCTCACGTGGAAGGCGTAGTGATGGAGCCCGAAGTTGTCGCCCCAGCGATCGTCGAAATCGAGCGAGAGCGAGTCGTTGATTCGCACCGGCGCGAACGGCCCCATCGGGCCGTCATAGCTGAGCCCGAAGAGCTCGGCAAAGAACTTGGCCGATGCGACCTTGTCGTGGGCGGGAACGATCGTATGATCCAGCATGATGGCCATGGCAAACCTCCATCGTGTTTCAGGCTGGTCGATTCTTGGTTTCTAAAGTATTCCCTTTCTAAAGTAAGTCAAGCGGATGCTTGCGCAAACGGCTATGATTTCTTGCCGAGCGGCGTGTAGGTGATGTGGATCGAAAACTTTGACGGATCGCTCGCGCTCGGCGCGATCACCACGCTGTCGAGCACCTTCTCCTTCATGAAGCTGCGGTTATAAACCTTGCGCGCCGGAATCGCGACCTTGGGACCGAGCGTGAAACCCGCCTTCGGAATTTCCTTCTCGTAGAAGTCGACCAGCGACTTGTAATCGCCGGGCGCGCTGAACTCGGCCGAATAGACAACACCCTGAGTCGGCTTGGTCGACGACACGAGCGTCGCGCCCTTTGGCAGCGGAATGCGCGCGTCCCAATCCGGCGGCATGGTCGAGGCGGACGCCGCGGCCCACGCGCTGGGACTCCTAACCGGCGGCGAGCTCGCAATGAGCAGGACCGCTGCAACCATCAGGGAAGCTCTGCAGAAGCGGCTCCTGCGTGTCATCCCGAGCGGAGGCTGCCGGAGCCGCGGGATGCCAGACTGACAGCAAACTCCTTTTTCGCCGGTAATTCTGAGCGAAGCGGCTCCGCGAGCGGAGTCGAAGAACCCGGGATTCTCTACTCCACTACGTCGACCATTGCTGAATCGGCCAACATCGCGATCGTCGGGATCCTTCGAGTCCGTTCGCGGACTCACTTCTCTGAGGACAACATGGCGGAGGACCGCAAAATGTCGTGCCCCCTTGGGTTGGGGGTAAGGTCGAGTCCTTTGATTCAAAAAAACCCTACCTAACCCTCTTCCCCTTCCCCCACGGCAAGCAAATATTGATGCGCCGCTGGTGCTTGGCGATTTGTAAGCTTCAGCTACTCGAATATCTCGCCGCAGCAAGGTAATGAGACTGGCGCAGATCTTATCTAGCAGTGTCTTCACGTTTTCCCCCGAACGGTCATTGCATCGCCGCGCATCGATGCCGCGTCGGCCCGCTAGCGCGTCGGCTCACTCGCGATGACAAACGAGCAAGATTTAATATCAGATGCGCATCATCTCGCGGAAGTTGCCGGCGAAGAAGCGCTCCTTCACGGAATCCGGATGATTCGCAAGGCTCGCCTCGAACCTGCCGATCGGATCGCGACCGCCTTCCGCATGCGGGTAGTCAGTCGAGAAAAGATACAGCTGGTCGCTCGATTGACTGACGAGCTCGCCCACGTCCTCGAACGGATACGGCGTGAAGCGGAGCTGCTCGTCCATCTGCTCCGAAGGGCGCCGCTTCATCTCGCGAAGATGCGGCTCGGGCTTCGACCACACCGCGACGATATGATCGAGCCGCCGGCGCATCGAAGGAACCCATCCGGCGCCGAGCTCGATACACCCGCCGCGCAGCTCCGGGAATCGCTCGAGGACACCATCGAGAATCAGCACCGAGAGAAACCGCTCCGCCGAATGGAAGATGCAGGTCATGTCCTTCGAGCCCACGACCTCGGCACCGCCGCGTGCGGTTTTGTGATCGGTACCATCATTCATCCATTCGGAATCGATCGAGAGCTTGCTGCTGCCGACATGGAGCACGAACGGCGCGTGCGCTTCGGCGAGCCGCGCCCAGATTGGATCGTGCTCGCGATGGCCGGGTGAGCGGCCGGGAGCATCCGACGGCAGCATGAACATCGTAAGGCCTTCGTGGAGCGCGCGATCCAACTCGCAGGCCGTCTGCTCCGGATCGTCGAGCACCAGCACTCCCACGCCGATGAGGCGCGGATCGGCGGCGACGAACGCACGCATCGCACGATTGAATGCTCGCACCGCGCCGGAGCGAACCTCGCGATCGCGTGAGCCAAACAATACAGCCGCCGCGAACGACGAGAAGATCACCTGGCGCTCGATATTGAGATTATCGAGCACCGCGCCGCGCTCCTTTGCGTTGAACGCGCCGAGGGCGGCGTACCATTTCGGCCCGCGGAGGATTCGATCGCCGAGCGCCTTCAGCGCGGCAACTTCCTCGGGCGTATGCGCACGCTCACCGCTCTTGGGAAATCCCGCGAGCGTCGCATCGAGCGAGCCAACCGGGAGCAGTGGAGGAAGCCGATCGCGAATCGATGGATCGGCAAACGCGGTGAGGAAATCCGGCAGCTCCATGATGTGGCTGTCGGCGTCGCATAGAACTCGTGCGGTCATGGCCTTTGAGTATCGCCCATATTGATGGTTGAGCAAGTACGAGAGGTCGCATTCGGCAGAGGGGGTAGCGGCGCACTGCTACTCCCCTGCCACGCCACGGCACGTGCGGTGTGGTCCGCGTCCGGCGGTTTCGGAAGGTTGAAGTTAGTGGGCAAGTCGGGGAGCCCCCAGTCGGTCGTAGTAGCGGGAGGTAAGTCCGGCGTGAACCAGCTTGGCAGCACGCGACCAGCAGCGTAGGAGCGTCAGGAAATTTTGTGTTTCTTAAACCCTTGGGCGCACAAAGAAACGGGAGCGGCGGATTGCCGCTCCCGCGTTTCATGGTTGCCGATCAGCCCCCCGCTCAGGGCGCCGTGCCGTGACGCAGCAGCTTACCTGGCGATGCGCCCGTGCAGTTGCCGTCGCTGAAGGTCTCGACGCCGTTGACGATGATCGAGTGGTAGCCCTTCGCGCGCTGCACGCGGCGCCACTCGCCGCCCGGCAGATCGTGCGCCACTTCGCCGATCCAGTCGGGCTCGATCGCGAGGCCGTCGAGGTCGTAGACGACGACGTCGGCGGCCGCACCCTGCCGCAGGATTCCGCGATCGCGGAAACCCGCCGCATGGGCCGGCAGAGCCGACAGGCGGTAATGCGCCTCTTCGAGCGTGACCCTCTGCTCGTCGCGCACCATCCAGCGGAGGAAGTCGGTCGTGAATGCACCGCCCGTGAAGAACTTGGTATGCGCGCCGCCGTCGGAAACGCCGGGGAAGGTGTAGATCGAGTTGTTGATGATCTCGGCGTTGAATTCCGCGTTGAACTGCGGCTCGGCCTGCAGGTACTCGGCCTTGAGATCGGTCGCGAGCGCGAGGTCGATCATCACGTCCACCGGATGCCGACCTTCTTCCTCGCCGATTTGGCCGAGCGACTTGCCGACGTATTTTTCGAGCTCGGGCTTGTTCTCGACCCACTGCACGATGAGCTTTTTGAGGCGGCCGCCGATTCCCGGCGCGTTCTTGTCGAGCGCGTACATCGAACGATCGCTCTTCACCGCGGCGCGAATCGCCGGGTCGTGCATCTTCCTGATTTTCTCTTCCTTGGTGCCCGTCGTCATCTCACGCCACGCCGGCGCCATGTCGTAGAGGTTCCAATGCTCGAGCGTGAAGGCGAAGCCGCTTCGGACAGTGCCGGCCTGGCCGAAGATCGGCAGGCCCTTGGCGCGCGCCTTGTGCAACCAATTGAGGCTCTTCCGATGGATATCGGGGTTCCGCGAGGCAGCCGCGATCGCCTGGAAGAGGATCGGGCGCTGCGCCGTAGCGGCGAGCGTTTCGACGAACGCGAGGTCTTCCTTGATATGGCCGGTCGCCTGCGTGATCTCGATAAAACCCTCGTCGCGCGTTGCGAGCACGCGGGCGAGATTCAGGATGTCCTCATCGCACATCGTGTCGGTGACCATCGGCGAGCCGTCGAAGTCGGCCTGCGCCGAATGCTTGCCGAGGCGCTGAATCGAGAATCCGCAAAGGCCCGCGTCCATGCCCTCGTTCAGGAGCCGCGCCATTTCCTTGCGTTCGGCTTCCGTCGCGGGCCGCGTCTTCGCCGCGTCGAGCCCCATCACGTAGGTCATCAGCGACGCGGTCGGCATGTACTGGATGCAGTTGACGCCCTTGGCTGCGCGATCGAGCGAGTCGAGGTACTGCGGAATCGTTTCCCAGTCCCAGCTCATTCCCTGCTTCATCGATTCGTAGGGAATCGCCTCGGTGCGCGTCATCGTGAGCATCGAGCGATCGCGGAAATCGGGCTTCACGGGGGCGAAGCCGAACCCGCAATTGCCGAGCACGACCGATGTGACGCCGTGCCATCCGGAAATCGTGCACCACGGATCCCATCGAATCTGCGCGTCGTAGTGCGTATGCAGATCGACGAAGCCCGGCGCGACGATCATGCCGTCGGCGTCGATTACTCTGTTGGCCGAGCCGCCAGCGCGGCCGCCGATTTGCGCGATTCGGCCGTCCTTGATCCATACGTCGCCGCGAAAGCGCGGAACCCGCGTGCCGTCGACGACCGTGCCGCCTTTAATTTGAAGATCGAATTCCGCCATTGTTCCCTCCTGGGCCGGTAAGGACATTGCGCAGCGAACGATTGATGCCTGTGACGCCGCTAATACTCGTTAATCACGATTCTTATGCATGCGCACGGGAAATTCCAACCAAAATCGCATTTCGAGGCGAGTCGCAAACGACTCGCGGAGTGCTGACGGTCATTCAGCAGCCGTCTACCGATTGGCGCAATCGGCGAAAGTTCGCTAGCTACCGGATCGGGCGCGGCGCTTCAACGACCAGGGCGAGGAGAGACTTAAGATGAATGGACTGAAAGACAAGGTCGCGATCGTCACCGCCGCGGCCGGCGGCGGAATCGGCAAGGCCACCGCAACTCGATTCGGCGAGGAAGGCGCAATCGTCGTTGTCACCGACAGCCACGAGCGGCGCACCAATGAAACGGTCGAGGCCCTGAACGCGCGATTTCCGGGGCGCGTCGACGGTCACGCGCTCGACGTAGCGAGCCGCGACAATGTCGATCGCGTGGTCGGCGCGGTGCTTCAGAAGCGCGGCCGCGTCGACGTTCTCGTCAACAACGCCGGCATCAACGTGCTCGGCAAGATCGATGAGCTCAAGCCCGACGACTGGAGCCGCGTCCTCGACGTGAACTTAAGCGGCGTCTTCTACCTGATCCGTGCCGTGCTGCCCGCGATGAAGAAGCAGCGCTCTGGCGCGATCGTCAACGTGTCCTCCATCGCGGCGTGGTCGGCGATCGGCGGCTCGGATGCACCTTACGCGTCGGCGAAAGCCGGGCTGCTCGCGCTTACGCGCACGGTCGCGTCGGAAGTCGGCCCCAATGGAATTCGATGCAACGCCGTGGCGCCAGGAATCATCCTTACGAAATGGGTGGAGAAGAATATGTCTGGCATCGCGCGCGAGGCCGACCGCACTCCGATGCGGCGTCTCGGCAAGCCCGAAGATATCGCCGCCGCCATCGCGTTCCTCGCCTCCGACGACGCCTCGTTCATCACCGGCGAAGCGCTGACCGTAAGCGGCGGCTACTACATGCATCCCTGACCGTACGATAGAGTTTCAGCGATGGTCATCCAGATTTACAGCATGACCTCGGTTGCCGATGCCGTCGCGACAGCGGAAGCGGGCGCCGATCTAATCGGCGTGGTGGTGGCAGAGCCGGGTGTGGTGCCCGAGGCGATCGAAGCCCAGCTCGCGCGCGAGATCCACGCCGCCATTCGCCCGCGCTCGCGCGGAGTCGTGCTCTCGCTCGCGGACGATCGCGACGAGATCTGCGCGATGGTCGATAAGGTGCGGCCGGATATCGTGCATATCGCGGCGCGCGAGATCGAGCCCGAAGACTGCGCGTGGATTCGCGGGCGCATCACTCCGGTGCGGCTGCTCCGCGCGATTGCGGTGCGCGTCGGCGAAACTGAGTCCGAAGCGGATGCGCATCAGCGATGCGCCGATTTCATCATGCTCGAGGCGGGCGCCATGGGCGCACCGTATCGCGGTACGGGAGGCGAGACGCACGACTGGGCAACTTGCCGCAGCGTAGTCGAGCGCTCGAAGATTCCTGTCGTCCTCGCCGGCGGTCTTTCCGCCGCCAATGTGGGCGAGGCGATCAAGACTGTGCAACCGTGGGGCGTCGATTCGTTCACACACACCGACCTCGCCGGCCATCGCGGCCAAAAAGATCCGGCGCGCGTGCGCGCGTTCATCGCAGCGGCGCTTCGCGGCTTCGCGTCGATTGTGGATTAGCTTTGCTTACGAATTCGCGAGCAACTGCCACACCGCGGCGAACGCGCTCTGCACCTTCGCGGTGTCGGCGCTCGCGCACATCACGCTCATCGTCGAATCGTGAGAAAGGTCGCCCTGGTACGAGCTTCCATCGGGGAATGCGATCGTGAGTCCGGCGCCAAGAAGCGCATCGGCAGCGCAATCGCCAAACTGCAGGTACTGCTGATTCTCGGGCCCGGTCTGAATCGTCACAGGATTGCTCTTCGCTGTTATCGTCGGCATGGGCAGCGCCTCAACCGTGGCGAATCCCGCCTGGATGAACCCGGCGCGCGCGAAGGGACCGTTCGCCTTATCGCAGGTTACCTCGATCGAACCTTGGTCGTCGGGATTGGGCCGCGACGGTAAGCCGCCTGGAAATGGCGAAGTGATGCCGCCGCCGCAGAGCGCGGCCGCTGCGATTCCCGCTAAAGTAAGATCGCTTTCCCTGTCCCTGATCACGGTGAGGATGATTTGCATGGCGAGTCACCTCGTTGGCATTGCGGCCAACCGGACTGAACGAGTTATCAATTGACCCGCCATGCGGCAATTCGATCTTCATCAACCAAAAAAGGAACGGCCCCCAACCGGGTCGCCGTCCGTTAAGTTCGTGCAACGGGAACTTACAGTCCGCCCTGGAAAGGATATCCGGGGTAGACCGCGCGCTGGAACGGATATCCCGGGTAGACCGCGCCGTCGTGACGATCGACGTAGATCTGGCGGCTGATGCCGTTCTCCTCCTGGTTCAACGTTTCCTGCTCAGGCCGCGAGATCGCGCCGCCATCGTAGTGCGCATAGAGGTCTTCCTGCCGGAGCACGCTGCGGTCGGCAGTGCGCAGTTGCCGCGCTTCGACGGCGCTGAGCTGACCGTCGCGCACGCCCTGGTTGATGCGGTAATTTTGATCGCGCAGCCTGCTGTTCACCTCGGCGCGCCGCGGATGCCAGCATCCCCATCCAGCGGCGAAGCTCGTGCCAGCACCAAGCACCAGGGTGGCGGCAAAGGTCGCGATTGCCACTGACTTGATTTTCAGATTCTTCATGATCGTCCTCGCTTGGTTTGGCTGCTCGCCAATTTCCATCTTCTGGCGGTTTGACGGAGGACCACGGCGCTTCGTTTACATCGAGCAAAGCGCAAGGAGACGCGCAAGAATCTGCGCACTGAAGAAGCGCGGGCGAACGCGAACGGAAGATGACGCTAGTTGCCAGAGCGGTGCCAGGTCAGGTTAGGCCCCTTCCGGCCCGCGAATGTAAACTGGTCAGGCGTCGTGAATATGTTCCGCCGTCGGCGCCCGCCGGCCAGCGCCTCCACGTGCCATGTTGGCCAGGATCGATCCGATCATCGGCGGAAGCGGCGAGCCGGGAAGGCTTGTCTTGTACGTACCGTTCGCGGGCGGCTGAAAGCGCATGTGCAAACCTCGCCCTGGGGCGAAGGAAGGGAGGCTTGCCAAGTGCCGCCGAGGCGCTGATCGACGGGTCCAGCGGCGGCAGGATTGCCAAGGTTCGGGCCAAGCGAGCGCAGCGCGCCGTCGGATCACACAGCCTTGGACTTAGGCGGTCCTGGTGGAGCATTCTGCGCCCCTGCGATGAACGGGGATCACCGTGACTTTCGATGCCAGTGTTGTGGCGCCGATTCCCGCAGCGTCGATGCCATTCGTCGACTCATGGAGAAGTGCATCGGTCGATCCCAAATCGCGCCAACATTTCCAATGGCAATAGCGCTCGCGAACAAGCGGCAAGGCCCGCATATGGCCCAGCATGTTGATCGAAGATCGCGCTGCGGCGGCGCGCCTATTCATCCGAAGCCGCAAATCAGTCAATGTTTGGATAATCCAACTATAAAAGTGGACCGACGACTTTGAAAATCGCGACCTACAACGTCAACGGCATCACCTCGCGCCTGCCGAGTCTGATGCGCTGGCTCAACGAATCGAAGCCCGACGCGGTGTGCCTTCAGGAATTGAAAATCCCGCACGACAAGTTCCCCGAGGCCGCGATCCGCGCGGCCGGCTACGGCATGATCTGGCACGGGCAGAAGAGCTTCAACGGTGTGGCGATTCTCGCGCGCGGCGCCGATCCGGTCGAAGTGCGGCGCGCGCTGCCGGGCGACCCCGACGACCTGCATAGCCGCTATATCGAGGGCAAGGTCGGCGGCGTGCTCGTCGGATGCCTCTATCTTCCGAACGGCAATCCTGCCCCCGGGCCGAAGTTCGATTACAAACTGAAGTGGCTCGAGCGGCTCGAGAAACATGCAGCTGAGCTGATCGCCACGCATAGTCCGGTGGTGCTGGCGGGCGACTACAACATCATTCCGACTGACGAGGACGTCTTCGCGCCGGAGCGCTGGGTCGATGACGCACTGTTCCGGCAGGAATCGCGCGATGCGTTTGCGCGACTCTTGAAGCAGGGCTGGACCGACGCACTTCGCCAGCTGCATCCGGAGGGGCACATCTACACGTTCTGGGACTACTTCCGAAATCACTACGGCAACGATCGGGGCCTGCGAATCGATCATCTGCTGTTAAGTCCAACGCTCGCGCCGCGCCTCACGGGCGCCGGTGTCGATCGCGAAGTTCGCGGATGGGAGAAGGCGAGCGATCACGCGCCCACCTGGGTGCAACTCTCGGCCGGCTGATGCTTCGTTCGCGGATTTGCGAGCAGTTCCAAGGATAAGCTGAGCCCAGCTATCTAGCGACCACGTAAAGGACGTCATCGCGCGAGGGCACCGCTAACTCCCCATTGCTCACCGCGCTCAACGCGGGCGCTGAAACTCCAGGCTCCACGCAATCCGAGGTAATCCCAAACCTCTTCGACTCATCGCCCGAGAGCGGTGCCTTTGGCCATATCGGCGGAGAGCAAGACGGCTTCATTCCGCCGATACCCGCTTTGGAGGCCAACGGCAACCCGCACCATTTCTCCGACCGCGCACTGTTTGCGGGTGCGCAGCAGACGATCGACCTGACGCGACAGGGGCAATACGTTCCGTTGCTCGGCACGGTGCATCTGGAAAATCGTTGATTCGCCGACGACCTGGGCGGACGCGCTCGAGTTACAGCGCCGCCGGCCATAATCGCGGCTCACGACGCGGCGGTTTGTTAATCGCGATCGCGCTACAATGCCGATCGCCATGAGTCACACGATCAATCTCTCGGTCAACGGCGAGCGTCATCGCGTCGTCGTCGATCACTACGACACGCCCCTGCTCTACATTCTGCGCGACGACTTGAAGCTCAAGGGCACGCGCTTCGGATGCGGCAGCGGCCAGTGCGGCGCCTGCACGGTGCTCGTCGATGGCGCAGCGATACGCTCGTGCGAAACGCCCGCCTGGTCGGTCGAAGGCAGGTCGATCACGACGATCGAAGGCCTCGGCACGCTCGCGCGGATGCATCCGCTGCAAAGCTCGATTATCGAGCAGCAGGCGGGCCAGTGCGGCTATTGTCTTTCTGGGATAATCATGAGCGCGGCGGCGCTGGTAGAGAAAGACCACGAGCCGTCGCGTGACAAGATCCTCGCCGCGCTCGACAAGAATCTCTGCCGATGCGGCGCGCATAATCGAATCGTCGGCGCGATCGAGCGCGCGTGGCGCGAGGAGACGCGATCATGACGGCCGCGCAGCCGCTGCCGTGGAGCCTCCGGCAGAATCCGCGCCTCGGCCAATGGGTGAGCTTTGCCGACGCGGGGATCGCTCGCGTCTTCACCGCCAAGGTCGAGCTCGGGCAGGGAATCCTCACCGCGATGGCGCAAATTGCGGCCGAGGAGCTGCGGCTTCCGCTTGCACAAATCGAAGTCGTCTCTGGTGACACGCGATTCTCTCCCGATGAGAGTTACACCGCGGGCAGCATGTCGATCGAAATCGGCGGCACGTCGCTGAGGATCGCATGCGCGCAGGCGCGGCAGACGATAGTGGCGCGGGCCGCTGCTCAACTTGAAGTTGATGCTGCGCGACTGAGTATCGAGCGCGGAGCAATCCTGCGCGATGGAAAAGACTCGGGTCTCAACTATTGGAAGGTCGCGCCGGAGATCGATTGGAATCAAACCGTCGATGGCGAAGTCGAGCTAGGCGAGCCGAGCGCCGCGCAATACATTGGCCGGAGCCTCGGGCGCGTGGACTTGCCGCCGAAGGTGACCGGCGCCGCATTTGTTCAGGATTTGGAACTGCCCGGGATGCTGCACGCTCGGGTGCTGCGGCCGCCGACTCCAGACGCGCACCTGATTTCCCTTGACCGTTCGCGCGCGGAGGCGCTGGCGGGAGTCGTCAAGCTCTCGGTGAGCGGAGATTTCGTCGGCGTCGTCTGCGAGCGCGAATTCCAGGCGGTCAAGGCGCTCGAGGCTTTGAGCACCGGCGCGAAGTGGGCGGGCGAGGAGAGCTTCGCGATCGACCAGGACTGGAAGCGCTCGCTGCCGCGTCTGCGCTCGATCGATTCGCACATCGAGCACGGCGAAGCGGGCGCTCTACCGGCTGGCGTGAAACGTGTCTCGGCGACTTACTCGAAACCTCCGCTCGCGCACGCGTCGATGGGACCATCGTGCGCAGTCGCGAGCTTCGAAGGCGACGCGCTCAGAATCTGGAGCCACACGCAGGGCGTGTTTCCGCTCCGCGCGGCGCTCGCGAAGGCGCTTCGAATCGATGAGCAGCGAATCACGGTGATGCACACGCAGGGCGCCGGATGCTATGGGCACAATGGCGCCGATGATGTCGCGCTCGATGCCGCGCTGCTTGCGCGCGAAGTCGCACCGCATCCGGTGCGCGTCCAGTGGATGCGCGGCGACGAGCTTGCGTGGTCGCCGTTCAGCTCGCCGATGGTCGTCAAAATAGATGGCGCGGTCACGCCGGACGGCAAAATCGCCGACTGGTCGAGCGAGATTTGGAGCGGGCCTCACGGCCGCCGGCCGAATCGCCACGGCGTCGAGCTGCTCGCGGCCGCGCATATCGATCCGCCAATACCCTTTGCCGAAGTGCACGAAGACATGAACCTGTTCGCCGGCGGCGCGCGCAACTCCGAGCCGACTTACGAGTTGGCGCATCGGCGGATTCTGTTGCATAGCCTCCCGGGCCTGCCGTTTCGCACCTCGGCGCTGCGCACGCTCGGCGGCTATGCCAACGTGTTCGCGGTCGAATCGTTCATCGACGAAATGGCCGATGCGATCGGAATCGATCCTATCGGCTTCCGGCTGCGCAACCTTTCCGACTCGCGTGCGCGCCGCGTGATCGAGAGCGCCGTGCAGATGTCGCGCTGGGAGCCGAACGAGCCGCGCGGCACCGGACGCGCCGCCGGCATCGGCTTTGCCAGATACAAGACTACGGCCGCATATGTCGCAGTGGTGGCAAACGTCGACGTGGCAGAGCAGGTGCGCGTGACGAAGGTGCATTGCGCAGTTGACGCGGGCCTCGCAATCAATCCCGATGGCATCGTCAATCAAATCGAAGGCGGCATCATCCAGGCGATCAGTTGGACGCTCAAGGAGCAGGCCTCGTTCGGCCCGAGCGGTGTGACGACGCGAAGTTGGGACCAATATCCGATCCTGCGTTTCGACGAAGTGCCGGCGGTCGAGGTGCGATTGATCGATCAGCCGGACTTGCCTCCTCTTGGCGTCGGCGAGGCCTCATGCGGTCCGGCCGGCGCCGCGGTTGTAAACGCGGTGGCGCGCGCGCTCGACCGGCGCGTCCGCGATTTGCCACTGACCCGCGAGCAAATCATCGCCACGACGGCGTGAGGGAGTATTGATGCAATCGATCGCGATCGACCTGCACGCCCATGCGCTCATCGAAGAAGTGGAGAAGCTCGCGCGCGGCGACGAGCGATGGGGCCGCGAGGCGGAACAGGCTGCCGCGCTCACCGGCGCCGCTTCGGTCGAGCACAACCGCAAGCTGATGAAGGGCGAGTACGCGGCGCGCCTCACGCGCGTGGAGAAGCGAATCGCCGCGATGGACGCGATGCGCATCGATATGCAGGCGGTGAGCGTCGTGCCGACTCAGTATTACTACTGGGCGGGGCAGGAGCTCGCGGAAGAGATCGTCGCCGCGGCCAATGAAGGGATCGCGGCGATCTGCGCGAGCAATCGCGATCGGTTAGTCGGGCTCGGAACGATCGCGCTGCAGCATCCGGAGCTCGCCGTCACACAGCTCGAGCGCGCGGTCCGCGAGCAAGGCTTGAAGGGCGTGATCGTTTCGACCGCGGTGAACGGCGCCGAGCTTGCCGACCCGCGCCACGAGCCGTTCTGGAGCAAGGCCGAGGAACTAGGCGCGCTGGTCTTCATCCATCCGATGGGATGCTCGCTCGGCGCGCGTCTCACGCCCTTCTACTTCTCAAACTTGATTGGCAATCCGGCGGAGACGACGCTCGCGCTCGCGCAGCTGATTTTCGCGGGCGTGCTCGATCGGCATCCGCGGCTCAAGATATGCGCGGCGCATGGCGGCGGCTATTTTCCGTTCTGCACGGCGCGCTTCGATCATGGATGGCGCGTGCGGCCCGAGGCGCATTCGTGCCGGCTTAAGCCGAGCGAGTACCTGAAGCGCATCTGGTTCGATTCGCTGGTCTATACGCCCGAGCAGCTCGGCTTCCTGATCAAGCAGGCGGGCGCGCGCCAGGTCGTGCTCGGAACTGACTATCCATTCGACATGGGCGTGGACGATCCCCGCGCGCGGCTCGACGCGGTCGCTTCGCTTACCGACGCCGAGCGTGGCGCGATTCGCGGCGAGAACGCCGCGCATCTCCTTGCACTCTGAGTCCTCAGCTAACCTGACGCCGGGCAAAGCCGCGCGAGGTAGCGCTCGAGGCGCGCGAGCAAGGCCGCCCAGTCGAAGCCTGAGGACTCGACGGCTGCACGCCGGCGCGCGCTGGCGTCGCCTTCAGCGAGCATCTCGTCGATCGCGGCGCATGCCTCGCGCACCGCGTCGATCTCGCCCGCCGCCGCGCCAATCACGCCGCGCGCCCGTCCGCGAACCGGCACCAACCACAACCACGACTGGTCTCTCCTCCAGACCTTGAAATCGGTGCCGAGGTAAGTACGAGTTCTCATATCGACGCCCCTGGACCGCGCAAGTTTTTGGCTTTGCCAACTTCACATTCGGAACCTGTCAGTTAAATAACCTGATGGTTAAATACTGCCGGGAGCGACCTTTGTCAAGCAAGGCGCGCGGCACCAAAGAAACGCACCGCTCGGTCTGCCAACCCAATCGCACCGGCATCATCGATCGCCACCGTTTGTGCTATTGAGTCGCCATGGCATCAGAAAATGAACCCCGACCCGTCGCTGGCGCGCGCCAAGATTGGCTCGCCCAGGTCGTCGAGCCCACGCTCGAGCCCGACCTGCCCATCATCGACCCGCACCATCATCTCTGGGATCAGCCGCGAAGCCGCTACCTGCTCGAGGAAATCGTCGGCGACACGAGCTCAGGCCATCGCATACTCGCGACCGTCTTCGTCGAATGCATGTCGATGTACCGCGCCGACGGGCCGCAGGAGATGAAATCGATTGGCGAGACCGAGTTCGTCAACGGTATCGCGGCGCAGAGCGCGAGCGGCCGCTACGGTCCGACGCGCGTCGCGGCCGCGATCGTGAGCTTCGTCGATTTAACGCTCGGCGCCAAAGCCAAGGACGTGCTGCAGGCGCACATGGCCCTTGCTCCGTCACGCTTTCGCGGCATCCGTCACGCGGGTGGCGTCGATGCCGCGCCCGAGGTGCGCAACTCGCACACCAATCCACCGCCGCATCTTTACGCGGAGCGCAGTTTTCGCGAGGGCTTCACGACGCTCGGCAAGCTCGGCCTCACGTTCGACGCCTGGCAGTATCATCATCAGCTTCCCGAGCTCACCGATCTGGCGCGCGCGTGTCCCGACACGACGATTATCTTCGATCACTTCGGCGGGCCGCTCGGCGTCGGACCTTACGCGGGCAAGCAGGCAGAGATTTTCAAGAAGTGGAAGGCCGATGTAACCGAACTCGCGCGATGCCAGAACGTCGTCGCCAAAATCGGCGGCATCAACATGCCCGTGAACGGCTTCGGCTGGCACAAGCGTCCGACGCCTCCGACCTCGGACGAACTGGTGGCCGCCACGCGAGACTACTACCTGCACTCGATCGAGGTATTCGGCCCGAAACGATGCATGTTCGAGAGCAACTTTCCGGTTGACCGGATGTCATGCTCGTACAACGTGCTGTGGAATGCGTTCAAGAAGATGGCGGCCAAGTTCTCCGCCGACGAGAAGGCAGACTTGTTCCATCGCACCGCGGCCAGGGTTTATCGGCTCAATCTGTGAGAGCGACGCGCCCCAGATGGCAAGCAAGGTCAGGCTTGAGGACTTATCACTGTGAACAGAGTCCCGCTTCCGCGCTCGACCAGCAGCAGTGCGGGTTGGTGAGCCTTTTCTTCCTGGTCCGCCAGCTTCCAGAACTCTGCTTGGGATTTGACCGGCTTGTGATCTAGCTCCAGAATCACGTCGCCACGCTGCAGTCCGGCGTCGGCGCTGGGAGAATCCGGCAACACCTGGCTCACGACCACGCCCTTGTCGTTAAGCACGCCCAGCTGTTGCGCGATATCCGGAGTCAGCTTCTGTACATTCAGGCCCCAGTTGGAGCTAAGTTGTTTGCCGCTGTCTTCGGCGGCCATTTGCTCGCCGTGCAGTTCGGCGACTTTCGCGCTGAGATTGAAGGTCTTGCCGTTGCGCACTACCTCGATCGGGACAGTGCTGCCAACCTTGCTCTCCGCGACCATTTCGGGAAGTTGACGCTCATCGCTCAGCGAGTGATTGTCGAATTTCACAATGACGTCTCCGCGCTGGATGCCTGCGGTCGCGGCGGGAGAGCCTTTCTCAACCTCAGCTACGAGTGCTCCCTTGGTATTCGGTAGTCCAAACGAGTTAGCGAGTTCAGGCGTCAGCTCCTGAACTTCGACGCCAAGCCATCCACGGATAACATGTCCGTGCTCGCGCAACTGAGTCATCACAGCGTCGGCGAGATCGGACGGTATCGCGAAACCAATACCTTCGTTGCTGCCGGTCTGGCTGTATATCGCGGAGTTAATTCCGACCAGTTTTCCCTGGGTATCAAACAGTGGACCGCCCGAATTTCCAGGATTGATTGAAGCATCAGTCTGGATGAAGTCGTCGTAGTTACCACCCAGAGCCCGCCCTTTTGCACTTACGATTCCAGTCGTGACGGTCAGGTTGAATCCGAACGGGTTCCCGATCGCGATTACCCAGTCTCCAACCCGAAGGTGTGCGGAATCGCCAAATGACGCATAAGCCAGCGGCTTGCTGACTTTGATCTCTTGATCAGTGCCAGGTCGGTTTTTGGATCGCTGCCGATCACGCGAGCATCAAATTCGCGTTTGTCCATCAGTGTTACACGGATTCGATCTGCGAGCTCAACGACGTGATAGTTCGTAAGGATGTAGCCGTTGGGTGAGACTATTACTCCCGATCCCAGCCCAGCCCATGCTCTTTGAACTGCCGCGGAACCGGACCGAGGGAAAAGTTAAAGGGCGCGGGAGAGTTTTGCCCGAACGGGTTCCATGGTCCGAAGTCAAACGGCGCACCAAAATTGCCTCCGTTTTGGTTCTCGCCCTGATCCTGGGATGGGCTTACCAGCTCCGCATTTTTTATCGTTGCCACTACCGAGACGTTAACCACGGTCGGCATCACGCGTTTAACGAGAGGCGCCCAGGATGGTAAGGGCACTTCAGTTTCGTCAGGCTCGGGAGTGTTGGGAGGGGTCATTTTAATCTTTTTGGCAGCACCTGGTTCTGAGGCGGCTGCTTCGCGGAATACCAATGAAAAGGAAATGCCTCGGCGGCGGCGAAGCTGAGTACGATAGCCAGTGCAACGGCTGTCGCAATGGCTATGAAACCCACAATTGCACTGCGGCTTCTTTCGATCATGGTTTCCTTTGGAGCTGGCTTAAGACGATTGGAGTCTATCTGCGTCAGGTTCCTCATTCCTTGGGACGCTGCCACCGAACTTCAAATTCATCCCGCATGTGCCTTGAGTAAACTTCGGCTGACGTCACCCGCGAATTCAGATTCGGCCATGCGTGAACGTTAGTGTGCTTGTCTCGACGGTGTGGCGCGTCAGTTTGCGCCTGATTTTTTAGCTTAGATTAACTCACCAGCAACGGTGGGCTGTGAGAAGCCCAACGTCCTGTGCGATTTGCCGCCGTTCGCGGTCAGGACAAATGATTCGCGCTCTTTTGCAGCTTCTCACCGCGCTCGCGCGGTGGATCTGATTCGATTGGATGAGTCGGATTCGATTGATGATCGAGCAGGTACTTCATCGCGAATTGGCTGTCGCCCCCCGCCTCGACCCACATCGCGAGGTCGTAGAGCGTTGCATCATGCCGCGCACTTGCCCAATCGCGGAGAATACCGACGGTGACCGCACGTTCTGTCATTTCCAGCCGGCGTTTCCTCTCGTCGTCGCGTGCCTGAGCCTTGAGCGCGGCCGCCTGGAGCTTTACGAGTTGAAGGTTCGCATCGTTGAGTTCAACCGTCGAACGTGTCGAGAGATAGCCGGTGGCAGTCGTTCCTGCCGTCCCGGCCAAGGATGACATGCCTTCAGCGGCCGGTGACGCTACCAAGCCGGCCGCGCACCCACACATCGATAATGCCAGCAAGAAAAGAGCGCCTTTCGCACCCAAATACCAGCCATGGGAACGCCGCTTCATGTTCACTCCCAACACGCACGAGCCTTGTTTGGTGCATAAGACATGGATGTGCCCGCCTGCGCAGTTATCTTAGCTTGGCGCGCGCCGAGGACCCTTCGGCTGAATTTCAGCTTGTTCGGCAAGCGGGAAGCGATCATCGATGAAATGTCGTCTCGCTACGCATAAAAACTGTTGCGCTCGAGAATTCGAACTACATCTTCGATCGTTCGGCCAGATCGAGCGAGGCGCCCACGCCCACCCGGGTAATCGACCAAGATTACGATACTCCTATCGGCGGCGATGCCGGAATCAATGGTCGTGACAGTTCGATCGTTCGCTTATGAAATTTACGTAAGCTCGGGCGGTGACCAATGCTGATGATAGTCGTCGGCACACAGCTCAGCCGCTTATAGAGACGCTCTTCCGCGGCCAAGTCGAGTGCGCTGGTAGCCTCGTCGAGTATTGCGAAGCGCGGGCGATTCAGCAGCAGACGCGCGAAGGCCAGCCGTTGCTGCTCGCCGCCGGAAAGCACGTCCGCCCAGTTGTGTTCGACGTCGAGACCGCCGAACTGCGCCGGCAGATGGGCGAGATCGACCTGCCGCAGAACCTCGAGCAATTCCTCGTCGCGGATGTTTTCGGCGCGTGGGTACTGAAGCTGCTGGCGTATAGAGCCCAGGATCAAATAGGGCTTCTGCGGCATGAACATCATCTGCTCGCTCGGCGGGCGCAGGATTCGCCCGCGGCCAAATTCCCACAAGCCCGCAATTGCGCGCATGAGCGAGGTCTTACCGATGCCGCTAGGTCCGGTGAGCAGCACGGCGTCACCCTTGCCAACCGCGAGCGAAAGATTGCGCTGCAGTACTCGTAAGCCATCGGGAGTCGCGAGTGTCAGCTCCTGGAGTGCGACCTTCGACTCGTCCTGCACCATTTCGATCCGGGCTGCGTCGCCGTTCTCCGCCTGGCCGGCCGCCGCGCAGTATTGCTCAAATGCCGCGAGACGATTGACGACTGAGGCATAGTCGGTCAGCGCCTGGAATTGATCGACGACGAGCGAGAGCGACCCCTGCAGCACCGAGAATGCGTACGCAGCCTGGGTGAATTCGCCGAGCTCAAAGCGCCCGGAAAAGTAGGCTCCTGCGAGCACAAAATACGGCACCAGGCCGGCAACGTTGTCATAGGCGGAGGTGAAAAACATGAGATGCCGCTGCCACAGCAGGAGCAGCTTGAAATTTTTGACAACGCCGGCGAATCTTCCGCGCAATTGCTTGGCCTCATCGCGCGCACCCTGGTAAAGCGCGATCGCCTCGGCATTGTCGCGCGCGTGGACCAGCGCGAAGCGATAATCAGCCTCGTAACGTTGCTGATTGAAGTTGATCACCACCAGTCGCCGTCCTATCACGACGGCGAGCCACGTGCCGGCTATCGCATAGCCAATCAGGCATACAGCCAGCCAGTGAGAGATCACCCAGAGAATGCCGAAGAACGTGATCGCGGTAACAATCGCCTGCAGGACCGTCATCGAATAGTTCAGCGCGCCGCCGGTGAAGCTGTTGACGTCTTCGCTGATCCGCTGGTCGGGATTGTCAACCGTGTGATCGCGCATAATGTGGTAGAGCGCGTTATGCTTGAACATCCGGCCCACGAACGACTCCGTCAGCCAGTCACGCCAATCGATCTGCAGAAGCCCGGTGATGTACGGATAGAAGGCGGCGATCGGCACGAACAGGACAATCCACGTCCCGAACAGGATCATCAGGTGGTAAAAGCGCGCGGCGTCCTTGACCTGAAGCGTATTCATGATGTCGCGCGACACGTAACTGAACATCGCCTGCATCCCCACGCTGGCGAGGTTCAGCACGGTCATCACGGCGATCAACGTTATCGCCCAGCGCCGTTGGTCGGATCGCCAGTAGGGGCCGATCAATCGCCAGAGGCGCTGCCAGAAGTCGCGATCGAACCGATCGGAGGTGGAGACGCGATCGACATCATGGCGAGGCACTGAATCGATATTCATCGATCATTTAGACGCTCGTCGCGGCCAAATGGCTTCCATTCTGTCCAGTCCAGCTCTCGAAGAGACGGGGTCTTAGGTGTAGCAACGCTAAAGCTTGATAAACCGCCACCTGGGGAGCGGCCCGGATAGGGCCGGCTCCCCAGGCGAATCGAGCAGCGCCGCAGGGGGGCGGCTAACGTTCAGCTACGATTTCGGACAGGAACCAGGTGCGACGCTCGGTCTCGTCGATCCAGACCTCGATCAGGCTCGCCGTGGCTACATCATTGTGCTTGTCGCACAGCTCGTGCGCCGCACGCAGGTTGCGCGTGAGCTCCAGATTGTCGGCGCGAAGCTCGGACAACATCGCTTCCGGCGACAGCCGTTCTGCATCGTTGTCCTTCAAGCGCTGATGCTTCGAAATGTCGCCGATGGACCGAATCGTGGTTCCGCCGATTTTGCGCGCGCGCTCGGCTATGTCGTCGGTCATCGCGAAGATCTGCGTTCCATGCTCATCGAGCAGCAGGTGATAATCGCGGAAGTGATTGCCGCTCATGTGCCAGTGGAAATTCTTGGTCTTGACGTAGAGCGCAAAGACATCGGCGAGCAGCTTATGCAGTTCGCGCGTGATTTCGACTACCGCATCGCCGTTGAGATCGGTGGGCGTTTCCGAAGCTCCGTGTTTTTGCATGGCTTTTGTCTCCTCTCGGTTGCTGGCGCAAATTTCGGAACCTGAACGACGCGCCTTGCTTAGGATCAGAGCGGGCTCTCCGGTGCGGTCGCGCGACGTCAGGTTCCAGCCTGCGCTCCTTGGATGTGGTCGGAGCGACCATGGTTACGCGCGCCGGCCGGATTCTTCGAGTCTTTATATTGGTTACCTTCTCCAAATGTTAGGTGCCTCATCCCAACACTGGCCGGCGACGGATGACGCAGGCGGAGCGTCGGCGCTGCTCAGCGAAAGGGCGGTGCCTATCTCTGCGGCAGCAATCGCACCCCGGCGAGGCTGCATCGACGGCCTGGCAGTCCTACCGAAAGAAGCAATACCTCGATTGATGTTCAATGCATATTGAAATCACTCGCAATGAATTCTGCATTTTGATTTCTCGTGAGTCGGCAGGTCCGACCGGGAGTATTGCTTTTTGAAATAGACCTTCTGGCACAGTTGCACATTTTCTCGTCATAGCCTCAATCGCATAGCAGTTCGCATCGCCGCGGCATGCTTCCTGCTCACCACCCCGAGCGCATCGCCGTACCCCGGGATCGAACATTCGGCACGAACTGCGACAGCTCACAGGAAGGTGAAGAATGGCGGAAGCAACTGAACCAAAGATGAAACCGACGCTCGGCCTCACCGGCGTAACGGTCAACGCGATGGCGCTGATTGCGCCGGGCGCGTTCCTCTGGATCACGTTCGTGGTCCAGGCTGGATACGCCTACCCATCGGGCGTTGGCATGTGGGCCGGAATCTTTGCCGCGCTAATGCTCGCGTATGCTACGGCAATATCGTACTCCGAGCTGGCCAAGCTCTATCCCGGCGCCGGCAGCTCCTATTTCTTCGCCGAGCAAGCGTTCCTCAGTAAAACGCAGGCTTACCGCTTCGCCCGCATTGCAAAGTTCGTGATGGGATGGGCGTCACACCTCTATTATTGGGTGTATCCGGGCGCGATGGTCGCGACGATGGGTATCATGATCGGCTACATCGTCGGTAACTTCGCACCGAACACGATCAACAGCGGCACGCCCGGACCGGTGTTCATGGCCCTCATCGCGATCATCTTCGCCTTCGTCGTTGCGTACATCGCATTTCGCGGCGTGGTTGGTTCGACGATCGTCAATATCGCCATCAACGGAATCCAGATCGTCGCGCTGCTCTTTTTCTCGGCGCTCGCGATTGCCTACCGCCTCGGGCATCCCGACGGTTCAACCGGGCTCGCGCTAGATGGAAGCAAGAAAGTCCTCCACTACGTGCTGAGTGGCGACGCTCCGGCGCACGCCAGCGCCTTCTCGGTTATCGCGCCGCATAACTTCAGCTACGTGATGCTTCAGGCGACGATCGCGATCTTCCTGCTGGTCGGCTTCGAATCGATCACTTCGCTCGGCGAAGAGTCAAAGAACCCCACGCGCGACATCCCGCGCGGCGTGCTGCTCTCGCTGACCATCCAGGGACTGTTCTGCTACATGATCGAGTACTTCGCCGCCAATTACTTCATGAGCAGCGCTTACAGCCTGGCCGACGCCAAGGGCTCTGCAGCGCCGATTGGCGATATGATGACGATTATCGGCAACGCGCTACTCGGCGGTCACGGGCAGGCTTTCATGATGGTCGAGGCGATAACGGTCTTCCTTGCTCTGATCGGCACGACGCTAAGCTGCATCAACACCGGCGCACGCGTCACCTACGCGATGGGCCGCGACGAGGAAGTTCCGGAGCATTTCGGCCTGCTACATGGCAACAACCTGACCCCGCATCGCACGATCTGGACGCTCGCCGTGATCTCGGCTGTGCTCGGCGCATACGCGGCACTCTACTTCTTCGCCGGCGGTTCGGCGCCCGACGACAAGACGATCGCGACGCTGCCGCACAACCTCTGGTACTCGATCGGAATGAGTTCGAATGCGTCGCTCGCGGCGTTGCCGAACGGACTTGCGCTGGTGACGCTCATCTCAAACTTCGGCACCTTCATCGTCTACGGGCTGACGAACGTATGCTGCATCGTGGCCTACCGCGAGCATCATATGTTCCACGGTCTCAAACACATGGCGATTCCCGTGTTCGGCGCGCTTGCGAACTTCGCTTGCATGGCCTTCTACATCATCGGACCAATCGAAGGCCTCGGCAGTGTGAAAGAGCCGCTGATGGCGGTCGGAATCGCGGTGATCTGGGGACTTTACGGCGCCTTCTACTTCGTGCGCAACTCGAAGAAGAAGGGCAAGTCGACGGTGCTGGTCGAGAAGCCTGCCTAACCAACGTGCCTCCGCTATGCGGGCGGCCCTCACCACCAAAGACGGTCTGGAAGACCGTGGGCTGCCCGCATAGCATTTCGAATCGCGTGACCTGAATTTTACTCCGCATCATCAGCGCGCGCTTGGTTTGAACTCCGCCGAGGTGATATCGGACGGAAGAGACTTCGCCGATTGATCCGGAGGCACGGCCATGGCGCTAAAATCCCCCGATCGCAACGAAATCAAGCGCATCGCGAACCTGAACAAACTCGAGCTCTCCGCCGATGAACTCGACGCGCTCGAACAAATCATCTCGGCCCAGGTCAGAGTTCTCGAACGTCTCGATGCGGTCACCAGTGAGCCGCGTATGGACTCCGGCGCGCGCTACCCCGATCGCACCGTCCTTGGGCGCCCGGACGAGAAAACCGACCCGCTGAATGCCATCGTCACCCGTTGCATCGTCAAGGGCGCGCCTTCCGGCAAGCTCAAGGGCATGAAGATCGGCCTCAAGGACAGCGTCTGTGTTGCGGGAGTTCCGGCAACTGGCGGCTCTGCGGTGCTGCACGGGTTCGTGCCAGATGAGGACGCGACGATAGTGACGCGGATGCTCGACGCGGGCGCCGAGATCGTCGCGATGCTCAACATGGATGACTTCGCGCTCTCCGGTGACGGCCGCACGAGCCATTATGGTCCGGTGTGCAACCCGCATAACCCGGCATATTGCTCGGGCGGTTCGTCGTGCGGCTCGGGCGCGGCGCTCTATTACGATGGAATCGAGGCGACGATCGGCACCGACCAGGGCGGCTCGATTCGCATCCCGGCATCGTGGTCGGGCGTGGTCGGGATCAAGCCGACATACGGCCTGGTGCCGTACACCGGCGTTATGAGCATCGATCCTTCACTCGATCATGTCGGGCCGATGGCGCGCAAGGTCGAAACTGTCGCACAACTGCTCGAAGTGATCGCGGGCAAGGACCCGCTCGATCAGCGTCAGCGCGAGGTCGCGGTCGAGCCGTATCACGACCTGCTCAAGAAGGGCATCTCGGGTCTCAAGATCGGCGTGGTGCGCGAAGGCTTCGCGCAGCCGGGCGCAGAGCCCGACGTCAGCACCGCGGTGATGCGCGCGGTTGCCGCGCTCGCCAAGCACGGCGCAAGAGCGAGCGAAATTTCGATTCCCGAACACAACAGCGCGTCGGACTGGATTTTTGCCATCGTTCCGCAGGGGATGGCGATGCTCGCGCATAGCAAGCTGATGGGCACGCATCACTCAGGCGCCTACCTCTCCAAACTCGGCCAGCACTTCGGCCAGGGTCTCGCCGCGCGCGGCAACGACACCGCTATCACGGTCAAGCTGATGCTGATCCTCGGCGAGTACCTTCGCGAGCGCTACCATGGCCGCCTCTACGCCAAGGCGCAGAACCAGCGCGGGCGCCTCACGATGCGTTATGACGAGGCCCTCAAGGAGTACGACGCGCTGGCGATGCCGGCGACGCCGATGAAGGCGCGGCGCATCGACGATAACTCGCCGTACTCGATGATCACGAACACGGCCCCGTTCGACGTCACCGGACATCCTGCGCTGAGCGTGCCGTGCGCGAAGTCGAATGGGCTGCCGGTTGGCCTGATGCTGGTCGGGCGACATTTCCAGGACTCGACGATTCTCCGTCTCGCGCATGCATACGAGCAGGCCGTCGACTGGCAGAAGGTCTAACTAGCGGCTGCCGCGCAACTTTTGCGCCCTAAAAGAGGTTCTTCAGAGAAGCGGAGCAAAAAGCGCTCAGCAGCGAGCTAGCAGAGGTCCGACACGGTATCGGCGCGATAAGGCCTTATCTCTAGCGAGATCTCGATCTACCCGAGATGCTCGAGCGCGCGTTCGGCGCCATCGAGCTGGGACGTTCGCTGGCAGTCAAGGGCTTCCGCCAAGAGGCAAGGATGGGCGATTCATCTGCTACTCGAGGTCGCCGACCCTCCACATCAAGGTGCGACGCCAGTGTCGATCTGTGTCTACGTGCCCGACGTTGATGGCGCCTAGCGGCGCGCGCACCTTTGCGGGCGCGAGATCAGCGGCAAACGCCAAAGGACACGCCTCCGCGGAGCGCAGCGCGGGAGTAAAGCACCGTTTCGGTAATGTCCTGGTGGATCGCAACCTGCCAGGGCAAGACTAGGTAGCAACCGGCCCGCAGCACATACGTTCGATCACTTTCGCGACTACACTGACGCCGACCTCGAACGCTTCGCGCCGGATACATTCGTTGGGCTGATGTGCCTGCTCGAGGTCGCCCGGACCGCAGATCAGCGAGGTAATTCCGGCGCCGGAAAACCATCCGCCGTCGGTGCCGAAGAGCGCGCCGCCCGAATCGCGCGCGCC
>JASHPB010000020.1 GCA_030038355.1 Candidatus Binataceae bacterium
TGGTCTTCCCGGTGCCGTTCTCGAGCGCGCGCATCTCGCTCTCGAAGGTGGCTTCACTGATAATTCCGCCGCGGTAGGCGCGGAGCAGCTGTTTGAATTCGAAGTCGCGACTCATTGGCGTGGTCCTCCAGTATTAAACGATTGTTCAATCTATGATCGCTGAACATACGGCGGCACCGTTCGGACTGTCAATTGGAGATATTTCGACCCAGTTTCGCCGCTGGCGCGGGTCGTTTCAGTACTGACTCAGTTGAGCGGTGGAGGCGTGACGCGCTCGCCATCCCTTAGAATCTGATATTGCCGATCCGGCGCGTCGCACATCGCGCCGGTCTCGACCACGCGGGCGCCATCGGGAGCGTATTGAAGAATGTATGCTTTGCGCACCCCCGACGTGAGATTCGGCCCCGTGCGATGCGGCGTGAGCGACGAGAACACGACGATCCCGCCTGCATGAACGGGAGCCGCGACTGCATCTACCCCATCCTCTTCACGGCAGACGAAACCGGCCTCGGCCAGCCGGTGCTCAAGCGTGCCCGCCAAGTGGCCGCCGTCGACGATCCATGGGCATCCGTTCTCCAGCGTCGCATCGTTGAGCGCCACCCAACACGTCAGATACGCCTGCGGCTCGACGTACGTGTAGCCGTTGTCCTGATGCCATGGGAAGTGTTGGGGATACTTGGGTTTCTTATACACCGCCTGATCCCAGTAAAGCCTGACATTGGGTCCGATGAGATCGTGACAGAGATCAGCGAAAACTTCGTGAGCCGAAAAAGCCCGGAGCATCTGCGAGCGCCTCACGAGGTGCGTCGTGAAAGTGATCCCGTCGGCCTCCGCGATGAACATCCGTTTGCCGGGACGCTTACGAAGTTGATCCTCGGCAGCCTTCTCGAAGGGCGCAATCGCGTCGGTGACGCGTTCGATCGTTTCGCGATCGAATGTTCCCTCGAGCACGAAGAATCCCCGTTGGTTGAATGATCGCGCCTCTGCTTCGGTGACACGGCGGAACGGCCCGCGCACGGGAATCCACTTGAAGCCGTGATTTCGCGGATGCGCCTCGCGGTTCATGAGCGTCAAACTTAGGCAACCGAAAGATCGTTTACCATGAATCGCTTCTGAATACTCGATTAATCGAGACGTAACTCGTCGCTCGAAACTCCATATCGAAAATTAATCCCGTCATCAAAGTCAGGCATGAAAAATGTCCTAGCCTCGCCGCAGGAAAATTCAAGCCCTGGGAGGAATTGATGAAGGTAAAGAACTCAAACAGAAGACGGACGATTCGTTTCATGGGAGTGCTCGCGCCGCTGCTCGCGGCCGGCATGGTGGGCGGCGGCGTGGCTAACGCCCAGATTTTCGGAGCTCCACATCCACCACCCTTTAGAGCCTTTATTCCTAACACCTTGGTGGTTACACGCAGTGTCTACGAAGGAACGGCGGACACTGTTCAGGTAGGCCAGCTATTGCCGCCGAATTGTCCAGCAACCGATTTTTCATCCAATCTAGATTTCACCGCGCTGGTGCCAAAAATAGGTGGCGGGACGGTTAGCGTGACTGGCAGTTGCAGCGTCGCGACCAACAACGGCACCTACCCTGATGTATTCTTCAACGATGCGGCCGATCGAAGCTTTTCCGTCAGTTCACCGATTTTTCTGGATAATATCGATACCGAGGGCCACCCCTTGGGCACTCTTGCAATACCGCCCGATCAGATTGTCACCAGCTTCGAATCGAAATCAGAACTGGCACTGAATCTCTCGACTGACCGGAAGTCCTTAACGTTCATGGGCTATGTCAATGCCAACGGCCCAACGGGAGCCAATCAACTCGACGTTTCCAACTCGAATACTCCCGGCGTGATTGATCCGACAAATCCTGACGTCGGCCAGTACTATCGCGCAGTCGCGGAAGTCGACGCCTTTGGCCAGATTCAGGTCACCGATAGCAATACTTACAGCGGGGACAATGGACGCGCGGCCATCAAGGGCGGATCGAATTACTACATGGCGGGCAATAGTAATAACGGCGGCTTGAGCAAGAGTCAGCTGCTCGATACTGAGGTCGGGATCGATCTGACTACTTCGACAGGGGCAGAATTCCTTGTTCCGGGCGAGGTTCCACTCGATCCGCCGGATATCACCATGATCGGAGATTTCTTGATTGGCCAGGTTATCGACCCCGAGACAGGTAAGGACTACACGACGGTCGATAAGGCTGGCAAGGACGATAATTTCCGCGGAATAACGATTTTCGACAACACCCTGTACGTCAGCAAGGGCAGCGGTAGTAACGGCATCAATACCGTCTATCAAGTCGGTTCCACCGGCGTTTTACCGACGGGCGATGAAACGGAATTGCAAACGATACCCATCGTTCCTCTGCCTGGATTTCCCACCACTCCCGCCAGCGGAACGGATGACGGCGTGACGACTCCGGTTCTCTTTCCCTTTGGCATGTGGTTCGCCAACGCGGACACCGTGTATGTCTGCGATGAAGGTGATGGAATCCTGGAAACACCGTCAGCCGCTGGCAATGTCGCAGGTCCTGAGGCCCTTGCAGATGGCGGCGTACAGAAATGGCATTTCAACGGCACCAGCTGGCAGATGCAATATGTCTTGCAGGACGGCCTGAATATCGGCGTCCCCTATGGCGTGAAGGGGCTGCCGCCATCCTTCAATCCGGCCACCGACGGCTGCCGCAACTTGACCGGCAGCGTCAATAAGGACGGTACGGTGACCATCTATGCCGTCACTTCCACCGTCAGCGCCAGCGGCGATCAGGGAGGCGATCCGAACAAATTGGTTGCGGTCACGGATGTGCTTGACTCGACCAGTTTGCCGGTCAACGAAGTTCGTGGCGGGCAATTGGGAGTCTTCCAGACGATTAAGGCAGCCGGATTTGCCGAAGTGCTGCGCGGTGTGGCGTGGGCTCCTGACGGAGACCAGATTTTCTAGACTCAGCTCCCGATTCTAACGCGGGAGAGGCGGCAATCGCCTCTCCCGTTTTATTTGCCAGGAGTCGCGCCGGTCGATTCGGCGACAATCTCGGCGAGATCGCGCACGGTCATCTGATTTTCGAGGGAGCGCGATTTCACCGCGTCTTCCATCATCGTCATGCAGAACGGGCATCCGACCGCGAGGCACTCGGGCTTGGCCTCGTTCAACTGGTCGAAGCGTTTCTGGTTGATGCGCGTGCCCTCGTGCTCTTCCTTCCAGAAGCATCCGCCACCGGCACCGCAGCAGAAGGTGCGATTCTTCGACTGATCGACGTCGGTGACCTCGGTGCCGGGAACCGCGCGCAGCAGAGAGCGCGCGCCGTCCCACTTGCGATTGTGGCGCGCCATGTAGCAGGGATCGTGATAGGTGACACGCGCGTTGAGCTCGCCGCGCGGCCTGAGGCGGCCGGCCTTGACCAGCTCGTCGATAAACTCGGCCTCGTGCAACACAGTATAGTTGCCGCCGAAGTCAGGATACTCGTTCTTCAGGTTGTGATAGCAGTGCGGGCACTGAGTGACGATCCGCCGCGGCTTGTAGCGGTTGATGGTCTCGACGTTCTGCTGCGCTACCGTGGCGTAAAGATATTCGTTGCCGAGGCGGCGCGCCGGATCGCCGGTGCACGTCTCCTCGCGCCCGAGGATCCCGAACTTTACGCCCGCCTGTTTCATGAGGCCCGCGAACGATTTCGATACCTTCTGGTTGCGCTCGTCGTACGAGCCAGCGCATCCGACCCAGTAGAGCACGTCAAAGTCGGCGGGATCCTCGGCCTCTGCCATCTCGGGGATCTCGAGGCCTGCTGCCCACTCGGCGCGCTTCTCGTGCGCGAGTCCCCACGGGTTTCCCTGGTTCTCGATGCCCTTGAACGCTCCAGTGATCTGCGTGGGAAATCGACTTTCCATCAGCACATCGTAGCGGCGCATATCGACGATACGCTGAATGTGCTCGATTCCGACCGGGCATCCCTCTTCGCACCATCCGCATGACGTGCATCCCCAGACGGCTTCCTCGGTCGCGACCTGGGTGATCATGTCGGGACCTTCCCAGGTTTTCCCTTCCGCGCCGTCGCCGTTTGCGCCATTGGCTTTGGCAGCCACCAGGAAAGGCGCCTTCTGCAAGAGATGCTCGCGCTGCTCGATCACAAGGTACTTAGGGTTCAGCACCTTGCCGGTGTTCACGGTCGGGCAATTTATCGTGCAACGGCCGCATTCGAGGCACGACGACATGTCGAGCAACTGCTTCCACGTGTACTGTTGGACCTGCGATACGCCGAAGGTCTCGGCGTTTTCGAAGTCCTTGATCGGCGCAAGACGACCGCGCGGCCCGAGATTTCTGAAGTAAAGATTCAGCGGGCCGAAGATCAGATGACGCAGCTTGGTGAACGGGAAACAAAAGAGCAGCGCGTACACGAACAGCACGTGCACCAACCAGAGCCATCGATGGAAGGTTACTCCTGCACCGAGCGCGCCTTCGATCGCCCCGACGATTTTCCCCACATACGCCCATTCGGTGAAGTTCGGATGGGTCGCATTGATACGCGCGCCTTCGAGCATCAGGCCAGTGATGGCGACGAGCACCATCATCGTCATCGGGAACCAGTAGCCGAGCCGGTTTTCGAAATTGTCGGCGACCTTGTCGGCCGGCGGACCGCTGAGCACAGTCGGCTTGCGGAGCGATCGGCGCGCGCCTTCCATCAGCACGCCAAGAATCAGCATCAGAAAGAAGGTGTCCATCGCGAGTTTGAACACCAGGTAGAAGTCGCCGTAATAGAAGTAGAGATCGAATCCGAACAGATGGAGAAAGTCGCGCACATCGCTGTTGATCGCGACGATCGTCGTGCCGATCAGCAGGCCGACGAACGCGACGTAAAACGAGTAGTGCATCCAGCCCCACGACTCGCGGATAACGACGCCCTGCCCGAATGCATCGCGTAGCGCGAGCAATAGCCGCTCAATTGGATGGTCGAAGCGATCTTCTGCGGCTCCGAGACTGACGACTCGCCACCATTGAACGCCGGCATAAACAAATCCGGCGATCAACGCCACCAGCAGCGCATACATCAGTACGATGAAGGGGACGGGGATGTTCCACAGAATCTGGCGGGTGACTTGCTCGTTCATTCAGCGCTCCGGCGAAGGCGCGGCGGCGAAACTTGTCGCCGTCGCGCGCGACCTCCAACAACCTCCTCTTAAATCAAACCATCGGCGATCAATTCAATCCGGCGCGCAGCCGTTTCTGGCGTCTGATCGGTAAGGCGGGCTACTGATTTTCAGACGCCGAGAATCCCACGCTGTATGGGGAACTTGGTCGCGAGCTGATGCGGAAGCTACGCGACGAGATCCTGTCATGCAGCTTCTCGAACGCATCGACCATCGGGCCTGTGTTCTGGAGCGGGATGGGGCGTCGTCTTCGCGCGCGCGGAGGGCATCAGCGGCGGCGCGGGCCGGGGCTTTCGCGACGGGTCGAGCAGATCGAGCACATCTGTGACGCTACCAACGTTGCGCTTGTCGACCTCCGGTGAATATTCGCCTCCTTGGCCGAAGCGTTGCCGAGGAAC
>JASHPB010000182.1 GCA_030038355.1 Candidatus Binataceae bacterium
ATTGATTCGTGCGCCGTGTTATCGGGGCAGATGAGCAGTTCGGCGCCCGCACCGGCGAGCTTGCGGGCTGACTTCAGGAGCAAGTCGCCGACGTTGTTCCAGCTGCCGTTGGCGACGCGCATGTACTCGCCGAGCGCAATCGTATGCATGGTGATTTCGGGATGCAGGTACGGGCCGAAGGTCTTCGCGCCTTCCACGCAGATCGTTCGATAGCAGAGCGCCGCGCCTTCGGCGCTTACCGCAACGATGCCGATGTGTTTAGGGCCGCTCATGCGAAGGAGCGCCGCGAATCAGAGGCGCTCGTGGACGTAGGTGCCGGGAGCAGCTTCGATCGGCGTGAAGCGTCCGTTGCCGAGTGCGACGGGCGCGTCCTTCTCCTCACCCGAGCGCGCGCCGATCCACTTGAGCCAATGATCCCACCAGGTGCCCTTGTTCTCAGTCGCGCCGGAGAGCCATTCGTCGGCATCGTCGGGCAGCCGCGCTGCGGTCAGGAAGCGCGCCTTGAAGTTGCCCGGGGGACTGACGAGGCTCTGGATGTGTCCGCTTGAACCGAGCACGAACTCGACCTTGCCGCCGAACATGTGGCTCGAGCGATAGCATGCGCGCCACGCGCAGATGTGATCGGTCATGCCGGCGACGAGGTACATGTCGTTCTTCACCGCGCGCAGATCGATCGCTGTGCCGAGGATCGTCGCCGCGTCTTTGCGCGTCAGCGAGTTGTGCTGGAAGATGTCGAGGAAGCCGGCGTGGAGCCGCGCCGGCAGGTTGGTTGAATCGGCGTTCCAGTACAGGATATCGAATGGCGCGGGCGAGTTGCCGAGCAGATAATTGTTGACCCAGTAGTTCCACACCAGGTCGTTGGGGCGGAGCCACGCAAAGACGCGCGCCATCTCGGCGCCCGACAACACACCGGCTTTCGCCGAGCGATCGATGGCCGCTCTTATGGCCTCTTCAGTCGCGAACATCCCGGTCATCGAAGGCAGGCTCGTGTCGAGCATCGTGACCAGCAGCGTAGCCGCGTTGACTCGGTGATCATCGGAGGCTGTGAGATGGCCGAGCAGGAGCGAAGTGGTGATGCCGCCGGCGCAGATGCCAAGAACGTTGGCGTCAGCGCTGCCGGTGATTTCGCACGCGGCAGCGATGGCATCCTTGCAAGAGCTGACGTAGTCGTCGAGGGCCCAGTTCCGATTTTCAGGCGTTGGGTTGCGCCAGCTTATCGCGAACATCGGCACGCCGTGCTTGACCGCATACTCGATAAAGCTGCGGCCGGGCGCCAGGTCCATAATGTAGAACTTGTTGATCTGCGGCGGAATCAGCACCAGCGGGCGCGCAAAGACCTTGTCGGTCGCGGGCGCGTACTGGATCAGCTCGAAAATCTGAGTGCGATGCACGACGGCTCCGGGAGTGACTCCCAGGTTGCGGCCGACGTGAAATGGCCGCTTATCGACCGTCGAGGGCATGCCGCCGTTGTTCCATAGATCGGCAAGCAAGTTGCCGGCGCCGTGAACCAGGCTCATGCCCGCGGTCTCGAACGCGCGCTTGAGCGCGGCGGGATTCAACGCCAACGAGTTGGTGGGCGCGGCCGCCTCGGTCATCAGCGTGACGGCGAATTTCTGCTGCTCGCGTTCGCGCCATTCGTACTCGTCTTCGTCGGCGACCAGGTCATGCATCGCCTGGCGCCACGCCAGATAGGACTGCATCGCGCGGCGAAAAATCGGATGGTCCGTCCATGCCGGATCCGCGAAGCGCTTGTCGCTTGGCTCAGGCTCGATTGACGAAACGCCGGCCGCGACCTGGCCCAGCTCGAGCATGAGCTGCACCATTCGATTCGCAACCGAAGCCGGATGCGATGCGAGATGACCGAAGTAAAGCGAGAGCGTCTCGACTACCTGGCGTGTGTCGAACCCGACGAACGGATTGGCGCCCAAAATCGCGCCCAGTGCGGGATGGTTCTCGTCGATTAGCGGTGGCTCTGGAAGCTTTCGCGCCGTGTTGTCCAAGCGTTACCTCCGTTCGATCAGCCAAGCACCTCGAGCCCATGCTCGAACATCAGGGGCGCCGACTTCGCAGTCTCGAGCCACAGGGGATCATCGCGTTTCCCGCGCCGATGCAACATCACGTTAAAGCAGGTGATGACGCCGAAGCGGTAGCCGGCGAACGCGCGAAACCATCGCACTTCCTCGGGCACAAGCTTGAAGCTCGCGGTCTTGGCGTAGGCCTCGACCATTTCGTCCGGCGCCATGATCGATCCGCGAATTGGATCGGCGCCGACCCAGCTCGCGGGATCGGCGAAGAAGCAGATCCATCCGAGGTCGAGGAGCGTCGGCCCGATCGAAGAAATCTCCCAATCAATCAGCGCGACCGGCCGCTCCTCGTTGAAGAGCAGGTTCGCCCACTGGAAATCGCCGTGAACGCATCCGATGCGTGCTCCCGTGGGAAGCGACGAGCGAAGCCGCTCGCGCAGTTCCGGAGCCCGCGCGACGTCTTTGGGGTCGAGGGTGGGGCGATCGAGCAGGTAGTCGAGGCGCTTCAGCTCCTCGGTCAGCGGAAATGGATCGCCGAAGGCCGAGCGGCGCGGCTCCCACGGCTCAGCGTGCAGCGCCGTCATCGTCGCGATGCCCGTCCGCGCGAGCCTCTTGATGTGCTCCTTCGGCAGCGTCGACTCGCTCAGCTTGAAGCCCTCGACGAAGCCGCCGATGAAGTATGGGCGGCCGAAAAATTCGGCCTCGTCCCCGTACCAGTAGATGGGCGGTACAGGCACAGAGCTATTCGCGAACGACGCCATGATCTTCGCCTGGCGGACAATATCCGCGGGGCCGGAGATCTTCACGCCGGGCGGCGAAATCCGCACTACCATCTTGCCCGCGGGTGAGCGGCCGTCGGTGCGATCGAGGATGAAGCTGTAACTGAAGCCGGCGTGGCCCGGCAGTGTTTCCAGCGAATGCGCTTGCGCGCGGGCATCGCCGGTTTTTGCGCGCACCAGAGCATTCAACTGCGCGATGGTTTCTTCGGTGACGGCTGCCATTTTGTAACTCGATCTGCCCGTGGCCGGACGGGGCGAAAATTCCTAGCCCTTCATCTTGGTCTGCGCTGCGGCCGGATGCAGGCTCGCCTTGGCGCTCGGGCGCTCGTTTATCCGCGCGAACCAGGCGTTGACGTTCTTCAGCGACGGGTCGATCTTCTGGCCGACGCTGCCGCCGAAGTCGAGCGCGCAAAACAAAATGATATCAGCGATTGTCAGTCGGTCACCGGCGATGAATTTCTTGCCCTCGAGCTGGCCGTCGAGCCATTTCAGATTGTCCTGGACGGTGGCCTTCATCCCGGTTGCCGCCTCGGGCAGGACGCGCATGCGCGGCTTGAACAACTCGAGACCCTCAGAGAAGCGAAAGCCGTTGTAGAGGAACTCGGTAATCTTGAGCTCGATGCGGCGCTGCCATTGGCGCGCCTCGGCCCGCTCTTCAGCACTGGTGCCGATGAGCGGCGGGTTGGGATGCTTCTCTTCGAGGTATTCCCAAATCGCCACGGTCTCGCCGATGCATTTGCCATTATCGAGCTCGAGCGCAGGCAATTGGCCGCCGGGATTGCGATCGGTGTAGGGTGGACGGCGATTTTCGGCCGCCATCAGGTCAACGTCTTTGGTGGGAATGGTGATGCCCTTTTCGGCAAGGAACATGCGCATCGCGCGCGGATTGGGACCGAACGAATCGTAGAGAAGCATAAGCGGACTCCTTTCGGATAATTCCGGCGCGACTATACAACAGGCAGCCTCGCGCCTGAAACCTCGAAGCGCCGATGTTGCGCGGCTTGGAACCGCTCAGGTACCAATCTAGGGATGCGATTTTGTCCGCAATGCGGTGCTCCGCTGATGGCCGGGGCGAAGTTCTGCGTCGAATGCGGGCGGCCTTTGGACAAAGCCGCCGGCGCAGCAGGTGTGAGCGAACCGAGCGGCGCCGAGCAAAGCGTCCGCATGATGCCGCTTACGGCGGCTTTCGTGGGAGTGTTCATCGGCATTACGGTGGTCGGAATCGTGGCGGCAGCGTGGATCATGCTCCGCCCGCCCGAGATCGTGAGGAGCAACGCGGCGAGCGCAGCTCCGCCGAGCGCCTCAGCATCAGGTCAATCGGCCAACGCCTCGGGCGGTGCGGGCGAGTTGCCGGCGGGGCATCCGAAGATCGAGCTCCCCACCGAGGCGCGAACGTTCATCGACAAAGTCGAGAAGGATGCGGAATCAAAACCGAACGAGGTCGCGGCATGGAATCGTTACGGCGCAGTCGCGATGCGCGCGGCGATGTTCGATACCAGCTACTACGCGAAGGCCGAGGATGCGTATGCGCATGTGCTCAAGCTCCAGCCCGACAATCTCGATGCGCTGCGCGGTATCGGCGATATCGACTACGATCACCAGAACTACGACCAGGCGATCGCCGCATACGAACATTTCCTGAAGCTGAAGCCTGATGATCCCGAAGTGCGCACCGACCTCGGCACCATGTACCTCTACACCGGCAACGCCGACCAGGCGATCGTGCAATACCGAAAGGTGACGAGCGAGAAGCCGAATTTCTTCCAGGCTTACTACAACATGGGAATCGCGTACGCGCAGGAGAACAAGCCAGGCGATGCGGCATCGTCGCTCCAAACTGCACTGAAGCTTGCGCCGGATGACAACACCAAATCGCAGGTGCGTGAGCTGCTCGCCAAGCTGAGCGGCGCGCCGGCTGCAGCGCCTGGTGGAGCAGGGGCGGCCGTAGCGTCGAGCTCGTCGCCGCCGGGCAGTTTCCATGGCGCGATCGAACAGATGGTCCGCGGACTGCCGATCGCGGGGCCGAAGGTCGGCTCGGTGCAGTGGGCGAGCGATACCAGGGCGCGCGTGATGTTCGACAATTTCCCGATGGATCAGATGCCGCCGTTCGCCAAGGACAAGTTCATGAGCGATCTCAAGGCCGGCATCGATTCGGCGAAGAAGAGCCACAATGTGTCGGCGCCGGTTGAAGTCGACTTGGTGGACGGAACGACCGGCAACGTTATGCAGTCGGTGACTGAATAGTCAGTCAGCGCCTCTCTTAACGCGCTCGGAACAATCCGCGATTAACGCGGGTTGTCTTCTATGCAATGATCAAGAAGCTTGAGACGGGCAAGGTTCTCGAAGTGTCGACGTCAAATTTGTTCTCGCGCCGCGCCTTTCTAGGGCTCGCCGCGACGCTTCCTGCGCTCGCGGCGCTTGGAATCCGTTTTCACGGCTTGGGCGATTGTTCCGCCGCGGCGGATGAAGGCGCGCCCGCCGGCGGTATCGAGAAGGTCTCGATCGTTGAATTCACCGATTCGGGACAGAGGAAAGGTATTATCATGACCCGCAAGGTCACTAAGAGCGATGCGGATTGGCGCAAGCAACTGACCGCCGAGGAATACGACGTCACACGGCGGGCAGGTACCGAGCGCGCCTTCACCGGCAAGTACTGGAACAACCACGAGAAGGGTATCTACCGATGCATCTGTTGCGGCAACGCGCTGTTCAGCTCCGACACAAAATTCGAGTCCGGCACAGGATGGCCGAGCTTCTGGCAGCCGATCGCAAAGCAGAACATCGAGACTGACACAGATCACTCGCTATTCATGGTACGAACGGAGGTCAAGTGCGCCGAATGCGATGCTCACCTGGGGCACGTCTTCGATGACGGCCCGGCGCCAACAGGGCTGCGCTACTGCATGAACTCAGCGGCGCTGAATTTCATCGCCGCGGATGGAGCCAAAAAGGAATCGGCGTAGCAACGGCTCGGGGGACGTTCGCCGCGTCTACAACGCTCGCCACTGGATGAGCGTATAGCCCTCGTGGTCCTCGAACACCGCCTCGACGGGCGCGTCGAAGCGGACTTCCTGCATGGGATCGCCGAGGAGATTCCCGACCAGTCGCACGTTGCCGGAGTCGGGCAGGGCGACGACGACGACCAGGTAAGGACACGCACCCTTTAGCGCGGGATGCGCGGGATGCCACACGCGCTCGAAGCTGTAGATCCGTCCGCGGCCTGAAGAGCGATGCCATCCGACCTCGAGCGAGTGGCAGTTGTGGCAGATCCACTCGGGCGTCATCTGGAATGTGCCGCAGTCCTTGCAGCGCTGGATCATGAGTTCATGACGGCGCGCGCCTTCCCAGAATTCGCGATCGACGCCGTCGCCGGCGGGCACGGGCGCCGGCATCCCGGCGGGAAGATAGGACCTCGTGTTTTCGTCTCGCGCTTCGGCCATCGACCAAATCCTATGCGTGCAGGATGAGGTCGCTGACCGGCGCGACCATCGGCCCCGACACGACCATCGAGATCTCCGCGTCCTTGACCTGTGCGGTCGAGGTGCCGCGCACCTGCCGCACAGCCTCGATAATCAACTCGAGGCCGTGCATGTAGCACTCGGCGAGATTGCCGCCGCTCGTGTTAATCGGCAGCTTGCCGCTCGGTGCGATCAGATTCTCGAATTTGAAAAAGTCGCGCGCTTCGTCGGGATGACAGAAGCCGTGCTCGACGATACTGGCCATCACGGCGCCGGTGAAATTTTCGTAGACCTGCGCGACGTCGACATCCTTGGGCTCGATTCCCGCCATGGCATAGAGGCGCGGCGCGAGGGTCTTGAAGTTCGAAGTCGCATAGTCGGGGCCGTTTTCTGAAGCTGCGCCCTGGCGGAAGTCCGAGCCCTGCGCCGCCGCCATTAATCGTGCGGGCTTCTGCTTGAGATCGCGTGCACGTTCGGCGCTGGTGACGATCACCGCCGCGGCGCCGTCGTTCTCCATGCAGCAGTCGTAAAGATGAAACGGCTCGACGATCCAGCGCGACTCATCGTAGTCCTTACGTGACAGCGGGCGGCCGTACATGATCGCACGCGGATTGGTCTGCGCGTGGTGATAGCAGGCCATCGCGATCGCGGCGAGCGCGTCCTCGGTGACGTTGTGATCGTGCATGAAGCGACGCGTGCGCAGTGCGATCCATTGCGCTGGCGTCGACATGCCATAGGGCCAGGTGTAGGCGGGCGGCCCACTGATTCCCTTCAGCGCGGGAGTTTGGCCGAAGCGGCCGAACTGGCCCTGCGCGAGCGCGCGATAGACGACGACATAGTTGGCGTAGCCGGCGACGATCGCGGCCGCAGCGTTGCCGATCGCGCCCGAGCCTCCGCCACCGCCTCCACCCCAGAACATGTTGGAAAAGCGAAGCTCCGGCAGCCCGAGCGCGGTTGCAACCCGCACCGAGTCGTTGCGATCGTTGCTGTACGAGGCGATGCCGTCGAGTTGCTTGATCGGTATCCCGGCGTCGGCGGCGGCCAGCTTTATCGCCTCGAGCGCGAGGCGGAATTCGGCCACGGGTGCGCCGCCGCGCTTGTAATACTTGGTCTCGCCGATGCCGGCGATCGCGACCTTGTCCCTAACGGTGAAATCCGAGCTCATCGCACTTCCCAAACATGGCCTTAGCGAAAGTGGGCGCGGATTCCAAGCGCGGCGCGTGAGATCGCTTAAGCCTCCGGTCAGCGGCCGACTAAGAATTTGGAGCCGTTTCGGCCATACTGGTGCGCGAGTTACAATTGGACGATTGATATTCTCTTGAGCGGCCGCCTGCTCGACCCCGCGTCATCGAGCAGCGCCGGACAAGGAGAGAACTCGATGCCGTATCCGTATCGCCGCATTCTCTGCCCGGTTGACTTCGACGACAACTCGATCTTCGCGCTCGAAACCGCCGCCATGATGGCGCGCGAGCACGACGGCACCGTCTTCGCCCTCCACGTCGTGCCGATGTTCATCCCGCCGACAGGGATGCCGGTCTATGTCGATCTATACAAGGGCCAGGAACAGACCGCACGCGAGCGCTTGCAGCAAATCGCACGCAATCACCTGGCGGGACTCAAGTACGACTTGATGACGCATATCGGCGAGCCCGCGGCTTCGATTCTCCAGGTGCAGCGTAAGGTGGCAGCCGATGTAATCGTGATGGCCACCCACGGGCGCCACGGCTTTTCGCGATTCCTCCTCGGCAGCGTCGCCGAGAACATCATCCGCGAGGCCGTGTGCCCTGTTCTCACCGTCAGGTACGAAGCCGGCACTGCAACCAAGGTGGGAGCCTGGATGACGCATAATCCTGTCACCGCCTCACCAGACGAGGCCCTCTCGAGCGTTGAGGACAAGATGCATGTCGGTGGATTTCGCTGCGTGCCGATTGTCAAGGAGAACGGCGCGCCGCTAGGTATCGTCACCGATCGCGATATTCGAAGTCATCATGAGAAACTCGCTCAGACAACCGCTTCTCAGGCGATGAGCGAGGGATTGCTCACTGTTACCAGCGACACCGAAATCAACGACGCGGCGCGAATCCTGCGCGAGCGAAAAATCGGCGCGCTGCCAGTAGTCGAGGACGGAA
>JASHPB010000021.1 GCA_030038355.1 Candidatus Binataceae bacterium
ACGGCGCATCTCGCTGCGGTCGCGCGATACACGACGCTGATCCCAATCTTCAGAGACCGAATCCGAGAGCTGGTCGATTTCGAACGGATCGAACCGCGCGAGTTCTGGCGGCGTGCGCGGCGCGAGGCGATGGCCGAGTCCAACTACGATCCGAATTCGCTCATCGATGCGCTCTTCGACGCCGATCGCTTCGCAGAAGGCGCGTCCGATGCAGCGAGCGCTGTCGAATCGCACCTCGCGGCGCTTTCCTCGATGATTGGCGGGTCAAACGACGCCTCGACTCTGGCTGCCGCGGCAGTGTTGCTCGCCGTCAGCCTCGGCCATTCACCTCGCGAGGCGGAGCTGAGTGCGATCACATCCGGCCGTCAGAAAACATCGCCGCCGGCGGATTGAATACCACCTTCGAAATCGAACTGCTGTTCGCGAGCACCTCGCAATCGATCTGGGTAAACCTCACGGAACCATCCGACTCGATACACGCGCGGACCGGCCGCCCGCCGATTGGCGCGGTCGAATACACTTCCGTCTGCGGCGGCAGATACTCATAGAAGACCGGTGCGCACGAGTAGCTACATGACTGATTTGGATAGCCGCCCGCTAGCACGATCGGACGCCATTTTCGAAGCGCTGGAATAAATCCCACGATTCGTCTGGCTCGGCCGCATCGGAGTAGCGATTGGTGATGAAGGCGGTCCGATCGCAAACGCATTCGGCGCCGCGTTCTTCCCATTCGATCGTCCAGCTTCCGCTCTCAGGGCCATCGGTACGATCAAAGCGCAAGAACTCGACCTGCTCGCAGTTGTTCTCGTTGCGATAGCCGCGGTTGCGCGAGCGGAACTGAAGCCGCGCGGGGCCGGCCCCTTCGACCGAATACGCTCGCGTCTTCCGTTCAGCATTGGTCACGACCTCGCGCGGCAAAGGGCACCGCACGTCAATCGATTCGTTGCTTGCAATAGCGCCCAAGCCAGAGCCGGTAGAGTCCTCGCCTTTGCCGACGCGCTCTCATAGGCACGTCGATCGCGCCATGAGCTCTTCAGTTCGTTGCTGGAGTCGACGGCGCCGAGCCGGCCGCTGCTGGAGCGGGCGCCGGAGTCGTGCCGATGTCGCTCAGGATCTGCGTCGCATGCGTCGAAGGGTCCACGTTGGGATAGACCTTCAGGATCTTGCCGTCTTCGCCGATCACATACGTGATGCGCCGGTCGAGGCCGAGAATCGGAATGCCGTTGGCAGCGCCGTATTCCTTCGCGATCTTCTTGTCCGGGTCGAGCAGCAACGGAAACGGCAAGTTGTACTTCTGGATGAATCCTTTGTGTGACTCAGCCGAATCGACTGAGCACCCGAGCACCACCAGCCCCGCGCTCTGATAGCGCGCGTACCCGTCGCGGAAGGCGCACGCCTCCTTGGTGCATCCGGAAGTGAAGTCCTTCGGATAGAAGTACAGAATCACCTTCTTGCCGTGGAAGTCCGCGAGCGAGACCGGCGAGACCTGTTGGCCGAAAACCATCTGCGTCGCAAATGGTGGCGCCATGTCGCCTTCCTTTAGCAGGTCGGCGCGCGCGCTCTTCGGACCCAGCACGAGCGCGACTGCAACGATTACGGTCGCTACCAGAGCCAGCGCGATGATTTTCATCGAGTTTTTCCTCCGATAATCAACGCTGCGCCGGGCAAGATAGTTCCCGCTCTCACACGTAATAGAGCCATTCGCGGTAGCGCGAGTCGCGCCCGCGGAGCGCCGCGTGGAAGATGCCGTGCACCTTATTCGTGATCGGCCCGGGCTTGCCGGTGCCGATTCGACGATCGTCGAGCTCAACCACGGGCGTCACCTCGGCTGCCGTGCCGGTCATAAATGACTCGTCGGCGATATAGAACGCGTCGCGCGCAAAATATTCCTCGCGCACGTCGTAGCCCTGGTCGCTCAGGATTCGCATCACCGCGTCGCGCGTGATGCCGCCGAGGATTGATGTGAGGGGAGGCGTTCGCACCACGTTGTCGCGGATCACGAACACGTTCTCGCCGCTGCCCTCGGCGACGTAACCCTGCGTGTCGAGCAGAAGCGCCTCGTCGTAGCCGCTGCGGCGCGCCTCGTAGCCGGCGAGGATCGAATTGACGTAATGGCCGGAGGCCTTCGCCGCCGGCATCATCGAATTGTGATGGAATCGCACGAACGACGAGGTCTTGAGGCGGACGCCCTTCTGCGCGCTATCGGCGCCAAGGTACGCGCCCCATGGCCACGCCGCGATTGCTACGCGCGTCTTGTTGCCGCGCGCCGATAACCCCATCTCACCCTCGCCGTAGAACGCGATCGGCCGGATGTAGCATTCCGCGAGCTTGTTGACGCGGATGACGTCGGCGCACGACTTCACCAGTTCTTCGCCGCTGTAGGGAATCGGCATCTCGACGATGTGCGCGGACTCGAGCAGCCGCCGGATATGCTCATGCGCGCGGAAAATGGCCGAGCGTCCGTCGTCGGACTTGTAGCAGCGCATCCCCTCGAATACCGCAAGGCCGTAATGGAGGCTGTGCGTCAGGACATGGACGTTGGCCTCGTCGTAAGGGACCATGGTTCCATCGAGCCAGATTTTTTCTGTGCGTAGATTGCTCGCGGCCAAGGGAAAACCTCTTTCGCGGGAAGGGATTGGATCGCGCGCCTCACGCTGCCGTCCCCCGACTTCTGTAACGTAATTGACGCCGGAAAACCGGACAAGGCGCGGATTCGCCTAGCTCCGATGTTCTCCGTCGGGTGATGACGCCGATACGGGTTCGGTAGCCGGCTGCTCCTCGCTCACTCTTGCGACATGACGATCCTCACCGCCATGGCTCTGCGAGCCGTGTGCGAACGCGCCGTCACCTCCGCGCCGTCGCCGTCGCCGTCTGCGCCGCCTGCGGCGCGGTCCGCCTTCGCCCTCAGGCGGCTGCGGTGCCACGACCGAGTCGGGATTCTCGATAAAACGCTCCGCCGTCGCGACGTCGATTCGATAATTCGGCGCGATCGTTTCGAACAGCAGTCTCGCTTCGGGAAAGTACGGCCGCCGCATCAGACGGCGCGCACGCCGCGTCGGCGCGGCCAACATCTCGAAGGCGTCGAGCAAGAGCCGCATGTGCTCGGTGTCGCCCCGCGCGAAACCTCGCGTGCGAAGCTCGCCCAGCAGATTGAGGCGCGTCTCGGGCGGCATCCCACTCTGCGCCCGGACCAAATCGATAAAGATTGCAGCCAGCACAATCGGATGCGCCGGCGTGACCCCCGTCCCGATGGCATGCCCGATCGCATCGAGGTTGCAGACCGTCGGCGCTCGCTCGATCGCGCCGGCGCTCCGTTTCAGATGCGCCGACAGGAACGGCAGAAGCGGTTCGAGCAGGCCGAGCTCTTCCATGAGAATGATCGCGTGCGCCGCCTCGGGCTGTCCGAGCGTGCGATACGTCTCCTCGACCAGCCGCGGCACCGAGGCCTTCAGCAGGTCGTGGCGATGCCGTTCAATCGCGGCCCGCGTCGCAGGTTCGATCTCGAAGCTGAGCTTGGCGGCGAAGCGCACCGCGCGCATCATCCGCACCGGGTCCTCGCGCATCCGAAGCTCTGGATCGCCGATCGATCGAATCAGCCGCGCCCTCAGATCCTCGACACCGGCGGTGTAATCGATCACGTGAAAAGTCTGCGGGTCATAGAAGAGCGAGTTAACCGTGAAGTCGCGGCGAAAGGCATCTTCCTCGGCCGTGCCGAAGGTATTGTCTTGACGGATTAGCGGATCTTCGCTCTCCTCGACGTCTTCGGCGCGGCGGCGGAAGGTCGCGACCTCGATATTCTGCGGTCCGAAGAACACGTGCACCAGGCGAAAGCGCCGTCCGATGAGCCGCGAGTTGCGGAACAGATCGCGCACCTGCTGCGGATGCGCCGACGTGCCGACGTCAAAGTCCTTGGGCCGCCGCCCGAGCATCAGGTCGCGCACGCCGCCCCCAACGAGGTACGCGATATGCCCGGCGCCGATCAGACGATAGAGAACTTTGAGGACATTCGCGTCGATATCGCGCCGGGAGATCGGATGCGCGGCGCGCTCGAGTAGATGAGGTTCCAAAGCAGCTCTCAGGCCGGGCGGCCAATCCGTCCCCTTTCGTGCAGGCCCGGTCGGTCAAGAACCTAGCACGACGCGCGGCGCTCTTCACGAGGCTTCCGCGGAGCCGTGGGTCCGAAAACATGGGTCTCAGAGGCCTACGCTTTTCAGCGCATCGGCAATTCGCATCGGTGCCTGCGGGCGCGTGTACATGCGCTCCATGTAGGCCTTCAGGCCGGGGAAACCTTCCAGCAAACCAACCTGGTTGGCCCAGTCGAGAGTATAAGCCATCACGAAATCGCCCACCGTCACCGAATCGCCGACAATGAACCCGCGCCCCTTCATGTGATCCTCCAGCACGGCGGCCATCGGCTTGAAATCGTCGCGCGCAAGCTCGATATCGGCGGGCAGGCGACGGTCTTCGGGATAGAGGTTGGCGTTACGCGCGATACGCCAGAGCGGCTGCTCAAGCTCGGTGGTCGCGAAGAGCAGCCATCGATAGAGCTCGGCGCGCTTCACTGGACCGGCAGGAATCAAGTGCTTTTCGGGATACTTTTCGGCTAGATAGAGCACGATCGCGATTGACTCCGTAAGCACGACGTCGCCGTCCACGAGTGCTGGCAGCTTTGCCGCCGGATTTATCTTTAGAAACTCGGAGGTCTTGTTCTCTCCCGCGAGCAAGTTGACCCGAATGGCCTCGAAATCAACGCCAAGTTCCTGCAGTGTCCATCGCACGCGAATCGATCGAGTGGGGGGAAATTCGTAAAGCTTCATGGGCGTTCTCCTCTTTTTCGGTCGTCGCAAGGCATCGCACGTAGCTCTCGGAAGTTGGTCGAACGGCATCGCCGAATTTCGACTAAGCGGGAAAAGTTCAGAAGTTGTCAGCCGTTCGATGCGCTATCCCCACGGGCGCTCATGCGCGCGAGCGCGCTAGAATCATACTATGGGCGCCTCATCCGGTGGCGAAACCGAAGTCCTGATTGTGGGCGCAGGCCCGACAGGCCTCGTGCTCGCGCTATGGCTAACGCGCCTTGGCACTCGCGTGAGAATCATCGATAGGACCGCCGAGCCAGGCACGACCTCACGCGCGCTCGCGGTGCAGGCGCGGACACTCGAATTCTACCGGCAGATTGGAATCGACCACGAGGTAGTCGAGCGCGGGCGCCACGTCGTCGCGGCGAATCTTTGGGTCGCCGGCCAACATTCCGCGCATGCGACGCTTGGTGCGATGGGCAACGGAATCAGCCCATATCCTTACGCCCTGGTTTACCCGCAGGACGAGCACGAGCGCATGCTGGTGGCGCACCTCACCGAAGCGAAAATCCAGGTCGAGCGCTGTACCGAGCTGATCGACTTCGAGGATCGCGGCGACCGCGTGATCGCGCATCTCAAGAAACCCGATGGCAGCGACGAGTCGTGCGAAGCGCGGTATATCGCCGGATGCGACGGGGCCAACTCAAAGGTGCGCGACGCACTGGGCATCGGTTTCCCGGGCGGGACTTACAATCATCTTTTCTATGTTGCCGATGTCAACGCGCGCGGCCCGGTGATGAACGGCGAACTGCACGTCGCGCTCGACCTTAGCGAGTTCCTCGCGGTATTTCCGCTGCACGACGATGGCACCGCGCGCCTTGTCGGCACGATAAGCGAAGAGGCCGAGCATCGGCGCGACAACCCCACCTGGAACGAGGTGAGCAAGCACGTCATCGAGTGGCTCAAAATCGAGGTCGAGCGCGTGAACTGGTTCTCGACTTACCGCGTACATCATCGCGTGGCGCATCAGTTTGCGCGCGGCCGCGCATTCATCCTGGGTGACGCCGCGCACATTCACAGCCCCGTCGGGGGCCAGGGCATGAACACCGGCATCGGCGACGCCATAAATCTCGCCTGGAAGCTCGCGGCCGTCGTCAAAGGGTGCGCGAAGGAATCGATCCTCGGAAGCTACGAGCCTGAGCGGATCGGATTCGCGCGACGGCTGGTGGCGACCACCGATCGTGCCTTCACGGGAGTTACCAGTGATGGCACAATCGCGCGCATCGTGCGGCTTGACCTGACGCCTCTCGTGATGCCGCTGATGTTCCGGATCACGCCCTTGCGCCGCTACTTCTTCCGCACCATCTCGCAGACCGACGTGAACTATCGCGGCAGTGCGCTGAGCGAGGGCCGCGCCAACCTGGTTTACGGCGGAGATAGGCTGCCGTGGGTGCCGATGGACGGGGCGGGCGCCGACAACTTTGCGCCGCTCAAATCGATCGATTGGCAGGTGCATGTCTACGGCGGTGCGCACGAGGAAGTGCGCGCGATGTGCCAGGAGCGGAAGCTCGCGCTGCACGAGTTCCCGTGGCGGCGCGAGATGATCCGCGCCGGGCTCGAGCGCGACGCCGTCTACCTTGTGCGCCCCGACGGATACGTCGCGCTGGCGCGCGCCGGCGGCGGAGCGCATGCGCTCGCGTCGTATCTCGATGCCCGCGGCATCATCACGCGCGGCTGAAGCAGACCGTCGCTCCTAGCCGCAGCGTAAATCAGAGCGTAAATCTACAATTCGGCCCGAAGGCGACCAAATCAGATGCCGCGGGTCAAAGAGTCCTCAAGCGAAAGAGTCACCACGGTCGCGGACGTCGGCATTTCTCCGATCTGGTCGATAGCGTCGCCTACGGTAAAGATCGAATCGTGCTCACAAGACGAAACCGGCCCTCTGCTAGCCGTGGCGCCAATTGAGGACATGGCGTTGCTTCAAGCACGCGAGGATCTTGAGGATCTCAATTCGGCGCGCGAAGCGCTCAAGGAATTGAAACGCAAAGGCACTATCCCCGGGGCTCGCATCAAGATGCAGTTAGGCCTGACCTGAGCTAAACGGTGGTCGATTCGATCGAGTTTGCGCCCAGCGCGGCCAGGCAATTCCGCAAACTCTCACGCGACGTTCGAAAGCATCTGCGTCAGCAGATCGACGCGCTGGCTAACAAATCCGCGACTGCACCGAGCGCGCCGGCTCGCCGGAATCGCAGACTTATGGCCTGTACGGGTCGGTGACCACAGATACGTCTGCCAGGTTCGAGACCGAACACTCCTCATGCTGGTAGTCGGAGTCGGCACCGCCGCGAGGTGGACAGGCAGTGACCCGCCGCGGAAGTCACGCCCTAATTCTCGCAGCGTAAGTAGCAGGAGCCGGGGCGCAGCAACTGAGGGCGTTGGCGTTCACTAGAATAACCGCTTCTGGCCGTGCTTGAAGCCGCCCTGCTCGCCGATTGCCTCGGGCTTTGATGACTCCTGGGTCCGCTGCTCGCGCTCCGGAGCGTTGCGTTCGGTGCCTCGCTCCGGTGAGCGCTCGTTGCCGCGACCGCGGCGTCCTCGTCCTCGACCGCCTTCGTTGCCGCGCTCACGCTCGCGGCGGCCCTCGGCGGGCGCGATCTCGATCGATCTCAGAAAGCCTTCGCCCGCGGAGCGTGTCGTCAGCATCGGATCGTCCTTGAGCGCCAGGTGAATCACGCGGCGGTCGCGCGGCGGCATCGGCTCGAGCTTCACCGCCTCGTGCTCGCGCTTGGCCCGCTCACCGATCGAGAGCGCCATGCGATGCAGTTGCTGGCGGCGGCGCGCGCGGTACGACTCGATCTCGAGCGAAATCGGCACGGCATCTTTGATCCGGCGCGCGAGGATCCGGTTGACGAGGTATTCGAGCGCATCGAGCGTTTGGCCGTGGCGTCCGATTAAGATGCCAGAGCCGTCACCGTTTATTTCGACCTCAATCGACTCGTTGTCGGCTTCGAGCGGGCGCAGTTCCGCTTTCTCGCCCATCAGCTCCAGGATCGCGCCGAGGATCTTGATGGCTTCTGCGCTCTGTTCTTCGATTTCAGCGGATTTGCGGCCGGCGTCGCTCTCGTCGGCTGCGGCAGCCGATTCGCGCGGCGGACGCCGCTCCGGCGCGGTCGCGGACGGTGCGACATCCTCGTCAACCGGCGCTGGACGCGGCGCCTCGCTTCGCGCCGGCTCGGGCCGCGCGGGGCTTCGCTCGGGCTCGCGCCGCCCGGTCCTGAGCGGCGGGGCGGGTGGCGGCGCCTGCACCCCGCTCGAGGCTTCATTCCTCGGGCGCCGTGTCAGACGCACACGCGCGGCGCGCGCGCCGAGCCCGAGCACGCCCGCACGGGGAGTGGCGAGCACTTCGATTGCGACGTCGTCCTCGCTCGCGCCGAGCTGTTCGAGGGCTTCCTTGATTGCCTCTTCGACGGAGGCGGCGGATGTTTCGACCGAATCGTTATTGCTCATGTCGCGGGTGTGTAAGCCTTCATTTCTCGATTCAGAAAGTACTGCTGGATGACGCCCAGCATGTTTGAGGCGAAATAGTAGAGCACCAGGCCCGACGGAAAGTTTATCAGCATCACGGTGAAGATGAGCGGCGTCAGCATCATCATCCGCTGCTGGTTTGGATCCGGCGAGGTCGGCGTCAGCCACTGCTGCGCGACGCTGCTCAGGCCCATCAGCAGCACCAGCACCGGCAGCCCGTGACAATCGAGGTACGGAATCGTCGGCATCCAGGAGATCGGCAGGCAGTCGGGCTTGGAGAGATCGTTGATCCACCAGGCGAATGGCGCGTGCCGAAGTTCGACCGAGTTGAGCAGCGCCTCGTAAAGGCCGATGAAGATCGGCAGCTGCAGCGCCATCGGTGCGCATCCGCCGAGCGGATTGACGTGATTGCGCCGATAGAGGTCCATCATCTCGCGCTGAAGCTGCTCGTTGTTGTCCTTGAATTTCTCCTTGAGGCGTTCCATCTGCGGCTGCAGCCGCTGCATCTTGAGCATCGAGCGCTGACTCTTGATCGAAAGTGGCAGGAAGGCGACGCGAATCGCGACCGTCATCAGCAGGATATCGACGCCCCAGTTGGGCGCGACGAAATGAAACAACTTGAGCGCGCGCAAGAAGATAAGCGCGAGCACTCCCGTCCAGCCGAAATCGATCGCGTGATGGAGCGCGGGGTTGACGGCCTCCAGCGCGTCGAGCAGCTTCGGACCCATGTAGACGCGCGTCGAAACGTGATCGGTGTAATCGAAGAGCAGGCGCGCGATGGCTTCCTTATCGGAGTAGGCCATCGCGACCGTTCCCGACGCGGGATGGGACGGCAGGAAGACTGAGAGGAAGTAGCGATCGCCGAAGCCGGCGTACGTGATCGTTCCCGCGACCGGCGGCACGCCCTGGCGAAGCTTCTTCTCCTGCTCGGTGAAGACCTTGTCCTGCACGTCGGCCTGCAGCTCTGGGATGTCGCGATAACCCTGCAGCGCGGCGAGCGACTGACTCATCGAAACTCCGAGCGCGTCGGGCTTGCCCGTGCCACTTTCGGTCACGTCCATCTCGAAGGCATAGCTCTTGTCGCTGAAAGTGAAGGTCTTGTCGAGCTTGAGCCCGGCCGCGGTCTTGCCGTCGAAGGTGAGCGTTGCGGTGCCGCCACTGTTGACGTCAGTATGCGCGGGCGATGAGGAGTCGTAGGCGATCTCGTGATCATCGAGCGTTTGTCCACTGCGAGTCACCAGCGCGCCTAGCGGCAGCAGGCCTCCCGGCGGGGTCTGCACCATCTCATAGGGCGGGCTGGTCTTGCCAGCGGACTGCCGATAGTCCTTGAGCCTGAAACTCGTGAGCCGCGCGCCTCTGCTGGTAAAGGTTGCAACGAAGAGGCTGGTCTCGACTTCGTAGGTGCGTTCGGGGGCTGCCACCGCGGCCGGGCTCATTGCGGCTCCAGGAGCGATCGCAAGAGGAGAGGCGACGGCGCTTGGAATCGCAGCGGACATTCCTGCCGCTGATGCCGCAGCGCTCGGGCTTTCCTCGGTCGTCGGATGCATCTGCGGCGGATAGAGCCGCTTCAGCACCAGTTCCTGGTAGGCGAAAATCAGGATCAGCGAGACAATGACGGTGATCAGGACGCGGCTGGTATCCAACTGATTGTTACCTCAGGATCTGCCGCGCATCGGCACGGGATCATGGCCGTGGCCGCCGAACGGATTGCATCGCGCGAAGCGTACGATCGCCATCGCGCCGCCGCCAATCACACCATGATTCGAAATCGCCGCGGCCGCGTACTCCGAGCAGCTCGGCTCAAAGCGGCAGGCGCGCCCGAACATCGCCGTGAGCATCGGCGAAATGAATATTTGATAGAGACGGATAGTTGCGAGCGCGCTTAGACGCGGAATCGAGAGCAGTGCGGCGATGAGCGAATCGATCTTCATCGCGCGAGCTTCTCCCTGAGCTTCGAAGCCGCTTCATGCAGCTCGTTCGAAAGCGCCGCGAAATCGAGCGTCGCGGCGCCGCGGCGCGCGATCACCACCACTGCAACGCCGGCTGGAAGCCGCTCGCGCAGCGAACGGCGATAGCATTCGCGGACGCGGCGTTTCACGCGATTGCGCGCGACGGCGTTGCCGATCCGGCGCGACACGGTAATACCGATAGCGTTGCCCGCGCTGTCAGGAATTTGTCCCGCGTAAAGCACGAAGTGTGCACTCTGCAGGCGCATCCCATGTCGCTGGAGATGGAGGAACCGGGCGCTTCGATGGAGCCGGTCGGCGGCGCCGAAGTTCTGGGACGCGCGAGCCTCGATCAGCCGGGCTGCTTGGGCGGAATCGAGACGGCGAGGCGAACGCGCCCCTTGGCGCGCCGGCGTTTGAGCACTTTGCGACCGCCCGGGGTGGCCATCCGGGCGAGGAATCCGTGGGTTCGTTTGCGTCGGCGGTTGTGAGGCTGATAGGTCCTTTTCATCGCTGGCGGCCAATTTCACTCGTATATTCGGGCCCTCTCCCGCGCTGGCCCGTTGTCGGTAGGTCTCGGTGAATCCAGGGATATCCCTGCCGGGAGTTCCGATAGCCCTGAGCGCACAATCGAACCATACTGCGGCCCATCGGGCAAGAGAGGTTCAGAGCGGAGCTCATCGGCCTTTCTCAGGATTCAAGAGCGTCTCGCTGCCCAATCCCGCGCGCAATGCCGCTCCATGCGAGAAATGGGTAGCGGGCATTTCCACCCGCTTTCAAAGACCCGATCGACACCACGTCGCGACTTGAAGTCGTATATACCAATCGGTATAGAGGATGAATGGATTCGCGCGCGGGACTCATCAGCGCGGCGCTCGCGCTATTCGCGCGGCGGGGCTATGACGCCGTAGGCGTGCAGGAGGTCGCCGAGAGGGCGGGCGTTGCCAAACCGACCCTGTATCACTTCTTCGGGTCGAAGCAGGGACTGCTCGAGGCGCTCTTCGATGAGTACGCGAGCCGACTCGATAAGCAGGTCGAATCGGCGGCCGAGTACTTCGGCGACCTGCCGCTCACGCTCGACCGGATCGCGGCGGCGTACGTCGAATTCGCGCGCCAGGAGCCTGTATTCTATCGGCTGGAGCTGGCGCTGCACTCAGCGCCGCCCGATTCGATCGGCTATCAGATCGCGACGCGCCACTACTCGCGACGGCTCGCAACAATCGAGGGCGTCTTCATCAAGGCGGTGCGACAGCATGGCAACATGCGAGGGCGTCATCAGCGATATGCGTTATCGCTGGTCGGAATCATCAACCTCTACGTGTCGCTGCAGCTCAACGAGCGGCTGATAATTACCGATCGCGTGTGCCACGAGATGGTGCATCAATTCAGTCACGGAATTTACTCGTAGGAGCTTCGGCGAGACGAATCCCAGTTCGGAAAACCATGTACGTAACGGTATAGCCAATGAGCGAAGGTGATCACTGGGCTTTTGACGCCGTCGTCTACCATCTATTCCCCCTCGGATGCTTCGGCGCGCCAGAGCGTAATCCATTCACAGGAGCGCCGGTCGATCGAATCTCGGGGCTTAGGCGATGGTTCGATTGCTTCGGGCAGCTCGGCGGCAACGTGTTGATGCTCGGACCGATCTTCGAATCGAGCACGCATGGCTACGACACCGCCGACCTGTGCCGCATTGATCGGCGGCTCGGTGACAATGATTCGTTTGCGGCAATCGCGCGCGAACTGCATCAGCGCGGGATACGACTTGTACTCGACGGCGTTTTCCATCACACGGGCCGCGACTTTCCGGCGTTTCGCGACGTGCTCGCACGCGGCGCGGCGTCTCAGTTCCGCGACTGGTATGATCTGGATTTCACGCGCTCAAGTCCGCGCGGCGATCCATTCCACTACGAAGCCTGGCACGGTCATCACAGCCTGCCAAAGTTGAATCTTCAAAATCGCGCGGTGCGCGATTATCTACTCGCGGCGGTCTCCTCCTGGATCGAGCGATTCGATATCGACGGGCTCCGTCTCGATGCCGCCGACGCGCTCGACTTCGAGTTTCAGCGCGAACTCGCTGCGCACTGCAGGGCGCTGAAGCGGGATTTCTGGCTGATAGGCGAAGTCGTGCACGGCGACTACCGGCGCTGGGCGAATCGCGGCGGCCTCGATGCGACGACCAACTATGAGGCGTACAAGGGCCTCTGGTCGAGCCTCAACGAACGCAACTACTTCGAGATTGCCTACACACTGAAGCGCCAGTTTGGCGCGGACGGACTCTACCGCGGCATGCCACTCTACAACTTCGTCGATAATCACGACGTCGCGCGGGCGGCGACTATCCTCAAGGAGCGCACGCATCTTTATCCGCTCTATGCGTTGCTGATGACGATGCCGGGCGTCCCTTCGATTTACTATGGCAGTGAATGGGGAATCGAGGGCTGCAAGATTCGCGGTACCGATGCGCCGCTAAGGCCCGCGCTCGATCCGGTCGAGCTCGCACGAACTTCGCCCAATCATGAACTCTGCGCGACGATCGCGCGCCTGAGTGCATTTCGCCGCTGTCATCCCGTGCTTCGTCGTGGCGATTACATCGAGCTCCACGTCGCGCACGAGCAGTTCGCGTTCATGCGCCGCGTAGCGGGCGAGTCGATGGTCGTCGCGCTGAACGCCTCAACGCACGCGGGTGAGATCACACTCAAGATTCCGGACATGCAAGGTGCGAGGCTCGTCGATGTTCTGAGCGACGGCCGGGCGTTCGACGTCGTCAGAGGCTGCGCGAAGTTCTCGATCCCGCCGCGGTGGGCGCGAATCCTGGCCGTCAGCTAGCCGCAGCGTCGCCGCGGCAGTGTGATATAGTTGAAGTCGAACCGTACGAGGTCGCGAGGAAGGAATCCATGGCGCGGCAAAAGAAGTTCAACGACCCGGTCGATATCGAAATCGTCGAGGTTCATCGCCGTTTCATCGAGGTGATGGAGGAAATCCGCATCGAGACGATCGAGCCCGAGATGAAGCAGCGCTACCTCGCGATCATGAAATCGCTGACCGAGAAGCTCGCGATTCCGAGCAAGCCGCTGCACGAAGTTGTCGGCGAGCTGATGGCTGAGGCGGCGCCGATTCTCTTCCAGGTGATGAGCCGCTAGCTTCGCGCGCAGAGAAGGGACGGATGCCCAACCTTGGGGACTTCCGCCAGCGGCACCGAATCAATAAACCTCAAGCTTCGAAGGCGTAAGCGCTCTCTTCGTGCTCGGTGAGGTCGAGTCCGATCTGCTCCGCTTCGGAATCGACGCGGATTCCAACCAGCATCTCGGTCACCTTGAGCAGGATCGAGCTTCCGATGAAGGAGAAGAGCACGCTCGCAACCACGGCGATCACCTGCACTAGCAGCTGGTGCGGGTTACCGAACAAGAGGCCGTTGGCGCCCGCTGCGTTGACCGCGATGCTCGCGAACACTCCAGTCAGCACGGCGCCCAGCATTCCGCCGACCATGTGCACGCCGACCACGTCGAGCGCATCGTCGTAGCCGAAGCGGGTCTTGATCCTCACGGCCGAGAAGCAAACCGCGCCAGCGAGCACACCGATGATCACGGCGGGAACTGGGCCGACGTAGCCCGAGGCCGGAGTGATCGCGACCAGTCCCGCGACTGCGCCGCTGGCCGCGCCGAGCGTGGTCGGCTTGCCGGCAATGAGCCACTCCGCGAGCACCCACACGATCGTTGCGCCGGCAGCGCCGAGATGCGTCGCCACGAATGCCGATACGGCGAGGCCGTTAGCAGCGAGCGCACTGCCCGCGTTAAAGCCGAACCAGCCGACCCAGAGGAGGCCCGCCCCGGTGAGGGTCATGGTCAGGTTATGCGGCGGCATTGCCTCGCGCATGAATCCGCGACGCTTGCCGACCAGGATTGCACCCGCGAGCGCCGCCGCGCCCGACGAGATATGGACCACCGTGCCGCCCGCGAAATCGAGCGCGCCCATCTGATGTATCCAGCCGTCGACGCCCCACACCCAGTGCGCGAGTGGATCGTAGATAAGTGTCGTCCATAGCAGGCTGAAAAGCAGGAAGCCTTTGAATGACATCCGCTCGGCAATTGCACCCGTGATCAGCGCAGGCGTGATCACGGCGAACATGCACTGGTAAATCATGTACGCCTGATGCGGGACCGTCGCGGAATACGCGGCGTAGGGCTGCGTCGCGCTGACGCCGGCGAGGCCGATCCAGCTGAGCGCACCGCATATTGCACTGCCGGGCGCGAAGGCGAGGCTGTAACCAAAAATGATCCACTGAACCGAGACCAGCGCGACCAGGATGAAGCTCTGCATGAGCGTTGAGAGGACGTTCTTGCGCCGGACCATGCCGCCGTAGAAGAGCGCAAGCCCTGGAATCGTCATCATCAGGACGAGCGCCGCCGAAGTGAGAAGCCAGGCCGTATCCGCACCATCGATCCTGCCAATGTGCGGCGGCGCAGGTAGCTCCGCATGCGCGCTCGAGGCAATAACAAGTAACGAACTCGCCGCCACGGCGACTGGGCCGCCGATCTTCCTGCCAATCATTGCGAGATCCCTCCGGATCCTTGCGAAATGAACGTGTCAGAAGTAGGTGCTGCCCACTAAGTCAGCATCTGGTCATTAGATATGGCAAAAACCAACCCCACGATCGCAAAGGCGCTCGTCGGCGACGGATCAAGCAAAAAGTGTACGCATCTTTGGAAGCGATCCGTCTACAGGTGACCGCTTAGCGGTCGATACACCCGCACTGGAGCATGATCGCGATATCAGCCCTGAAGGTCGGAGGAACGTCGGCTGGAGCCGACGCGATCGCGGCCTTCATCCGCGCGATTCCGGCTGCGTACTGTTCGTCAGTAAGGAGCGCCATCTGGGAGCACCCGCGGCGTTGAAGCTCAGGATCTTCAAACACCTGCGCGCCGATCCGATCGGTTGCGAATCGGCAAGCGGTTCGGCACGCAACCGAATCGAAGCCCGCGCGCAGCATCGAGTCTGCGATCGCGTCCGACGACGGATAGCGGGCGAGGTCGATGGCGCGCGTCTCGGGAAAGTAATCGTACAGGCACCAGGCGTCGCGGCCGTGATGCGGGTCCATGCCGAAATTAGCGAGCATTCCGCCCGGCCGCAGCACGCGCCGCGACTCGATGATGAAGTTTTCGAAAGGTCCGAAATGATGAAGCGCGTTGACGCAGAAAATCAGGTCGATGGAGCAGTCGCGAAAAGGCAGGACCTCCGCGGTCGCGCGCAGCAGTCCGCCCGAGAGATTTCGCTGGCGCGCTTTCCGCAGCATTTCGTGCGAAAAGTCGAGACCGTGGATCCGTGGCGCGAGATCGTTGAGCGCCGCGAGCCAGTATCCCGTGCCGCATCCCGCTTCTAGGATGCGCTCCGGATGCTCCGCCTCGATAGTCGCGCGCAGCACCTGGGTCAGAACGTTGTAAAGGCTGTGCGCGTAGCGAGTGTCGAAGGTCGGCGCGATCTGATCGTAATTGACGCGTTCAGTCATGGCTAAGAGTCTTCGTTCTTAAGGCGGCGCCTGCGCAATCTCCTGCGATCTTCCGCGCCGCTTACTTTCGAATTCTTAGGAAGGGCACGAGCATCGGAATTCTGCCGGAATACGTGTCGTAGGCATCTTCACCGAGTTCCGCGCGCAGGAAACGTTCCTCGCGCCGAGCTTTGATGTAGAACGCCAAAGCGACAAGGACAGCTCCGATCAGAGCTGGCCAGGTCCCTTCAACAATTGCAGTCGCAGCCGCCGCGAGGATGAGCCCTGAATATATCGGATGGCGAACGAGCCGATAGGGACCCGTGTCGATCACATGATGTCCAACTTTCTTCACCACCCAGTCTGACCAGAACGGGCCTAAGTAGATGCGAGCCCACCAGGTGAAGGAAATTCCGGCGGCTGTCACCGCGACCAACATCCAATCCAACGCATCGCTGGTTCGCCAAAGGAGTGTCTTAAAATAGTAGGTATTTTCCGGTGGAAACGCGAACAGCAGCACCAGGCTCAAGTAAAAGGAAGTGCGGAACAGCAGCTCGCCTCCCAAGGCGTCTCTCTTGTCCGTACGGCTGGACCAAACTCTCGCAACAGTCCACGAGACCAGCCACGCGATCCAGAGCGCGTAGATCGTATGCCGCGCCGTCATGGTGCTACCAGTCTGAGCCCTTTCGGACCAATAAAAGACTCACCCATCTCCACAGCCGATCGGCCCGTTCGTCTGCGGTTCTTTTTATCAGCGGTACCTAGGGTGCGAGCGGGCGGCGACTGCGCTTGCCTCATCGACGTAGTCAAGCCTTCACGATCGCTTGCGCGGTATTGATATTCTGCTGGACCTGCTTGACGCAGTCATTAGCGCCGTCAGTAGCTTCTGCATGGCGGCCTTGACGGTGACCGCATCACCTATCCAGTCGCTCCATAGCGCGCTGGAAAGTGAATCGTACTGCGAGTTGAGCGCGTTCAGACGAGCCGAGTACTGCGGCCCGTTGGTCTGATCATTGTTCACATCGCACCACATCTTGAGGTAAGTGACGCCGTTGATATCGGTACTCAGCAGGTTCAGCAAGTCCAGTTTGTCGCCATGATCGGAAATTAAATTGGCGATTTCATTGGGCATATCCAAACCTCACTGGCCTTTTGCGGATGCGTTCGGCGATGGCGACGCTTGCGGTCTCGGCGATGGGGCAGCGGATGAAGTTGCCTTTGTCTCCCCACTCAGACCTTGCAAGCGTCGCACGCTTTGATTGAGGGATTGGAGGTCGGCGAGAGTTCCCGTACCGCTCCGCACCGCTACCGCAAGATTCTGATGTGCTCCCGGCACAGCTTTGTGGGCATGGTCGAGCGCCTTCATCGCGTCTTCATTGTTGAGGAAGGTCGCATCGAGTTCGACGGCCTGCCTGATGATAGGATCCTGCGCAGAGTCACTCTTCGGATCGGGTGTAACTCTGTAGAACCTCGTCGATAGCGCGCTCATCTGGGCGTCGCAGGAGTTGTATAGATCCTCCGCCAGATGTTCGACGCCGGCTTCACACCACTGGGTAAATCGATCGATCGCGGGCTGGTTCGCCTCGATAACCTTGACCAGGTCTTCACGCCGTCTTTGCTCGATGAACAGACGCGCGACGTCGACGGCGGCGCTGTAGAACAAATTCAGTTCGGGCGCATTTGGCGCCTGGGTTGAGATTGTCGCAAGGTTGGTGCTGAGGCTCGCGCTGTCAGCGCTCAGGTCTTTCGTCATCTGATCGAAGGTAGCCTGGCTTAGGAGGTTAGCAGCTGCCAGTTGCTGCAGAGCTGCTGCGTAGTCCGCCCGAAGTCCATTGGCGTCAGACAGCAGGTCTCTGCGCCGCGAACCTCGATGAAAGTGGGTTCAGGGTCTGGCGTGATGAAATCGTTGCCGCTTCTTTGCAGTAGAAGATCGGTCATGTGGAATTTCGGCTTCTCCTGCAATTGCGCGAGATATCCAGCCTGGTTGAAGGCCACCCCGCTGGCGCAGACCTGGTCGGCGGATTTGCTCAGTTGTTGAACGTCAGAAGAGAACTGATCAAAGGGCTTGGTGCTGATCGCCGTCTCAGCACAACCCGAACAAAGCAAGAGAGTCAGTGCAATCAGGGTAAGCGGCGGAGGAGAAATCCTGCTTGGTTTCACTGCGTCGCGCCGAGCCAGCCCGCGCCGGTCCGGCGGAGACTCTCACTTCGGAGTCCCTAAGGCAACTGGCCCTTAAGGAGAGTACTTGGCCGCGGGGCGAATTTGACATGCGTTGCCTAATCGCGCATGCACCGGCGTGCGCCAACGCCTTGCTCTCGGAGCGGTTAACGGTCGATCGCCCGCTAGCTGATTGTCCAGCCGCCATCGACGATGAACGGCGCGCCAGTCGCGAATGACGAATCGTTGCTGGCGAGGAACAGCGCCATATTGGCAATCTCCTCTGGCTCGCCCATTCTGTTCAGCACCGAGATGCGGCTGACGGCCTTGGGATCGGGCGCCGCGCCGCGGCGGATTCGCTTGGCCATCTCGGTTTCGATTCCGCCCGGACAGATGCAGTTAACGCGGATGTTGTAGCGGGCGTATTCGAGCGCCGCGACTCGCGTCATCGCGATAACGCCTGCCTTCGCCGCGCAATAAGCCGCTCCACCGCGCACGGCGACCAGACCCGCGATCGACGCCTGATTGATGATCGATCCGCCCTTCCCCGCCTCGACCATCGGCGGCAGCGCGTATTTCATGCCGAGAAATACGCCGCGCAGGTTAATCGCGATCACGCGGTCGAACGCCTCGGCACTCATCTTGCCGACGTATGCAGACTCACCTTCGATCCCGGCGTTGTTGAACATCACGTTAGGAGCGCCGAAGCGCATTACCGTCGCCTCGACCATCTGAGCGGCATCTTTCTCGAGCGACACGTCGGCACGAATCGCGAGCGCCTGTCCGCCGGTGCCTTCGATGTCCGCGACCGTGTCGGCCGCGCCTTTCTCGTTGACATCGACCGCCGCAATCTTCGCCCCTTCGCGCGCGAAGATACGCGCCGTCGCCCGACCCATTCCCGATCCTGCGCCCGTGATAATCGCGACTTTGCCATCGAGCTTCATTGCTTCCTCCCTTGATCAGGCCGCGGCCTTCGCGGGCGTGAAAGTAACCGGCAGATGCTTGATACCGGCGAGCAGGTTCGAGCGCAGCCGTTCCACCGGACCCGCCGCCGCCATGTCGGGCATACGGCGTAGCAGTTCGCTGAACATTACCCGCATTTCGAGCCGCGCCAAGTTCGCCCCGATGCAAAAGTGCTCTCCGTATCCGAATGCGATGTGGTCGTTGGGCTGACGCGTGATATCGAAGCGGTACGGATCCTCGAATACTTCTTCGTCGCGATTGCACGACGGATTCCACAGCACGACCCGATCGCCGCTGCGGATCTTCTTGTCGCGAATCTCCACGTCGCGAGTTGCGACGCGCATGATATGCGTGATCGGCGAAGTCCAGCGCAGCATCTCCTCGATCGCCGCGGGCAGAAGCGCGGGTTCGCAGGCGAGGCGCTCGCGATCGTCGGGTCGCTGCATCAAGGCGTTCATGCCGCCTGTGATGGCGTTGCGTGTCGTCTCCTGGCCGCCGAGGATCAGCAGGAAGCAGTTGAAAAGTACTTCGATATCGGTGAGCCGATCGCCTTCGACTTCGCCATGGGCAAGCGCACTCACCAGATCGTTGGTGCGATTGGCGCGCCGCTCGGCGATCAGTTTCATAAAGTAGTTGAAGATATCGCGCTGCGCCTGCACCCCCGTTTTCTGCGCCGATCCTTCCACCTGGTATTCGGGGTCTTCGGTGCCCAGCGTCATGTTGCCGAGCAGGAACATCAGGTCCCAGTCTTGGCGCGGCACCCCTAGCATCTCGCAGATGACTGCGGTCGGCAGCCGCGCGGCGACATCGACCACGAGATCGCAATGGCCTTGCTCGCAAACCGCGTCAAGGATCTCGGTGGTAATTGCGCGGACGTGCGGCTCGTGCGGTGCGAGCGCCTTCGGCGTGAAGCGCCGATTCAGCATCTGGCGTATGCGGCCGTGACGGGGAGGGTCGGTGACGATCATCATCTGGCCGAAGCCGAACTCGACGCGTGGCTGACCCGGATCCAGCTCCTGCTCGGGACCCATCGCGATACCGCCCATCGAGCTGAAACTTGCGGGATCGCGATAAACTCGCTGCGCGTCGCCGTGCTTGGTTATCGACCAGAAGCCCTTCTTGTTGCGGCGCTCGGTCCAATGCACCGGATCGGTGGCACGAAGTTCCTTCCAGAGCGCGTGCGGGTCTCCGGAAACGAAAAAGTCGAGATTGGTGAGATCGAAGTCGTTAACCATGACCGCGCCTCCTGTTCGATCAAACGCCGCCGACCAACGCGGCGGGGCGAGAAACAAAAGGGCGGGCTGCGAACGGGCCCGCCCTTCGAGTCACAATTGTTCGCGCATTCAGCCCTTCGGCAGTTGCAGCACGCGCTCGCCGATCATGTTCTTCTGCACCGGCGACGTGCCGCCCGCAATCGTCATCGATTCGCACTGCAGGAGACGCCTGGCCCAGTCGCCCTCGGGCGCAAAAGGCGTATGCCGCTCGAGAGTCGAGTAGAGCGGCATGAGCCGCGAGACATACTTGGTCATCCGCTGGCCGAGGTCCGTTGACACCAGTTTCGAAATCGATGCTTCCGCGCCGGGCAGCTGGCCCTTGAGGCGCTTGGTGAGGCTCCGCATCCCGTTGTACTTCTTCGCCATCGCCTCGATTGCAAACTGCGCGAGCTGCTGGCGCACCTCGGGATCCTCGGTCGCGGGCTTACCGTTGAGCTTCACATTCTTCGCGATCTCGACGAGCTGGCGCAGCATCACCTCGGTGCCGCCGATCGTCTCACCTATTCCGAACCGCTCGTGCATCAGAGTCGAAACCAGCACCTGCCAGCCGCCGTTCAGCGGGCCGAGCAGATTTTCCTTGGGCACGTGCACGTCTTCGAGGAAGATTTCGTTGAACTCGGAGTCGCCGGTGATTTGCTTCAGCGGACGCACGTTGATCCCCGGGCTTCGCATATCTACGATGAGCGCGCTCATACCCTTGTGGCGTGGGGCGTCGGGGTCGGTGCGGACGAAGAGCTGGCAGAAGTGCGAGCGATGCGCGATCGTGGTCCAGACCTTCTGCCCGTTGACGATAAACTCGTCGCCCTTGGGCTCGGCGCGCGTCTGGATCGACGCGAGGTCGGAGCCTGCGCCCGGTTCGGACATGCCCTCGCACCAGATTTCGTCGCCCGCGAGAATCGGCTGGAGGTAGCGCTTCTTCTGTTCCTCCGTGCCCCACTGCATCAGCGCCGGGCCGTTCATGATCACGCCCAGTACGTTGCATCCCATCGGCAGATTGAGGCGCCCAAGCTCCTGCTGGAAGATGACCTGCTCGACGAAGGTCGCGCCGCGCCCGCCGTATTCTTTGGGCCAGGTGAGACCCGCCCATCCGGCGTGGTAGAGCTTCTTGTGCCATTCCTTGAGGCGCTGCCAGTTCGAATCGTCGCCGGCGAACTCTCCGTCGTCGTCGCCGCGCATGCCGAGATGCCTGGGGCGGTTGTCTTCGAGCCACTTCCGCACTTCCATGCGGTAGGCTTCCTGTTCGGGCGAGTAGTTGAAATCCATCGCTTCGGATAGCTCCAATAAAATTGCGGCCTGGTCATGCGATGCTATCGCAGACGGCGTTCATTGAGTAGCGCCGCCATGGTGTTGCGGGCAACTGCCGCGGGGGCCGCAACGAATTGCTTCGGGTTGATTGCTCGTCGCTTTGCGATCGCTTCGGCACGCTCGGAATGACAATTGAGAACCGATCGCGAAGTCCTAGAACAAGAAGCGGCGAGTGTTGATGCTGATCAGGAGACCCATCGCGATCATCATCGCGATTAGCGACGAGCCGCCGTAGCTCACGAGCGGCAACGTGATGCCGACGACTGGCAGCATTCCGGTGGCCATGCCTATGTTGATCGCGACTTGCCAAAAAATGATCGCAGTAATGCCTACGGCGAGTAATGCTCCGAATCGGTCGCGCGAATGGCGCGCGATCCAGGCGCCCCTCGCAATCAGCGCTCCATAGAGAACGAGCAGCGTAATGGAGCCGAACAGCCCGAACTCCTCGGCGAACACCGCGAAAATGAAGTCCGTACTCTGCTCGGGTAGGAAGTTGAGCCGCGCCTGCGTACCCTTGAGAAAGCCTTTACCTTGGGGACCGCCCGAGCCAATTGCGATCTCGGACTGGATAATGTGATAGCCCGAACCCAAGGGGTCGGCCTGCGGATTTATGAAACTCACGAGGCGCTGGCGCTGATATGGCTTCAGGTAGTGCCAGCTGAGCGGAGCTATGAGCACCGCCGCAATTCCGAGAATCGCCATCGTGCGCGTGTTCAACCCGCTCACGTAAATCAGCGTTGCCGTGATGAGCACGAGGATCAGCCCGGTGCCGAGATCAGGCTGCTTCAGCACGAGAGCAACGGGCACGCCGAGCAACAGTGCAGGAACGATCAGCTGGCGCAGACCCCAGCCGCCCTTCGGCGGCTCCTCGCGGAGGTACCGCACCATCACCAGAACGACGGCGAGCTTCGCCACCTCGGATGGTTCGAGGTGAAAGAAGCCGAGGTTGATCCAGCGGCGCGAACCGCCGGTCGCGTGTCCCGCGATCATCACGGCAATCAGCAGGCCGATGACCAGCACGTAGAACGGGTAGGCGTAGCTCTGAAGCGCGCGGTAATCGAACAGTGAAACGAGCAACAGCGCCACGATACCTACGCCAATCCAGACCACTTGACGGACAACCAGAGGATTGATCAGGCGATGACCGCCGTACGACGCGCTTATCACGCTGACGAGTCCAATCGCGGCAAGACCAATAGCGAGCACGAACACGGTCCAGTCGAAGTGGAGGATGATTCTTCGGTCGGGCGCGATCCCGAACGCCACGATCAACGCTCCTCGGCGGCGTCGGCGTCGTCAGCGTCGAGCACTTTTTCGATCGCGCGATGCGCAGGGCCGTTTTCGGTCAATTCGGTATCTCGTGGCGGATAGAGCTGGAAGAACCTCTGCAGCACGTCATGGATCGGAGGCGCCGCGGCACTGCCGCCATGACCGCCGTGCTCGACGATGCAGGCGAGAGCGATCTGTGGATGGTCCTTGGGCGCGAAAGCGATGAACCAGGCGTGGTCGCGGAATTGCACCGGGACCTTGTCGTCGTTCTGACCCTCGCCGCCATGACCGCTCTTGTCGCCGACGACCTGCGCGGTGCCGGTCTTACCGCATACTATGATGCCGGGCAGCGCCGCCTTGTGGGCGGTACCGCCTGCAGTGTTTACCACGTCGCACATGGCGTCCTTGACGTCTTCCATCAGAGCGGGATCGAGCGTTAGCCGGTTCTCGACCTGAGGTTGATAAACCTTGGCGACGCTGCCGTCGACGTTCTCGATCATCTTGACGAAGTGCGGCCTGTAGCGGACGCCGCCACTCGCGACCTGGGCCGCGAGCTGCGCGAGCTGCAGCGGAGTGACGGCCACGTAGCCCTGTCCGATCGCGACGGAGAGAGTCTCAGCCGGGTACCATCGTTCGTGATAGCGCTTCTCTTTCCACGCCGACGAGGGGATGATGCCAGGCTTTTCGTTGTCCAGCTTGATACCGGTTTTTTCGCCGAAGCCGAGAATATGCGCCCACTTGGCTATGCGATCGACACCGAGTTTGATGCCAACGTTATAAAAATAGACGTCGCATGAACGTACGATTGCATTGTGCAGCTCGATATCGCCATGACCCTGCTTGCGCCAGCAGTGATACTCGCGGCCGCCATACCACATCCCGCCGGGGCAATCGTAAGTCGTATCCGGATGGAGGGTGCCCTCCTCGAGGCCCGCGATTGAATCGACGATCTTGAACGTCGACCCGGGTGGATAGATGCCCTGGATGGCGCGGTTCTCGAGCGGATGCTCGGGGTCCGTGGTGAGTGCCCTCCAGTCTGCAGCCTTGATGCCGCCGCCGAACACATCGGGGTCGAAGGCAGGATGCGAAACCATCGCGAGGATCTCACCAGTGTTCGGATCGACCGCGACCAGCGCACCGTTCTTGCCCGCCATCGCCTGCTCGGCCGCCTCCTGGATATCGAGGTCAATCGTCAGCACGACGCTCTGGCCAGGAGTATCGGGCATCTCCTTCAGGATCCTGAGCCGCCGGCCGACCGAATCGACTTCGATCTCCTGCCCGCCTGCCGCGCCGCGCAGGAACGGCTCGAGTTGCCGCTCGAGGCCGAACTTCCCGATTTCATCGCCCATGTGGTAGTCGGCTTTCTTCAGGAGGTCGTTCTTGTTGACCTCACCAACGTAACCGAGCAGGTGGGCAGCCATCTGTCCGTAGAGGTAGTGGCGTGCGGGTGTGATATCGAGGCTGACGCCGGGGAGCTCCAACTGGTGTGTCTCGAGGGCGACCACCTGAGGCCAGGTCAGGCGCTCCTGCACGATCACCGGATCGTAGGCCGGGCGGTCGTCATCTTCGGCATCGGAAATCTTTTCCGCGACGCCGTCGGTGCCGAGATACTTTTCCAGCTTCTCGATTGTCGCCGACAGGTTATCAGCATCCTCCGGCACGATCACGGCGTCGAACGACGGACGGGTGTCGACCAGCGGGCGATGACGCCGATCGAAGACGAGACCGCGCGGCGCCGCTTCGCGGCGGATGCGAATGCGATTGCGGTCGGCAAGCTCGCTCATATCCTGATGATGAAGGACTTGCAGGTAGTAAAGACGTACTGATGCGAGCGCCAGGACCGTGATCATCAGAGCGGTCAAAGCGGAAATGCGAGGTTCGAGTTTGGGAACCGGGCGGGCGTCTCGCGATGGGCGAATTTTCGCCACTCGAATACCTATTTATTCACGCGCCACGGCGGTAGGCAATCCTATGGCCTTCTTGACGCTGGCGAGGATCGCGAAAATAGGCGGCGCCAGAGCTGCTGAGAGAACTGCCTGGATTATAAGGGCCGGAATTAGCGGGCCGGTGTAGGCTAGGCTATCGAAGCCCGTGCCTAGCACAATCGTTCCGAACGCAACTACCATTGTCGATACCAGCACCAGTATCGCGCCGACGAACGCGTTAGTCACCATCAACCGACTCGACATCTCATACGCCACCAAAAACACCAGCGTTACAAAGAGCGCATTGAGTCCGAGATGCGTCCCCGAAAACGCGTCGGTCGCGTAGCCCATCCCGAACGCGATCAGCGCCGGCAGGGCGCCGTGATGCCTGAGTCCAAGGTCGACTGCCAGGATAACGATAAGATTCGGTACGATTGTGCGCAGCGGAAGAAGATGAGGCAAAGCAGTTTCAAGGGCGAGAGCAACAAGCGCGAAGACTGTGAACAGTGCCGCCAATCGCAAAGAGCTCAGCCTTTGACCTGTTCGTCCACCGGCCGCGGCGGCGGTTCAGTCACGACCAGCACCTGCTCCAGCGAGCGGAAGTCAACGGCCGGCGCGATCGAGACCGAGAGAAAGAGGCCCGGGCCTTCGCGATGCACGCTCTTGACGGCGCCGACCAGCAGCCCGCGCGGGAAAATTCCGTCGAGGCCCGACGTGATAATCGTGTCGCCGGGACGCAGGTCCTGAGAACGATCGACGTATTTGAGGATCACGCCGTCATCGACCATTCCGGCGACGATTCCGCGCGCCCGCGAGCGCTCGTCGAAGCCATCGAGGGCGGAGTTGTGATCGTCGAGCAGCAGCACTCGCGCGGCATGCGGGCTGGTTGCGATCACCTTGCCTATCACGCCGGTGCTGCAAATCACGGCCATCCCGCTGCGAATGCCGTCATAGGAACCGGTACCGATAAGAAGGGTGTGCGCGAGTCCCGTGGCGTCGCTGCCGATCACGTTGGCGGCCACGGCGCGAAGACCGAGCGCATCCTTTAGATCGACCAGCTCGGCCAGATGACGGTTTTCGTTCTCGAGCTCCGCGAGGCGGGCGCGATCGCTCTCGAGCTTGGCGAGCTGGGCCTTGAGCTGCGTGTTCTCGGCGCGCACGTTCACGAGATCGATATAGTTGTGGACGATGGCCGATGCGCCGTCAGTCAGTCCCGAGGTGGCTGCATCGAACGGCCGGATCATTTCCATCAGGAGCGACTCGGGGCGCGCGGCGAGGTCGCCCGGATGGACTCCGGCAGAAATGAAATGGAGGCAAAGAATAATCAATGCGCCGCTGGTCAGCAGCACGCGGTTGCGCCAGAGAAAAGTGCTCCTCACGTCATTTCGCCCCGATGCCCGGGCGCGGCCGAAAGCGTGATCGCGTTGGCGCTCAATCCACCGTTACGTCGCGCAGCAGCGACAACTCATCCAGCACCTTGCCCGCACCCATCACGACCGCAGTCAGTGGATCGTCCGCGAGCGTGACTGGGAGGCCGGTCTCCTCGCGCAGCAACACGTCGAGGTTGCGCAGCAGCGCGCCACCGCCGGCGAGCACGATTCCTTTGTCGACGATATCGGAGGCGAGTTCGGGCGGAGTGCGCTCGAGCGCGATCCGCACTGACTCGACTACCTGCCGCACCGGCTCCATCAGGGCCTCGCGGATTTCCTCGTCGGTAATTTCGATAATCTTGGGCACGCCGGCCACGAGGTCGCGGCCCTTGATTTCCATCGTCTGTATTTCGTTGCCTGGATAAGCGGAACCAATCGTGATCTTGATCAGCTCGGCGGTGCGTTCACCGATCAACAGATTGTATTTGCGCTTGATGTGCTGGATGATCGCTTCGTCCATCTTGTCGCCCGCGACACGCACCGAGCGCGAGAAGACGACGCCAGCGAGCGAGATCACGGCTACTTCAGTCGTGCCGCCGCCGATATCAACGATCATGTTGCCGGCGGGTTCGGTGATCGGAAGACCGGCGCCGATCGCCGCCGCCATCGGCTCTTCGATCAGGTAAACCTCGCGCGCGCCCGCCGATTCAGCCGATTCGCGCACAGCCCGTTTCTCGACCGCGGTGATGCCGAATGGCACGCAGATCACGATTCGTGGGCGTGGACGTACCAGCGTCTTGCCGGAGTGAATCTTCTGAATGAAATAGCGCAGCATGTTCTCCGTTATTTCGAAATCAGCGATCACGCCGTCCTTGAGCGGACGAATCGCGACGATCGAACCGGGGGTGCGCCCGAGCATCTTCTTCGCTTCGGCGCCGATCGCGAGCACGCGGCGCGAGCCGCGCGAATCCTTCTGCACCGCGACGACCGATGGTTCGTTGCACACGATTCCCTCGCCCTTGACGTAGATCAGGGTGTTAGCGGTGCCGAGATCGATCGCGAGATCGTTCGAGAACCAACCGAAAATGGAATTGAGGACCACTGGATTCCGTCCCCCTACCGCCAGGCTCAGGCCTGGTCAACGTTATTGCCAGTCCAAAAGCCGACCCCGGATGGCTCCAAATCACTTCCCCACCAGCGAAAATTTAGCGGAGCTCATCCAACTCCCATCGCCAACGACAAAGTAACAGCCGCCAGAATGTTAAGCAAGATAATCTGCCGTAATTGCAAGGAGAAATCTGCAACATTATGATCTTGGCACCATGCTTGACCGGTTTCGCGGACATCAGAACTCGTGGGCAATGTGGGTTGTCGGTGGCATCCTTGCCTTTTTCATGACTTTCTTCGGCCTGACTACCGGTTTTCTCAACCGTGTTCACCCGCTCGCCACCGTCAACGGCAAACAAATTTTGGGCGACCAGGTCGACAAGCAGGTGACCCAGCTTCGCAACCTCTATCAGCAGATATACGGTGCCAACGAAGCCGAAGCTCTTAAGGGGACCAACCTACGCGAGCAGGCGCTCGATATGCTGATCGAACGGCAACTGGTGGAGGAAGAAGCCAGTCGCTTGGGCATTCGCATCTCCAACTTGGCGCTGCAGCAGAAGATCGCGTCCGATCCCAACTTCCAGCGTGACGGCCAGTTCGACTTCGACGCCTACCAGGAAATCCTCCGCAGCAACGATCTGTTGCCGCACGAATATGAGGACCGCGTTCGCGCTGAAATGACCTCAGACGCACTCAAGTCGATGATCGATCTCGGCATCGATGTGAGCAGCGACGAGGTTCGCCATGCCTACAACCTGCGCAACGAGAAGATCGCGCTCGACTATGTAGAGTTCGACTGGAGGAACTTCATCGCTGGCATCTCACCAACGGCCCAGCAGCTTCAGGACTTCTACAAGAAGTTCCACGACGAATTCACTGAGCCCGCGCGCGTCAAGATCGAGTTCATCCACTATGTGCCTGCGATGATGGCGGCCAAATTCACGCCCTCCGACTGGGACATCAATACCTACTATAAGGATCATCTTAAGGCCGTCTTCACGCATCCTGAGGAAGCTCACGCGCGGCACATCCTGGTATCGGTAGCGGCCGGAGCAACTCAGGCAGAGAAAGACGCGGCGCACAAAAAGGCACTCGACATCTTGAAGCAGGCAAAGAGCGGCGCCGATTTCGCGAAGCTTGCAGCCCGGTATTCCGACGATCCATCGAACAGGTTCAGCGGCGGCGACCTCGGCTCGTTTTCCCGCGGCCAGATGGTCAAGCCGTTCGAGGACGCAGTCTTCAAGATGAAGCCGGGCGAGATCGCGCTCGTCGAAACCAGCTTCGGGTTTCACGTCGTCAAGCTCGATGCCCTGACGCCACCCCACGTTGACACGCTGAACGAGGCCAAGCCCAGGATCATCGAAGCGATTCGCAGCGAAGAGGGCGCTCGCCTCGCCCGTAATGCGGTTAACGAAGATCTATCGGCCGCGCTCTCGGGCACCGGCCTCGACGATCTGGCGAAGAAACGCGGACTCGACGTGGTCGAAACCGACGAGTTTGCCCGCAACGAACCGATCAAAGGGGTGGTCGATCCCGCGCCTCTTATCGATGCGGCCTTCAAGGCCGAGGTCGGCCAGGTGCGAGGCGTGCCCGCAAGCGGCGCTCCATATCTGATGAAGCTCGTCGCGCGCGATCCCTCGCATGTACCGCCGCTCGCACAAATCTCCGACAGAGTGCGCGAAGCGTTAATCAAATCGACCGCCGCCGAGAGGGCGCACGCGGACTCGCTCAAGGTGCTGGCCGAAGTCAAAGGCGCGCCGAACTTCGCAGCAGTCGCGACCGAAAATAAGCTGCCGATGAAGACGGTGCCGCCCTTCGTCAGGTCCTCCAACGACATCCCCGGCATCGGCGAGTTTCCCGAGGTTACCGCTGCGGCCGGAATGGCCGCTACGCTTCCAGTCATGATCGATCAGGTCATGGAGCGCTCGGGCAACTCATACATCTTCGAGCTCACCGCGCGCACCGATCCGGGCGATCAGGACTGGAAGAAGGATGAAGAGCAGTTCACCGAGGAATACCTCGCGAGCCGCCGCCAAGGAGCGTGGCAGCGATTCCTCGAGCAACTGAAGAGCGACGCCCGTATCACGATCGACTCCGACCAGCTCGGCGCCGCATCATCCTCGATGTGAGCAGCGAGAGCCGCCTTATGCCAGCCTCTTGCGACGAACCTCCATCGTTCCGCAAATCGGAGGTCGATACCGGCCCGTTTTTCTTTGCGGGCGAGGGACTGAGCGTCTTACTGGTCCACGGCCTCACTGGCACGCCCTACGAGATGCGCTATCTCGGCGAATGCCTCGCCGCGCGCGGCGTGCGCGTCCGTGGTGTGAAGCTCGCCGGGCACGTCGCTGAGCCATACGAGCTCGGCGCAACCGGCCCCGACAATTGGTACGAGAGCGTGGTCGAGGGCTTCGAGGAGCTCCGCCGGTACGGTAATCCCAACGTCGTAGTCGGGCTTTCGATGGGCGCGGTGCTGGCCGCGCGCCTGGCGGCCGATCAGCGTGAATCGGTCGCGGGACTCGCGATGCTGGCGCCGGCATTCTTTTTGCCGCCCGCTATCACGACAGCTCTGAAAGCGGTCAAGCTGCTCGGCCCGATGGTCGATTCGCTCTACCTGCATCGCAGCGTCGGCTCAGACATTCACGACGCAGCAGCGCGCCGGATTCATCCCACTACGCGCCTCATGCCGATCTCGGCGCCGATCCGGCTGCTCGGGCTCTCTGCCCAGGTGCGGCGGATGCTGCCGCGCATCACGCAGCCCGCGCTCGTGGTTCATGCCAAGGACGATCATACCTGCCCGATGAAGCGCAACGTGAATTACGTGATGAAGCGACTCGGCAGTAAGGTGAAGCGCGCCGTGCGCCTTAACGAGAGCTTCCACGTGATCACGATCGACAGCGAGCGCGAGCGCGTGGCGGCCGAAGTGATGGAGTTTGCAAGCCAGTTCGGTACCGCATCGCAGCAGCGCGTTGCGGTCTGA
>JASHPB010000183.1 GCA_030038355.1 Candidatus Binataceae bacterium
CACGACAATCGTGAAGAGCAGAAACGTCAGCGTCGGCGGGCCGGTCGGGGACGAACTGCTGCCGGTATCGAAGCGCTCAACGATGCACGCTCTGCGATCGAGCGGGAGAAGCAGCTCAGCTCATGGCGACGCGAAAGAAGCTGAAACTTTATCGAAATCGATGAAGCCGAAGTGGCGCGATCTCTCATCGGAGATCGCGTGATGCGCACTCACTCAGTGTAAAAGCGGCTGGAGAAATCCTGGCTTTGAGCAGACCCCCCTCATCTGGTGAGAACGCCGTGCGCGAAGTTATCTCTCGCGGCCTTGGTTGCCAGCCAGAAACCCGACCCCTAGTTCGCGGTGCTCCAATAAGAGGCGGCAGGCGGTGGTCATGTTTTCGTAGAGCCGCTCCACTGGCATCCGGCCGTTTACCCAGAGCACGATGTTCGCGTAAAAGACCTGACCGATGATATCGCGGATATCGACGCGCGTCCCGGTCGGCATCTCGCTGAGTTGCTCGTCGATCACGCGGCCCAGCATCGCGCGCATCTCCTGGCGCGATTCTTCTGCGCCGACATCTGGCGCGAGCAGTGATTTCACCAGCGCCGACGCGAGCATCGGCTCGAGCTCGAGCGTCGTCGTCACGCGCCGCACGAAGTCCATGATTCGCTCCGCGGCGGTTTCGCCACGAAGCTGCTGGCGGAGAATCTCGGCCTCGATTTCGTGCGACCAGTCGATCCATACCGACGCAAGCAACTGATCCTTTGACGGGAAGTAGCGGTAGAGCGTGCCGAGCGCGACGTTCGCACGCCTGGCGACATCGCGCATCTGCACCGCGTCGTAGCCTCCGCGCTCTGCCAGGTCGATCACGGCCGCGACGATACGTTTCTTGCGCGCGAGCTGCGGGGCGCGAAGCGAAGCCGCGCGCAGGTCGTCGAGCACGGCCGCAGGGTCGAATTTCGTTTCCGCCAACTTCTTCATTGCGTCGTCATTCCTCGAGGACGCCTTCGCTAATCAATCGCGACACTTCCTCATCGTTCATTTCGAGCAGGGTGCGGCAAATCTCGCGCGTATGCTGTCCGAGAGCGGGTGCGGGCTTCACCAGCGGTTCCGCAATCCCGGTCGCATGGAACGCGGGGCCCTCGAAGATCGTTCTGCCGAGCGCCGGCTGCTCGAGCGGCTGCGGATAGCCGCGCGCGACGAGCTGCGGATCGGTCGGCATCTCGCTCGCGTAAATCATGAATCCGGCCGCGACGCCCGCCTCCTGGAGAATCCGCGTCACTTCGCGATCGCTTCGCGCGCCCGTCCATTCGTTGACATGCGCGTTTAGCTCGCCGCGCGCCGCGAGGCGGCCGGCAACAGTATTGTAGCGTGAGTGGCGCGCCCATTCCGGATCGCCGAGCGCGCTTCGGAAGCGGCGCCATTCGTCGTCGTCGCGAATCGTAATGACGCACCATCGTTCTTCGCCGGCACACTTGAAGACGCCCCACGGCGCGCCGCGTTCATTGCTATTCCCCTGCGGCGCCACCGAGCCGGGCTTGAGCGCGGCTTTCAGCATCAGGTCCGCGAGCATCCCGACGATCACCTCGAGCTGCACGACTTCCAGGTGACCGCCGGCGCGCGTGCGCTCGCGGCTGATGAGCCCTGCGAGGGCGCTCACCGCGAGCATCCTGCCCGCGAGATGGTCCGGATGGATCGCGCCGGAACCGGGCGGCATCCCGCCTTCGGGGAAATTCCAGAGCCAGGTCATCCCGCCAGCGGCGCGCGTGCTCGGGCCGAAGCCGATCCAGCTTCGCCATGCTCCGGTCGCTCCCGTCATCTGGCTCGACGCCATCACGATGCGCGGGTTGACCGAGCGCATCGTCGCGTAGTCGACGCCCATCTTCGCCATCGCGCCGGTCGCACTGTTTTCGATCACGAGGTCGGAAATCGCGACCAGGCGATGGATGATCTTGCGGCCCGCGTCGGTGCTGAGATTCAGGCCGAAGCTCCGTTTGCATCGGCTGGATGACGCGAACGACGGGTTCATCTCGGTGCCGAAAATGGCGCGGATGAAATCTGGATGTGCGCGCGTTTCGATCTTGATCACGTCGGCGCCGTACTCGGCGAAGAGTCGGCTCGCTTCGACGCCGACGCCGCCGATTCCGAAATCGAGGACGCGCAGTCCTTCGAATGGCAGCGCGCGCGACGATGCCGCCGGCGCGGCCGGCTTCTCAGCGGCACGCGTCTCGATGCGATCGCGATTATGCTCGCCAATCGCGGGCGCACGGCCTTTGAACCCGAGCCGCTTGCCGTTGAAGGCGAAGAATCCTTCCGCGATGCGCGCGCGAAGGCCCGGCACCGCTTCGCTTTCTCGAAACGTTCCGCGCTCCTTGAAATGATCCGCGGCGAGCACGTCGTCGGGGCTCATCACCGGCGTCATCGGGATGCCGCGGCGCTGCGCCTCGGTCGCGAGCTCGAGCTTGCCCTTGTCCTTGAAGAAGGTCGCGAACATCGGATCGAGAATGTCGTGCTGGATCTGCATGCGGCCGAGCAGGAAGTCGAAGTGGTCGGCCTGGATCTCGGGCGGCTCGCCGAGCCACGCGCGCATCGCGCGCCACTGGCGCTTGTTCAGGATGATGACGCGCACGAAGCCGTCGGCGCACGGATACATCGTGTAAATCGGCGCCGAGCCGGTGCGCGTTTGCATGTACGGAGTGCCGCGCGCGGCAGCTGCGCCGTAGCTCGGGAGCGCCCAGTCGCTCGTTTGCGCCGCGGCCTCCATCACGGAGACATCGAGATACTGCCCGCTGCCCGTCGCGAGGCGCTGCCACAACGCGGACAGCGTCGCGAAGGCGGCGGTCGTCGATGCAATGTCGTAGGCGAGCGAGCCTGGCGGGAGCAAGGGAGGTTTGCCGATGACGCCGGAGCGGAATAGCAGCCCCGCCATCGCGACGATCACAGCGTCGCTCGCGGCGTAATCGCGATACGGACCGGTGTGGCCGAAATCAGTGATCGACGTGATGACGAGATGCGGATGACGCGCGAGGACATCGCGCGGATCGAGAAGATGCGCCGCGAGATAAGAAGGAACGTGCGAATCGATCCAGACATCGGAGGCGGCGAGCAGGCGTTCGAGCTCGGCGCGCCCCGCCGCGCTTTCGAGATCGATCGTCACGCCCTTCTCGCCGAGATTGCGGACGGCGAAGTAAAGACTCGTGCCGTCATGAAGGGGAGGCAGCTTGCGCGACGGGCTGCCGCCGGGCGACTCGACGCGGATTACATCGGCGCCGAGGTCAGCGAGCAGCCGGCCGCATAACTCGCCTTTTTCCTCGGCCTGATCTACTACGCGGACGCCGCTTAGCGGCCGCTCCTCAGCAGAATCCATCGCGCGGCCCGATCACGCTGCGGCGTGCTGCGTCGAGGGTGTGAGGCGCACCGGCAGATGCTTGATGCCGTTGATGAAGTTGGAGCGCAGCCGCTTCACCTCGCCGATACGCTCGACGGACTCGACGCGCTTGGTCAGCTCCTCGAACAGCAGGTTGATCTCCATCCGGGCAAGATTTGCGCCGAGACAGTAGTGCTCGCCGCCGCCGCCAAAGGCGACGTGCTCGTTGGGCGAGCGCGTGATGTCGAACTTGAATGGATCGTCGAAGACTTCCTCGTCGCGATTGGCGGAGATGTACCAGACGGTGATTTTGTCACCCGCCTTGATCTGCTGCCCGCGCAGCTCCGCGTCGCGCATCACGTTGCGGCGGAAATACATCACGGGCGAGGCCCAGCGGAGGATCTCCTCGGTCGCGGAAGGCACGAGCGCGGGATTTTCGCGCAGCATTTGGTACTGCGCGGGATGATCGATGAGCGTGTTCATGCCGTGCGAGAGCGCGTTGCGCGTGGTCTCGTTGCCGGCCACGGCGAGCAGCAGGAAGAACAGGTTGAAGTCCATCTCGGAGAGCTTGTCGCCGCCGATATCGGCGTTGAGCAGCGTGGTGACGAGGTCGTCGCGCGGATGCTCGCGGCGCTGTGCGGCGAGGCCGCTCGCATACATGAACATCTCGAACTGCGCCTGGCGCACGAGCTCCTGGCTCACTGAATACTCGGGATCCTCGCTGCCGATCATGCGATTGCTCCACTGGAAGACCTTGTGGCGATCCTCAAGCGGAACGCCGAGCAGCTCGGCGATGACCTGGAGCGGAAGTTCAGCGGCGATATCGGTGACGAAGTCGCAGGAGCCCTGCCGCAGCGCGCGATCGATAACGTTGACGGTGATTTCACGGATGTGCGTGGAGAGCGCGTTGATCATGCGCGGGGTGAAGCCGCGGTTGACCAGCGAGCGGTAGCGCGTGTGATCGGGCGGGTCCATCGTGAGCATCATGCGGCCGCCGCGCTCGAAATCGTCCATCGGAGGATAGTCCTCGAGCTGAACGACGCCGCCGCGCGTTTGCTCTGAGGAGTAGGTCGCGGTGTCGCGGTTAACTTTGACGACGTCGTCGTAGCGGGTGACGGTCCAGAATCCTGGGCCGTCGTGACCCTCGGGATGGCGATAGACGGGAGCGTGTTGGCGCAGGTAGGTGAACCATTCGTGCGGTACGCTGGTGACGAAGCGATCGAGATCGAGCAGATTTATTGCCTTGAGTTCCACGGCACTCATCTCCTTCGAGTAGAATCTGTTCCAGCTTGGAACGACGGCGCATCGGCAGATCCGATGCGCCATCCGTTCAGCGCGGCACCGGTCGTCGCCGCGTCAATCCTAATAGCTAGAACAGGTTCTCATTGGCAAGAGCAGCGAGCGCCGTGTGCCATGCAAATCGTAGACTTCCCGGTCAATGACCCATCTGCACCATGTTCTCGGGCGTGAAGAAATCTTTGTCAACGGCGCCCATGTTGATGTACCAGCATTCGCTCTGCGCCTCCGTGCGCGGCGTGAAGACCGTGGTCGAGAAGCCACTGGTCAGGTCCTCATCGACTTCTCCAGTCTGAAACATCCGCTTGAACGGCCAGATTGCGACGCGGGCGCTGGGAGTCGCGCGATCGCGATAACTGTGGAATGCGGCGATCGTCTTCCACAACTCGCCCTTCGGGTTGAACTGATCAGCTGCCGTGATGAACCATCCTTCGGAATCGATATAGAGGACACGCTTCGGCATGATGACTTGTTCGCCGAGCAGAGTGTGCGGCTTGGCGGTCGCCTCAATCACGTAGATGTTGCGCATCTCCCAGTTCTCCGGGCAGATCGATCGACCGTTGTCGTTCGCGCAGGGGATCGCCGGAACGTTCTCGGCGTGGACGCTCGCAAGCATCTGCCGCTCTCCAAGGAAGCGATAGGTGAAATCGCTGATCTTGGCGGAAAAGCCGAACGTGCTGTCGGGATCCAGGGTCGAGGCGTATGTCGACGCACCATCAACGCCGCCTGCACCCTGTCCAGCGCCGCCGTTGGTCGCAATGCCGAATGCATCCGAAAGCTCCGTCGCGGGCAAGCGCCGCAGCCGTCGCGTCTGCCGGCTATACTCCCAGACGACATCTTCTACGCCGGGAAGTACCGAGCCTTGCCGGATGATACCCGCGCCGCGAAATTCAGCGGGGGAGAGAAACGGAAAGGCGCCCGAGCGATATGCGATGCCGGTATTATAGATGTCGTTGTCGATTGGCATCGGCGCCACCTCGGTCCGTCCGACGCTCTTGTAGAAGGCTAGATGAGCGAGAATGAACTGCTCGACGTCGCCGCTCGAGCCCGGGCGATGGCTACTGATCTCGAGGTCGCGAGCGTCCAAATCGTCGCTGTAGAGGGGCCGGAACTCGAAGTTCCACATGATCTTCATCGCGACCGCCGGATCGTTGGGATCTATGGTCGGGAACGGCAAGCCGGCGCGGTAGTTGCGGATTTGTCCGTCCGGCGCGAGCGCGACTTGCGGCGAGTATTGCTCGGTCGCGGCCTTGTACGGTGGCGGCCACTCGAGATTGCTGCTCGCAACGATCTTCATAGCCATGCCTTGTCGCACCAGGTAATAATTGCCGGGGCTTACGAGGTTCGCGACTTGCGATGCGTTCGCCGCGGTTATCACATCGCCCGGTTTGACTTGGGCATTCGCAGCGCTCGCTGTCGCTGCACTAAGTGCGAGCGCAAACGCGAGCGCAATTCCAGTTCGACTCGATGACATCTGAAGCTGCCTCCGAACTTTCGCTATGTAACTTTCGCGCGTGACTACACGTTAGATGCGCAAATCACATGCCAGTTACTGAGGCATCTGCTTCTCTGAGAGGCTATGAGCGCTCAATTAAACGACGCTTGAGCGTCAGAATACTATGCTTAGTGAGAAGATGCGGGAGGAAGCAGACGCATCTGCTGCGCACCGGCGAAGCATTTGCGGAACATTTCTTCCGTGTCGGTACAGTCGTGGAAGCCAGCTTGCCGTGCTTTGATGGTGCTTACTATCGATGCGGGCGGCGGCTCAGTCGCGCCATAGGCAAAAACCGCGTCGGCGAACTCAAACGAACCGCCGACGTAGGCATTCAGGTCCTCGGGCGCGCGCAAGCCGTACTTCTGTACGATCGCGGCCCATTCGGAATTGCGGCGCGGCATCTCTTCTCGAAGGCAATGCGGTTCAGGCGTGCCGACTTTCATCCCGAGCGCATCGGCGATCGCCGGCCACACCTCGGTCCAAACGAAGACATCGCCGTTGGTGATATTGAAAATCTCGTTGGCGCACTCACTGCTGGTCGCCGCCCAGGCCATCGATCGCGCGAGCAGGTCGGCATCTACCGCCTCGGTGATTCCTGGACGCCCGCCGGGAAACGCGAGCGGCAGTCCAGCTTCCTTTCTTAGCGCGGCGTACACGCCAATGGCCGGGATCACATTGAGGTTGCCGCCGATCGCCTCGCCGACCACGATCTGCGGACGCAGAATCGTCCAGCTCCAGCGCTGATTCACTTGCTTCGAGCGAAGGTAATCTTCCTGGAGCCAGTAGAAGTTCTCGTGCTGATGACGCGGGCTTCGCTCGCGCGCCGGAATCGAAATCGGCGCGATATGCGCACCGTACGCTTTCGTTCCCTGCAGCAGCGACACGTGTTCGAGGTTGCGTGCCGCGGGTGCGAGCGGCTCGAACAGGTTCCGCAGCATCGCGAGGTTGGTCTCCATCTGATCGCGCTCGCGCCATCCGCGGATAAGCCCGGTCGCCGGCTTTTCAAAGAGCGCGGCGTAGGCGAGATGCGTGACGTCGGCCATCGCGCCGAAAATCTCGGCGCACTGCTTTTCGTTGGTCAGGTCGAGCGAGATGAAGCGTGCACGGCCGAGTTCGAGCGGTCGTCGCCGAGAAACTGCGACTACGTCCCAATCGTCGAGTGACACAAAATGACGGACTGCCGCGTAGCCGACGAGGCCCGACGCGCCGGCGATCAGGATTTTCTTCTTCGCGGCCATACTTGGCGCTGCGTTACTTGCCGATAAAGTTGCCGGGACGGCGCTCCGCGACCGCCTTGATGCCCTCGCGATGGTCCGCGGTCTTCATCAGGCGCGCCTGCTCGATGAATTCATGATCGGTCTGCGACTTGGTCGCCTCCGCGAGCCCGCGGCGCATTGTCGCGCGCGTCGAAATCACGGCGAGGGGAGCATTCTCAGCGATCTCGGCAGCAAGGCCGGTCGCCGCTTCGCGCAGCTTTTGCGGTTCGACCAGCATGTCGGCGAGTCCCCACTCGAACGCTTCTTCGCCGCCAATTCTGCGCCCGGTGAGAAACAGGAGATTTGCCCTTTGCACGCCGACGATTCGCGGCAACGTATGGGTGAGGGCGAATCCGGGGTGGATTCCGATCTTGACGAAATTGGCTGCAAAGCGCGCCTCGGGCGTAGCGACGCGAAAATCCGCTACAAGAGCGAGGCCGAGTCCGCCGCCGATCGCCGCGCCCTGTATCGCCGCGACGACAGGCGTCTTGCACGAGAACAGACGCACGCCCTCTGAATAGAGCGGATTGCCGCTAGAGCTGGCGGGCTGGCCGGTCGGCTCCCGATTGGCGAAGTTGGCGCCGGCGCAAAACGACTTGCCCTCCGCCGACAGCACGATGGCGCGACACTCCGGATCTTCGTCGAGCGCATTGAACGCGTCGGCCAGATCGCGGATCAGCTGCACGTCGAAGAAGTTGTGTGGCGGGCGATGAATTTCCACTTGTGCCACGTAGGAATTGACCGCGACTGATACATCACCGTACTTTGCTTGCGTCATAGGTTCTTCTCAATCAAACCTTGGGCGCCGCTGCAACCATTACGCTGGTTGCTGGCGCGCGGCATTGGATGCGGTTAAATCGCCTCGCCGGCGCACCATCCGCTCGACCATGCCCACTGAAAGTTGTAGCCACCCAACCATCCGGTGACATCGACGGCCTCGCCGATTACGTACAGCCCTGGCACTTTTTTCGATTCCATCGTCTTCGACGACAGCTCCGCCGTATCGACGCCGCCGACCGTCACTTCCGCCCTGCCCCACCCCTCGGTATCGGCGGGCGTGAGATGCCATCGTTTGAGGCGCGCCGCGGCCTGCGCGAGTGCTTGGTCGGAGAGATTCGCGATAGCGCCAGCCGGCGCGTCTTCAGCAAATTTCTCGGCGAGGCGCGCGGGCAGGAGCTCGGCGAGTATGGTTTTCAGCTCGGCGCGCGGGCGTGTACGCCGTCTATCTTTCAGGAATGCCTCGGCGTCGAGCTCCGGTAGCAGGTCGATCGAAATCGCGTCGCCCTGTCGCCAATACGATGAGATCTGAAGGATCGCCGGTCCGGAGAGGCCGCGATGCGTGAACAGGAGACTCTCGCGAAAGCTCGTGTCGCGGCACGCGACCATGGCCTCCGCCGAGACACCGCTGAGCGAGCGGCAAAGCTCAAGCACTGCGCCTTGCATTCGAAACGGTACGAGGCCTGGCCGCGGTTCGACGATCGCGAGGCCGAAGCGGCGCGCGGTGTCATAGGCGAATGAAGTCGCGCCCATCTTTGGAATCGAAAGCCCGCCGGTCGCGAGCACCACTGCCGCCGCGGCGAAGTCTCCGCGATCGGTGGCGATTCGAAAGTCGTCCGCGCGCTCGATTCCGGTAATTTTCGCCCCGCAACAAACTTCGACGCGGGCTACCCTGCATTCCGCGAGCAGCATATCGAGGATGGCACGCGCGGAGCCGTCGCAGAAAAGCTGGCCGAGGGTCTTTTCGTGATACGCGATGCGGTGGCGCTCGACCAGCGCGATAAAGTTCCCGGCGCTATAGCGGCTTAGGGCAGATTTGCAGAAGTGCGGATTGGTGGAGATGAAACGCTCGGGCGCGATACCGAGGTTGGTGAAATTGCAGCGGCCGCCGCCCGAGATGAGGATTTTCGCGCCGGGCGCGCTGTTGTGCTCGATCAGAACGGCGCGCCGCCCGCGCTGCCCCGCAACCATCGCGCACATCAGGCCCGCCGCGCCGGCGCCGGCAATCGCTACGTCGAACGGTTCCATTGCCAAGGTTTCATCGCAAAGTATCGGAGCCAGTTAGCCATCAGCGTGCGGCCGGGCGCAACGGCATCGCGCGCGCGGCACGGGCCGGGTGTGCGTCCGCGCATTTGACCGCACGTTATCGACCTAGTGTCAACAAATCACAGCAGCCATCCCCAGGTGCGACATGTTAGTTTAAATTCAACAACAACAAGTATGGTTCGGCAGGATTACCTGTCGGCACACTTCGGCTGATTGCGTACGGCGGCGAGCGACTCGCGCCCACACCGCTGCGCGCGATGATGGAGATTTTTCCCCAGGTTAAACTCCGAACCGAGAGCAAGATTCGCAGCTACCACGCGGTGAAGTATCCGCCGGACGAGCTGGACACGCGACCAATCGGCGAAGTGGCGGATGAGCTGCGGAGCTCGTGCTAACGAGGATCAGCGGCTGGTGACTCCTGGAGCCGTCGACGAACTATGGGTCGCGAACCCCGGGATGACGCTCGGTTACTGGGGTCACCGCGAGCTGACGGCAAAAGCGCTCCATTGGAGCGATTTTGATGGCGACGAAACTTAGGTGGCGCGCATCGGCGACCTCGTGCGATGCCACGCTGACGGCGGCCTCGAACTCGATGGACGCACTGACCGCCAGGACAAAATGCGCGGCATTCGTGTTGATCTCGGCGAACTCGAAACGGCAAGAGAGCGCACCCTCGAGTGGAACGCGCCGTGGTTCTTGCGCGAGAGTGCTGAGCAGATCGGAGCGCGGGTGCGTGCGATCGTCGTGATATGGCACGACGCCGCGACTGACGAGCAGGCACTCCGCCACTACTCTCTCGAAACGCCGGCCGCGTTACCTGGTGCCCGCGGTCTTTCAATTTCGCGCCGAGCTTGCAGTTAACAGCAATGGCAAACTTGATCGGCAGGCGCTCAGCGCGCCGGCCAAAACGGTGGAGGCGGGCCGCAATTCGTGAGCGCGAGTGCGAACGAAACCACGCCTTGCGACTTCCTCGTTTACGAGGTCTTCGCCGAGAAGCTCACCGGGGCGGCTCCAGCCCGATGACTCGTTGTTCGCGCTCGGCGTGATCGATTCGCTCGCGATGGTGAAGACGATCCCCTGCTGCGAGGAGCCCTACGAGATCGAGATTCCCGACGAGGAACTGATTCGGGAGAACTTCGACACGGTGTGCGCGATCGCGGACCTGATCGAACGGCTCTGCGCCGACAAGTAGAAAGTCTTACGAGGCGTTCGCTGTCTGGGTTTGAGCGGCCGCCGCCTTCTGCGTGCGGCGCTGACGGGCGCGTGCCTGCTCGACGGCGGCGCGGGCCGCGTCGTTCAGCTCGTACATCTCGAGCAACTCTGCCGTTTCATCGACCACCGGCGTGGTCGCGAGGTCGATGTAGTGCTTGGTCGCCGGGTCCCGCGCGAGGCGGCGGCGGACGCGATCAAGCCAAAGCGCGTACATCCCAGCCTGCCCGTAGGTGCGCGCGATTTCGGCAATGCGTTTCGGATAGAACACCAACGGATTCTCGCGCGGCATATCGGGCCGGCGCTGAGTGCGCACCTTGCGCCGGAAGGCTCCGCCTTGCAGCGGATGCACGCGCTCGTGGAGGTAGCAGCCATAGTAATAGAAGATCATCGCCGCCATCCGGGTCGGGCGCATCCCAGCCGCGATGTTGCGCTTGATCAGCGTCTCGACGTGTTCCGGTGTGTAATAGAGATGCCACGCGCGATCGTAGATGGCCGCCATCTCCTCGGACGTCATGCTGCCGTGGTCGGAGGTCACGTGCTCGAGGTCGTACTTATTCATGTCGGCATCGAGCCGCGCGCCCTTCAGATAGAGCTCCTTGTGGTCCTGTGAGCCCGGCAGCGGAGTCAGGATGAAGAACTCGAGGATGTCGATCGGCAGCTCGCGCTTGATGATCTCGATATCGCGCGCGATGCTCTCGGGCGTGTCGGTGGGGAATCCCAGGATGTAGCCGGCGTAAGTCATCACCTTAACCTTGTGCCACGCCTGCAGCATCTTGCGGTACTCGGTGATGCGGTTCTGGCCCTTCGACGCAATCTTGAGATTTTCGGGGTTGATATTTTCCAGTCCGATGAAGATGCGTCGGACTCCTGCGCGCGCCGCCTTCTCGATGAAGTTCGGAATCTTGTGGCAGAGCGTATCAACCTGCATCGTGATGTTGAGCCGAATTTTCTCCTTGCGCCGGAGCACGATGAGCCGATCGAGAATCGCTTCCCAGTTCCTGTTGCGCGCGAAGTTGTCGTCGGTGATGAAGAAGCTGTGCACGCCCTGCGACGCATGCTGGCGCATCAGGGCCTCGACGTCGTCTGCGGTCCGGTAGCGCGACTTGCGTCCCTGCACGTTGATGATCGTGCAGAAGCTGCAGCTGAAGGGACATCCGCGGCCGGCATCGAAGCTCCCAATATTGCCGAGGTAGCGCTTGATGTGATCCTTGGTCAGGAAGGGCAGCGTCGCGCCGTCCATCGCGGGCAGCTCGGCGAGATAATTGTAGATTGGCTTCAGCTCGTTGTTGTAAGCGGCGCGCAGGAAATCATCGACGCGGCCCTCGGCCTCGCCGACGAACATCGTGACGCCGAGATCGATTGCCTCCTGGATGTCGGGCGGAATCTTCGGCAGCATGGCGAGGCAGCCGCTGACGTGAAAGCCGCCCATGACAACCGGCAGGCCGAGCGCACGGAATTCCCGGCCGAGATCGAGCGCGCGCGGAAACTGGTTGGACTGCACACCGACCAGGCCGATCATGCCGCCGCCGGCTTTGCGAATGCGCCTGGCGATGGCGCGCACATCCACGAAGTTGTTGCACTCATCGAAGGCTTCGATCTCGATCTCGACATCGGG
>JASHPB010000022.1 GCA_030038355.1 Candidatus Binataceae bacterium
CACAACGCGACCAGTTGACAATTGGAGAATCCTTGTATATGCAATGGATATGAGCCCCATCTCCAAAGATCTGGATATCAAGAGCGTCGAGGGCGTATGTCTGGGTGGTTGCGTGCGCAAGCTCAATCGGATGATCAGCGCGATCTACGACGGGGCGCTGGCAAACGCCGGATTAAAGACAAGCCAATTCAGCGTACTCGTATCGGTCGCCATTCGTGAGCAGACCAGGCCCGCGGACTTGGCAGAGCATCTTCAGATGGACGAGTCGACGCTCAGCCGCAATGTCGAGCGAATGTGCGTGAGGGGTTGGCTGCGGGTCGTACAGGACGACGATCGCCGTAGCCATCTTATCGAAGTGACAGATAGGGGTCAGGCTTTGATTCGCAAATGCCTTCCAAGCTGGCAGAAAGCTCAGGCAGAAGTCAGTCGCCGCCTTGGCACAGATACTGTCGCGGAGTTGAGACATGCGCTTCGCAAACTAAGCGCTCGAAACTAATTGCTTCGGGTGCGGTCCGTACGGAACAGAGCGTCTACCGAGAACGCGTTGTCGGCTCGATGCGACAGCAGAAGGTAATAGGTGGTGGCAGAAATCATCTAAATGCCCACGGTAGTCCAATCACTGCGCAGCGCAGTTCCGAAGATGAGGGCCGTAATCAGCAGGCCTCCGAACATCAAGGCCCAGCGCGTGAACAGGCCCAACGTGACAAGGCCGCCCAGAATGAATTCCGCGGGCGGCAGGGCGATCGCGAAAGCATGCACCAATCGAGTAGGTAGAGGAGTGACAGCGAATTCGATCGTTGTCTTTGAAGAGAATTCTTCGACACCTGGACCGAGAAAGCGGCCTACGCCATGAATCAGCAGGTTGATACCCAAGCCAAGGCGGAAAACGACGTAGGCGAATTTGCGATCGAGATCCGCCGAACCTTTCGCTGTCACGCTTCGCCCCTGGATGGAAGAAGAATTGCGCGCGAGTATCATTTCTCCGCCATCGATCACAGACTCCTACTTGGGGAAGAGCGCGCGGCGTATCGAGGGGAGGACCTCACGCTCATAGCGTTCGACATGTGTGTCGAGCATCAAGGCCAGAGCCAGCAGTGTCTCTGCGAAAGAGCTTTGGTCTCCGACCGCTCGCGCTTCACGCTTGTTAGGTGACGACGCACGCAACACGGCCATCAGCCTGCGCATCTCCTGGCGTTCGCCCTTCAGCGTATCGATCAGAGTGCTCGAAAGCGCATGATGCCCCACACCCCAAGAGACTAGCCCATCCTCGATCTGCAGATGGCCCCATAATTCTTGCCGGATCTCGTCCCAGGTTTGCAGGACTTTTTGATTGCCTTCAATCGATCCGGATTCGCTGACGAGCCTCGTGGCGCCGTAAACCAAATGCATATCGAGATCATTCAACTTTCTGTGTTGGACTCCCAGGCACGCCACCAGCGTGTTGATCATCGGAACCTCAGCGTCGGGCAGCGAACTGCCGCATGGGGTCTGCCGAATCGTCAACTCCTTCGCTTCCATTTTCGTGGCCTCGTATAGCTAGCGAAGCAATAGGGATGCCACCGGTGGAATAGTCGGGAATGCAGAGCTCCTTTTGATCCAGAGCTTGTATATGCAACAGCGAAGGCCAGTAAAGGTAACAGCACCGTTGGAAATGGCGGCGAAACAAAAATTCGCGAACCGCCAACATGATTGCGGTTTGCGAGCAAGCTTAGGGTGTTTCGGGGGCGCTGAAACTCCCGGAGATCGAAGGACATCGAACAGAGATGGATGACAACAATCACTATGGACAACGAGGCATCCCGCTGGTGTTGCTCGCCATTTTCTCTTTGAATAGCCATCGTCGTGGTGGATTGGGCGACGTGGCCGAAGGATCGCGGCGCTGCGATTAGGTGGAACGGCTTCTCTTTTGGTCCAGGTCTTGTATATACAATCATCGATGGTAGCGGGATGAAGCAGGCCTTTGAACATTATGCCGATGGCGAGTTCGCAAACGGCCAAAACCGTCGCGATTCGCGAGGCCGCTCAGACGCCGCCGAACTCAGGCCTCAGCTTATGGAAACCGCCGACAACGTCGGAGACTTCCTTCGTTCTATCGAGATATCGACGGGAGCGGATCCAATCAAAATCACCGAGAGTTTTTAATATGGAAACCAGGATTCAGGGACCAGCGGAAGAAGAAACCAGGGCAGTCAACGCGCAGTTGAATTATCTGGCTGAGGCGACGCCGAAGCCCGTCAACTATGCTTACGATCCGCCCGCTGGGGTGCCCAGCCGTTCAGGAAAGTACGTTCGGCAAAGCGTTGCTATCCGCGACGGGCGCGAAGTCCTTAGTAAGCTTTCGCTCGACAGGAATGGATTTGTGCTCACCGAGCACGAAACTGCGGTCAAAGATTTCTACGACCCCGAAGAGGTAAAGTCGGTCTACTATCCCGAAGTCGAACGCCTGATAAAGCGGGTAACCGGCGCCGAGCGAGTGGTGGTATTCGATCACATCGTGCGCAATGCGGCTCTCGTTGAGCGCGGCGAAAAGGGCGCTCGCCGCCCCGCCAAGTTCGTGCACAACGACTACAGCTTCAACTCTGCGCCGCGCCGCGTCCGCGACCATCTGCCGGAAGAAGCTGATCGCCTGCTCAAGAATCGGTTCGCCGAAATCAACGTCTGGCGCGCGATTCGAGGCCCGATCGAAAGTTCGCCATTGGCATTATGTGACGCCCGCAGCTTGGATGCGGAGGATAGCGTGCCGATTGATCTCGTCTATCGCGACCACGTGGGAGAAACTCTCGGCTTTCTCTACAACCCGAAGCATCGCTGGTACTACTTTCCGTGGATGGAACGAAACGAAGCGATCCTGCTGAAGTGCTACGATTCCAAGGACGACGGCCGCGCGCGTTTCACCGCGCATAGCTCGTTCGAAGATCCGGATAGTCCGCCCAATGCGGCGCCGCGCGAGAGTATCGAGGTGCGTGCACTGGTTTTCTGGCCGCCGGAAACGGCGTGAGCGGCTCTATAGCTGACGATCTCGTTGGACTCGACCAAACAAGGAGCGATCACAATGAGCGGAAGACTCGAAGGCAAAGTGGCACTCGTCACCGGCGGCAACAGCGGCATCGGCTTGGCGACGGCGAAACGATTCGTCGCCGAGGGCGCGTATGCGTTTATCGCGGGACGGCGGCCCGCAGAACTCGCAGACGCACAGAAGGAAATCGGCAGAAATGTCGCCGGCATTCAAAGCGACGTAGCCAAGCTCGCGGATCTCGATCGCGTGTTCGAGGAGATCAAGCGACAGAAGGGCAAGCTCGACATTGTATTCGCCAATGCTGGCGTCGCGGAGCTCGCGCCTCTCGGAGAGATTAAAGAAGAAGAGTTCGATCGGATCTTCGACATCAACGTCAAAGGACTGTTATTCACCGTGCAGAAAGCTCTACCTCTGATTCCAGACGGCGGATCGATCATCCTGAACGCTTCTATTGTGGCGTCCAAGGGCAATGCGGCGTCCAGCGTATACAGCGCAAGCAAGGCCGCGGTGCGGTCATTTGCGCGCACCTGGACGACGGATTTAAAGGAACGGAAAATCCGCGTGAACGCGATCAGTCCGGGTCCGATCAACACTCCCGCCTACGAGCGATTGGCGCAGTCCGGCCCGGCAGGCCAACAGATGTTAGCGAGTATCGTTAACAGAGTTCCGATGGGCCGCTTCGGCACACCGGATGAAATCGCTAAGGCCGCGGTTTTCCTGGCGTCGGATGACAGCACTTTCGTCACCGGCACGGAGCTCTTCGTCGACGGCGGTGCCGCTCAAATCTGAAGCCGGATGTGATCTACCTTGCCTTCTCGTGTTGGGAAATGTGGAGCACTTCTTACACAAGGATTGGTAGTGATGAGTCATACACAATTCTCGCCTGTCAGGCCTTTTGGACCTTAACCTGCAGAAGATCCGTGGGCTTGACCATCGTCTAAGCTAATCAGGTCCGGGTGCGGAGGAACACTTGATTTGAACATTCGGGCTTCGACCGATCGAACGTTGATCTCCCAAATCTCAGAAGCGAGGTCCGGCTCTGAATGCAATTTGTTAGAGCGCGTTAATTCGAGGATCACGGGCCGATGCTGTTTCATG
>JASHPB010000184.1 GCA_030038355.1 Candidatus Binataceae bacterium
TGCTTTCCGAGACGCGCCGCGATGATCTTGTGATCGTCGCGCTGAGCGGTGGCGCGTCGGCTATGTTCGCGAAACCGGCCGAGGGCATAACCCTCGCGGACAAGATTGCAATGACCGAAGCGCTGCTGCGCGCGGGCGCGCCGATTCGCGAGCTGAACCTCGTGCGCAAGCATCTGTCGGCGGTAAAGGGCGGACAGCTTCTTCTCGCGATGAACGAGGCGCGTGTGATTGGGCTGATCCTCTCCGATGTGCCCGGCAACGACCTCGGCACGATTGGTTCGGGAGTCACCGCGGCGGACGCTACGATCTTTGCTGACGCGATCGCCGTGATGAAGCGGCGCAAGGTCTGGGGACGCGCGCCGGAGGCGATTCGCGCGCGCTTCGAGCGCGGCGTCGCCGGCGAAGTCGCCGAAACAATCAAGGCGGGGGATCCACTTCTCGAGCGCGTCACGAATGTCGTGATCGGCGACAACGATGTCGCGCTTAGCGCCGCTGAGGCCAAGGCTCGCGATCTGGGTTATTCCGTCGTGCGAGGAGCGACCCTGAAGGGCGAGGCGGACGACCTCGGACGTTTGCTAGTGAGTCAACTCGCCTCGATAAAAGAACGCAGAACGTGCCTCATCCTCGGGGGTGAGCCGGTCGTGACCGTGCGCGGAAGAGGCCGCGGCGGCCGCGCCCAGCATCTGGTCCTTGCGCTGGCCCTCGCCCTTGGCGAATCGGGTTATGGCACAAGACTCGCCGCGCTCAGCGCAGGCAGCGACGGTATCGACGGGCCGACCGACGCGGCTGGCGCTTTCATATTCGACGACACGCTTCAGCGCGCGAAAGCGCAATCGATTGACGCCGCTGATGCGCAGCGTCGATGCGACGCATACAATTTCTTCCGGAGGCTCGGCGATCTGTTGGTCATTGGGCCTACTGGCACGAATGTCAGCGATATTTTCATCGGCCTCCTGAATCTCTGAAACCGGCTCATCCAGCGAAGTGAACGACGGAAAGAAATCACACGGCGGCGCAAAGCGCGGCCCGAGCTCAAAGAAGAGCCCGCGAGTCACCTTGATTGAGGGTGACGGGGTCGGACCCGAGGTGATCGGTGCTGCGATAAGCGTGATCGCGGCGACCGGCGTAAGTATCGACTGGGATCGGCGGTCTGCAGGCGCGGCTGCGATGCGTCAGTACGGCACGCCCGTCCCTGACGCCCTGATGGAATCGCTCGCGCGCACTCGAGTCGCGCTCAAGGGCCCGCTCGAGACGCAGGTCGGCGTGGGATACCGATCGATCAATGTCCACTTGCGGAAAGCCTTCGACCTGTACGCGAACTTGAGGCCAACAGTCAGCTTCGCCGGCGTTCATACGCCGTTTCGCGATGTGAACCTCACCGTAGTGCGCGAGAATACCGAGGACCTGTATTCGGGAATCGAGCACGAAGTCGCTCCAGGTGTCGTCGAGAGTGTCAAAGTGATCACGGCGCGCGCCTCGACCCGGATCGCGAAATTCGCCTTCGACTATGCTCGCAGGATGAAGCGCAAATCGCTGACCGCCATTCATAAGGCCAATATCATGAAACTCTCCGACGGCCTGTTCCTGAAATGCGCGCGCGGCGTCGCCAAGCGCTACCCGGACATCAAGTACAGCGAGCAGATTGTCGACGCGGCCTGCATGCGCCTCGTCACCAATCCGCAGTCGTTCGACGTGCTGCTGCTGGAGAATCTCTACGGCGATATCGTATCGGATTTGTGTGCCGGACTGGTCGGCGGCCTCGGCCTCGTGCCGGGCGCGAACTACGGTGACAAGGGCGCGATCTTCGAAGCTGTCCACGGCACGGCGCCGGATATCGCGAAAAAGAACCTGGCCAATCCCATCGCCGCGATTTTGTCGGGAGCGATGCTGCTCGATTACCTCGAGCATCAGCGCGAGGGCGACCGAATCCGTGCGTCAGTCGGCGCCGTGCTGCGCTCGGGCAAGACTCTGACGCGAGACTTGGGCGGCAAAGCCAGCACCACCGCGATGACCGAATCGATCATCTGCGCGTTCGCCCGGACCTGACGCCGCAAGAACGCTGCGGCGGGGCAGTGTCGCGGTGCAGGCGAGCGGCGGCATCAGGCGATATTCGTCGTCGTGCTTTCGACGAATTCCGATGGCAACCATCTTGCTGATGCACAGCTAAGCAGAGAGCTTGGCATGCAGCAGAAAGCCTATCGCGGCATCGCAATGGAAGGTCCTATCGCGCGCTGGTACACGAGTACCGTCAGCAAGCACATGGAGGATTACGTCGAGCTGGCGGAGCGCATATCGAAGTCGCTGCCCGAGAATTCGCGCGTGCTCGAAGTAGCTCCCGGGCCGGGATTTTTCTCGATCGAGCTTGCGCGGCGCGGCAACTTTCAGATCACCGGCCTCGACATCAGCGAGACCTTTGTGACGATTGCGACCGAGAACGCGAAGCGCGCTGGCGTTGGAATCGACTTTCAGCACGGCGACGCCGCACGGATGCCGTTTAAAGACTCGAGCTTCGATTTCATTCTGTGCCGCGCGGCGTTCAAAAACTTTTCCGATCCCAAAGGCGCGCTCAGCGAGATGCGGCGGGTACTCGACATTGATGGACGGGCGCTGGTGATTGACATGCGCCGCGACGCTTCGATGGGCGAGATCGACGCCTTCATCAGCCACCACCATCACGGCTTCGCGGCGATCGTAAATCGCGTCATCTTCAGGTTCCTGGTGCGCCGAGCTTACCGCGAGCAGGACTTCCGCAACTTCATCAAGCTCAGCGGCTTCGGCGACTTTATGATCAATCGAGGATTCAGCGACTTCGAAATCACGCTCAGAAAGGGCGGGAATGCGGCTCAGTAGTTGTCTGGCCGCCCCCTTTCGTGGATATCGGCGCTCGGCTATTTAGAGTGCCATGGGCAAGCCTCTTGCGGCCGAGGACCTCGATAATCGCGTTCCTCCCGGCCAGGTTTTGACTGACAAATTTCCGGTGCTGAGTTACGGGCCAACGCCACGCTTCAATCCCCGAACCTGGGATTTTCGAATCAGCGGTGCGGTCGAAGAAGAGCTGCGCTTTTCCTACGAAGAATTCCGCGCGCTGCCGCAATCGACCCAGCTTTCCGATTTCCATTGCGTCACGACCTGGTCGCGTCTCGACAATACCTGGGAAGGCGTCAAGGTGTTCGACCTGATGAAGCGCGTGACGCTCAAGCCCGAGGCGCACTTTGTCGTCGTCGAATGCGAGGCCGGCTACACGACCAACCTGGCGCTCCGCCAGTTCCTCGATGACGACGTGATGCTGGCGCATCGCCACGACGGCTGGGACCTCGCGCCCGATCATGGATGGCCTCTACGCCTCGTCGTACCGAAACTCTACGCCTGGAAGAGCGCCAAATGGCTGCGCGGTCTGCGCTTCACCGAGTTCGACGAGCGCGGCTTCTGGGAGGTGCGTGGCTACCACAATCACGCCGACCCCTGGAGAGAGGAGCGCTACTCCTTCCAGGAAGATTGCGAGGAGTAGCGGGCAACGCCCGTGGCCGTGGCGCTCGATCGTGAGAAAAGCGTGGCGCGGTTCCGCGCCGAGGAATTCGATCTCGCTGTTATCGGTGGTGGTATCAATGGCGCCGCGGTTGCACGCGACGCCGCGATGCGCGGGCTTAGTGTCGCGCTCGTAGAACGGGGCGACTTTGCCTGGGCGACCTCGTCGCGATCGTCGAAACTGATTCATGGCGGCTTCCGCTATCTCCCGCAGCGCGAGTTTGGCCTCGTCTACCACGCGCTGCGCGAGCGCGAGCTGCTGCGCCATCGCACGGCGCCACACCTGGTGAAGCCGATTCGCTTTCTCTTTCCAATTTATCAGGACCATGGGTTCGGCCGCTTTACGATGTCGCTGGGGCTCTGGCTTTACGATCTGTTCGCGCGGATTCCGCGCGCCAAGCGGCATGCAAGCCTGAATGCCGCGAGCGTGCGCGACTACGAGCCAACACTCAGCCGGAACAACTTAAGCGGCGGCGCGCTCTACTACGATGCGTGGACTGATGACGCGCGTATCACGTTCGAAAACGTCCTCGATGCAGGTCTCCACGGCGCAGCTGTCGCGAATCGCGTCGCAGTTGAGGATCTAATCCTGCACGACGGCAAGCTAGCAGCAGCCAACCTTCGCGATTTGATCGGCGACGGCAAGTTGGAGCTTCGCGCGCGCGCATTCGTGAATGCCGCAGGCCCATGGGTCGACGAGATCCGCCGCATGGAGGACGCGTCCGCCGTGCAGAGCGTGCGCCTAACCAAGGGCGTACATCTCGTTTTCAGGCGCGAGTCGTTGCCAGTGCGGCAAGCGCTGGTGCTCGGCGCCGACGAGGAGCGGATCGTTTTCGTCATGCCGCACGAACGCTACGTGCTGGTCGGCACCACCGATACCGACTATGCGGGCGACCCCGCCGCGGTGAAGACTGAGGCGGCCGATATCGTCTACCTTTTGGACGTGCTGGCGGAGAGCCTGCCTGGGATAAGGCTTACGCCTGACGATGTCGCCGCGGATTTCGCTGGGCTTCGTGCGCTCGTGATAGCGGGCCATAACCAATCGCCGTCGTCGGTGCCGCGCGAAGAGGTGATTTTGCAGAGCCAGTCGGGTTTGATTTCGGTCGCCGGCGGCAAGCTGACTACTCATCGCGCGATCGCCGAGAAGGTCGTGAACCAGGTGATGCGCGAGCTTGGATACGCGGCTCGTCGCTGCCTCACGCGCAAGACTCCGCTCCCCGGGGCGCGGCCGCTTAAGGCGGGCGCGGAGGGCGCCGCGTCGTCGCTTAAAGGCCTGTCGCGCGAGGCGCGGGATATCCTCAATGCGCGCTACGGAAGCCGCGCCGCGATTCCCGCTGCGATCGCACTCCAGGATCCGGCATTGGCGCGGCCGCTCGCCCCCGGATGCCCAGCGATTGGCGCGGAGGTCATTCACGCCGCGCGAAACGAAATGGTGCATTCGATCGAGGACTTCCTCGTGCGTCGCACCGCGCTCTCGTGGCGCTCCCCCGCGGAGGCGTACGCTGCGGCACCAGCAGTCGCCAAGCTTCTCGCAGCGGAACTCGGATGGCCGCGCGACCGGGAAAAGGGCGAGCTGGCAGCATTCATGATTACCGGCGGTGGCCGCATTGCCGCGCGCACCTAAGAAGGTCACGCGCGAGTCGGCCGTCGCGCTCAAGTCGCGCTCCACGCGAATCGCGAAAGCGCTGCAGCGCCTTTATCCGCATGCACGTGTCAGCCTCGACTTCAAAAACGCGTGGCAGTGTCTCGCCGCCACGATCCTGTCCGCGCAGTGCACCGACGAGCGCGTCAATCGCACGACGCCGCAATTGTTTCGCGAGTTTCCCGACGCTCGCGCGATGGCCAATGCTGATCCGAATCACGTACAGGAGCTGATCGCGGCGACCGGGTTCTTTCGGCAGAAGACGCGATCTCTTATCGACGCGGCGCGATCAATCGTCGAGCGCCACGGGGGCGAGGTTCCCGTCGAGATGGAGGACCTCGTGAAGCTGAAGGGCGTCGGCCGCAAGACCGCCAATGTGATCCGCGGCCACGTTTTCGGCCAAGCAGGCTTCGTGGTCGATACGCACGTGCGGCGGCTTACATATCGGCTCGGCTTCACCAAGAGCGACGATCCGGTTCAGATCGAATCCGAGATGTGCAAAATCCTGCCGCCTGCCGAATGGACGCAGTTCTCGATGGCGCTGATCCTGCACGGCCGCCGGATATGCTTCGCGCGCAAGCCCAACTGCCAAGGCTGCGAGCTCAGGCCCGATTGCCCGCAAATCGGCGTCACCAGTGCGCAAAAACCGAAGGCAAAGCCTCGCCGATCCAGCCGTATTTGAACATCGCAGTCCAAATGTAATAATTCTCGTACCAGCTCAGTCGGGCCGTAATTTTCAGTTCCGTGAAACTCAAAATCGACGACATAACCGCCGATGCCCGCGAAATCGCCTTCGCCGAGCCCGAGCAGGACATCAACCGCGTGCTCGAACAGGGTCCGGTGCACGAATACCGCATCAAGGAACCGATCGAGGTTCTGCTGTCGTACTATAGAAGCGGCATGGATCTTTTCCTGTCGGGGCGAATAAGGGCCCGGATCGCGGCTGATTGCGCGCGCTGTGCCGAGGAATGCGAAACCTCGAGCGATCGGCCGTTTCGCCTGGTGCTCTCACCGAAAGTCGTCGGCTACGGCGAAGAAACGGATTTAAAGGCCGATGACCTAGAGTTTTCGCTCTACGAGGGCGACGAAATCGACCTTAGCCCATTGATTCGCGAGCAGATACTGCTGGCCCTGCCCAGCCGTCCGCTCTGCCAGGAGGATTGCCGCGGGCTTTGTCCCCGATGCGGAGGCAACCTGAATCGCGTACAATGCGATTGCCGCAGCGAGTGGGTCGATCCTCGACTCGATGTGCTGCGTACGATTAAACTTCAGCGTTCCTGAACACCGCTAAAAGTCAGATTCCAGGTATTTTTTCATGCAGGCACCAAAACGACGAACTTCGCATTCCAAGAAGAACAAACGCCGCGCCCATGACGCTCTTCGCGCCGTGAATCCCGGCAGTTGCCTGTCATGCGGCGAACCCGCGATGCCCCATCGCGTGTGTCGTCATTGCGGCGCCTATCGCGGCCGTCAACTTGCAGAAGCCGCGGAGTAGCGCGCAAATCAAGCCGTGAGAATCGCGCTCGACGCGATGGGCGGTGATCTCGCCCCGAAGGCGCCCGTAGAGGGCGCCGTATTAGCTGCGCGTGACTTCGGAATCGAGGTCGTGCTCGTCGGTGACCGCGACGTTGTCGCGCGCGAGCTCGCTGCGTACGAGACCGCTAATATCCCGATTCGAATCGAGCCGGCGACCGAAACGATCCTGATGGACGATTCTCCGCTCGAGGCCGTGATCGCCAAGCCCCGCTCGTCGATGCATGCAGGACTCGAGCTGGTCAAGCAGGGCGGCGCCGACGCCTTCGTCAGCGCCGGCAATTCCGGCGCCCAGATGGCCGCCTCGATGATGGTGCTCGGCAATTTGGCTGGCGTCGATCGGCCCGCGATCGCGTCGGTCGTCCCTACGCCCGAGGGACTCGCGCTGCTGGTCGATGCGGGCGCGAACACCGAAGTGAAGCCGCTCAACCTCGTGCAGTTTGCGATCATGGCGAGCGTTTACTGGCGCCACGTGCGCAACGTCTCGCGCCCGCGCGTGGGAATTCTTTCCAACGGCGAAGAAGCCTCCAAGGGTACCGAGCTTACGCGCGCCGCCGCCGCGATGCTCGCGCAGATGCCATCCTACGTGAATTACATCGGTTACGTCGAAGGTCGCGATATCAACCGCGGCAAGGCTGACGTGATCGTGAGCGACGGTTTCACCGGCAACGTCGCGCTAAAGACGATGGAGGGCATGGCCTCGCTCATGCTCGGCAGTCTGCGCGAGGTCTTCAGCGGCAACTGGCGCGGGCGCCTGTCGTACGTGCTGATTCGGAAATATCTCTCGGCGATGCGGACGAAGCTCGATCCGCACGAGTATGGCGGCGCACCGCTGCTGGGCGTCGCAGGCGTTTCGATTATCGCGCACGGCTCGTCCAATGCGGTTGCGATCAGGAATGCGCTCCGCGCGGCGGCTCACGAGGCACTCGTCAAGCAGGTCAACGCAGAAATCCTCGACCTGATGGCGCGAATCCAGCCCGCTGTTCCGGTCAAGCAGGCTGGAGGCAAGGGTATTCGCGCGCTGTTCAGCAGGATGCGCGGGCGCCTGCAACGTCATCCGAAGGAAGGCGAGGCGGCGAAATCGGCGGAGGTGCAGAAAGTGCCAGATCCGTCGCGGACGCCGGAGTCTTCGAATACCGACCTCGCGCAGGGCGAACATCGGCCGCGTGCGACTGGCGAGCTCAGCGGTGCGCGCGATTCCGCAGCAGCGGGCGTCGAGGTCCGGCCGGCTGCCGACGCCACATCGACCACGAACGGCAAAGTGTCCTCGGCTGAGAAGCACGAGGAGACTCTGGACGCCGATCCCGTTCCACCGCAGCCGATCAAACACTAACCGGCAGCAGTGTCAGCAGTTCGCGAGGCTTCCGCACCATGAAATTCGCGTACCTTTTTCCCGGCCAAGGCGCTCAGCGCGTCGGAATGGGCGCCGAGCTGGCGCAGAATTTCGAGCCCGCGCGCCGCACTTTCGAGGAGGCCGATCAGGCGCTCGACTTCAAGCTCTCCAAGCTTTGTTTCGAAGGTCCTGAGGAGGAGCTTCGGCTCACGGCGAACACGCAACCCGCGATGGTGACAGCCGCGATCGCCGCGATGCGCGTGTTCGAAGCGGAGTTCCCTCAGCGGCCCGAAGTTGCCGCGGGCCATAGCCTCGGCGAGTACAGCGCTCTGGTCGCCGCCGGCGCGCTCGATTTCGCCGATGCGGTCCGCGCCGTTCGCGAGCGCGGTCGCTTGATGCAGGAGGCGTGTCCGCCGGGGCGGGGTGCGATGGCCGCGCTGATTGGCCTTGAGCTCGCTCAGGTGAAGGAAATCTGCAAGTCGGTTACCAAGGACGGCAAGCTCGCGGTTCCCGCGAATCTCAACGCTCCCGGCCAGGTCGTGATCGCGGGCGATGCCGAGCCTGTTCGCCGCGCGCTCGAAATCGCCAAGGAGAGCGGCGCGGCGATGTCGGTGGAGCTGAAAGTCAGCGCGCCCTTTCACTGTCCGCTGATGAAACCCGCGCAGGACGGTATGCGCCCCATTCTCGCGGCGCTCGAGATCGGCCAATTCAGGTTCGAGGTTATCGCTAACGTCAGCGCGCAGCCGAATACCGATCCTGCGCGCGTCGTGCCGCTCTTGATCGATCAGATAACCGCACCCGTCAGATGGGAAGAAACGATGGCCCTCATCGCGCAGGGCGGCGTAACTGACGCCGTGGAATTCGGATGCGGCCGCGTGCTGATGGGCCTGATGCGGCGCGCATACCGCTCGATTCGCGTGCGACCGCTCGAGGACCTGGCGTCGTTCAAGGCGCTCGGCGAATCTCTGGCTGCACCGGCGAAGGCATAGCGGCGGCGAAGGCGTGCGGATGTGGTAAACTTGCGTAGACAGCTTTTAGCCCTTATGCTGGCGACACAATTGACCAGCGTGCCGCTCCAATGTACTTGTTGCACCCGCACCCGGATCGCGGGCCGAACAGGATTTTTTCGCGGTACAAGGGAATTGCGGAAAAGAGGCGGCCCTGATGCCGCGACGTCGGGAGGAAGTTGAGCACGATGGCTCAAGACATCGAAAACAAAATTCGCGAAAAAATCGCCGAGCAGCTCGGTGTGGCGACCGACGAGGTTACTTCGGAGGCCTCCTTTATCGAGGACCTCGGCGCCGACTCGCTCGATATCGTCGAACTCGTGATGGCGCTCGAAGAGGAATTCAATATCGAGATCTCCGACGAGGACGCCGAGAAGATCCGCACCGTCAAGGACGTCGTGTCCTATATCGAGGCCCACAAGAGCTGAGCGCGCTCGCCTCATCCGTTGCAAATGTGCGATCCGCGAGGCGGCGGCGTGAAGCCGCCGCCTCCATTTCAGGGGCCACCCGCACGGCGCTTTCGCGAGCGCGGGGCCGTTAGTCATGCGCTGTCCATTCTGTCGTCATCGCGGAAACCGCGTCGTCGATTCAAGGCTCTCGGCCGACGGGAGCATGATTCGGCGCCGCCGCTCGTGCACCTCGTGCAAGAAGCGCTTCACCACCTATGAGCGGGTCGAAGAGGCCGTTCCCTCGGTGGTCAAGAAGGACGGCCGCCGTGAACCGTTCGATCGGAACAAGATAATCGCGGGCATGAAGCGCGCTTGCGAAAAGCGTCCCGTCTCCACCGAAACGATCGAGAAAGTGGTTTCGAATATCGAGGCGATGTTCGCGGAACAGGGCGATCGCGAGATTCCAAGCAGTGTAATCGGCAGCGCCGTGATGAACGAGCTGCACAAGATTGACCAGGTCGCCTACGTCCGGTTCGCGTCCGTTTACCGCTCGTTCAAGGATATCGACGAGTTCATGCACGAGCTCGAAGACCTGATTCGCCAGCGGAAAGCGGGCGGCCGCGCAAGCGACAAGAGATCCGACCACTCGAACTGAGCTAATGTCCCGAGCCGCGGCGATCGATCAGCGTTTCATGCGCGAAGCTCTCGCCCTCGCCGAGGAACGCGTCGGACTTACCTCTCCGAATCCTGCCGTCGGATGCGTGATCGTGCGCGGCGGCAAGGTTGTCGGGCGTGGCGCGACTGCACCCGGCGGCAGACCGCATGGGGAAGTTGAGGCCCTGAAGCGGGCCGGTGCCCATGCGCGCGGCGCGACCGCCTACGTTTCGTTCGAACCGTGTGCGCATCAGGGGCAGACGCCGCCGTGCGCGCGAGCGCTAATCGAAGCGGGAATCGCGCGAACTGTCGTCGCGACGATCGATCCTTACCCTCCCGTGCGGGGACGCGGCGTCGCGATCCTCAAGAAAGCGGGTATCGCGGCGACGATCGGAGTTCTTGAGGCCGAGGCGCGCCGCGTCAACGAGGGCTTCATCACGCGCGTGACGCGAAAGCGCCCGTTCGGATTGCTCAAGCTCGCCATGTCGCTCGATGGCAGGATTGCGGCTGAAGGCGGCGACTCGAAGTGGATCAGCTCCGAAGAGTCGCGTGCGATCGTTCATCGATGGCGCCGCGAATGCGACGCCGTCCTGGTTGGCGCTGGAACCGTACTTGCCGATAACCCGCGCCTGACCTGCCGCGCCCCAGGCGGCCGTGACCCGGTACGCGTAATCGTCGATGCCAAGCTTCGCATCTCGCCGAAGGCGCGGATGTTTTTCATGCGCTCGAAAGCGCCGACGGTTCTTGTGACGACGGAGGCGAACCTGCACCAAGCGAAACTTCGCTATCGAAATCCGGGGGTTGAGTTGCTCGCGATGCCCGACCGCGCAGGTGAAATCGATCTCGCCGAGCTGATGGCTGATTTTGCCCGCCGCGGATGGAACAAGGTGTTGATCGAAGGCGGCGCACACACGGCAGCCTCGGCGCTTGCCGCCGGAATTGTCGATCGGGTCGCATTCTTCGTCGCTCCGCGGATTATCGGCGCCGGAAGTCCTGCCATCGATGGCCTCGGCTTCACCCGCGTGCGCGATTCGATCGCCGTCGCCAACGTGTCGGTGAGGCGGGTCGGCCCCGACCTTCTGCTCGAGGCCGACGTGCGGCCACGCCGGGCAGGTCGGCGCCGCGTCTGAATCCTGAGCGCGCTGCGAACTCTGGTTTGGTTTGGCGGGGCGGTGATAATATCTGGAGCCTGGTTGGTCCAATGCCGGTCTCTATGCTCGAAGAAGCCTTCAATCAAATCCGCGACGGCCGCATGGTGGTGATGATTGCCGAGGAGCGCGAGGACGCCGAAGGCGACCTCGTGATGGCGGCGGAGCGCGTCACGCCCAACGATGTAAATTTCATGGTGCGTGAGGCGCGCGGATTGGTATCTGTGGCGCTCACCGACAAGCGCTTTCGCGAGCTCGGCATCCCGCTCGGCGCTTCGACCGACAATGGCGACTTCACCGAGCAGGCGGGCGCGCTGGTCGAGGCTCGCGAGGGCGTATCGACCGGAATATCGACGCCGGACCGCTCGCGCACGATCACGGTGCTCGCCAACGAACACCTCGGTCCCGAAGACATCGTGATGCCGGGCCACGTGCTCCCGCTGATGGCGCTGAATGGCGGCGTGATGATGCGAATCGGACGCGCCGAGGGCGCCGTCGACCTGGTGCGCTCCGCGCGGATGCGTCCGGCGGCCGCACTTTGCACGATCCTGCGCGAAGACGGCGAAGCGGCGCGACTTCCCGATTTGATTGAGTTTGCGAGGCGTCACTCGATGCCGCTCTGCTTCATCAAGGACCTGGTTTCCTATCGCCTGACCAATGAAGTCCTTGTGCAGCGCGTGTCGGAGGTTGACTTTCCGACCGCCGCCGGCAGCGGTCTGCAGGCGGTTGTCTACAGGAATATCGTCGATGGCCGCGAGCATCTGACCTTGATCAAGGGCAATGTCGGCGGCGGACGTCCGGCACTCGTACGGCTTCATTCGGAGTGTCTCACGGGCGACGTCTTCTCGAGCGCACGCTGCGATTGCGGCGAGCAGTTGCAGGAGGCGATCGATCGAATCATGGCCGCGGACGCGGGCGTGATTATCTATCTGCATCAGGAAGGCCGCGGAATCGGGCTCGGCAACAAGATTCGCGCCTATGCGTTGCAGGACACGGGGCTAGATACGGTCGAAGCCAACCTGCATCTCGGCTTTGAGGAGGATCAGCGCGACTACGGAATCGGCGCGCAGATTCTGCGCGATCTGGGCGTCGGTGAAGTGCGGCTCCTCACCAACAATCCGCACAAGATTGAGAGTCTCAAAGGGTACGGCGTCAACGTAGTCCGCGTGCCGATCGAGGTCGCGCCACACTCCGGCAATATCCACTACCTGAAAACCAAGAAAGAAAAACTCGGTCACCTCTTTTCCGACCTCAAGCTGATAACCTGAGTTAGGCGCGGTGCGATATGGGGCTTAGGCATCTCGGCCGCGAGGTCGCGCTCAAGGCGCTCTATCGGATCGACATCTGCGGCGGCGCCACCAACGACGAGTTGGTGCTGTTCTTCGAGAACTTTTCCGCCGAGGAAACGGCGCGCAAGTTCGCCGTGCGCCTGGTCGAAGGCGTGCGCAAAGAGCAGTCCTCGCTCGACAAGTATATCGCCGATTCGCTCGAACACTGGTCGATCAAACGGCTCTCTCGCGTCGATCACAGTATCCTGCGGCTTGGGCTCTACGAGCTGCTCTACATGGACGATATTCCCGCTCGCGTCACGATCGATGAGGCAATCGAACTGGCCAAGGCGTACGGCGACCAGGGATCGGGTCGCTTTGTCAACGGGGTACTCGATGAGATTGCGGGACAGTTGAACCTGAGGAATAAAGGCGATGAACGCAGCGATGCGAAGGCTGAGTGATTTGTTTGCCCCAGTTGCCGCCGCCGGTCTGGCGATCGCGCTCGGCGGATGCGGCTATCACCTTGCGGCATCCGGCGACGCGCTACCGCCTAACGCCAAGACAATCTACGTGCAGAAATTCGGCAACGCCACACGCTTCACTGGCGCGAATGACGAGTTGATGCGTTACATCAAGGACGAAATCGCCATGCACGATCGGCTGCAGGAGGTCGACAGCCCGTCGCAGGCTGACCTTATCCTGAGCGGCGCTATCGAATCCATGTACACGCTGCCGACCGGGTACAACTCGGTTCTCGAGCCGACGATCTACGGCCAATCGATCTCGCTGACCGCCCAGCTCAAAGATGTGAAGCAAGACAAGATCATCTGGGAGGCGCACGGTATCAATAACGATCAAAGCGCGCAGATCGTCGCGCAGACCGTCGTCACCACCACGCCGACCTTCCAACAGCAGAATCTGCGCGGCTCGGACATCGCCCAGATGCAGGATATCCAGGTCGCGCAGACGCAGACTGCAGCCGCGCGTGAGCAGATGATGCAGCAGGCGGCGAAGAACCTCTACGCTGAGATGGCCGAGGGCTTCTGACGGCGCGACGATGCCGGCCGAGAACGCGCTTGCCTTTCTTCGTTCCAACGCTTCCGCGCGCGCACTGCCGCCGGTGATTGTCATCGCCGGGCCGCATCCCTTCTTGCGCGAATACGTGCTCGACTCGATCGCGCGTCGTCTTGCGGGCGAAGGCTTCAAGTATCTGTCGTTTCAGATTGGATCGGGCGACGACTATGGCGAGCTGATCAATGAAATGCGTGGGCAGGACCTGTTCGCGCCGCGGCGAATGATCGCGTGCCGCGTGCTCCGCTCGCGCCGCGAGAAGGCCGAGGACGACGAAGCGCCAGACTTGGCGGAGGAATCGCGGCGCGGCTCGGGCGCCGATGAATCCGCGCTCGCGGATATGATCTCAAAGGCACGTGGGCCGAGCTATCTTGCTCTGCTCTACGAACGTGATAGCGCCGCGGCGAAGATTCGACGCGCGGCGGAAAAAGACGGCCTGCTCATCAACTGCACGCGGCCGTTCGATAATCAGCTCGACCAATACGTGCAAGCCTTCGCCCGTTCCGCCGGGCTCAAGCTTGCGCCCAACGCCGTCGACCTGCTTATCACGCGCCACGCTGCCGACCTTGCCGCCATCGCGAACTCGATCGGCAAGGCGGCGATCTTCGCACCCGCTGACAAACCTATTGGCGCCGCCGACCTCGACGAGCAGGGCGCGCGCCGCGTGCCGGAGGCGTTTGAGCTGGCCGAGAGCATCTCGGGCGGCCGCCCCGCGATGGCGCTCGCGCAGCTTGAAAGATCACTGGCGCTCGGACGCGACGCCTTCGAGTTGCTCGCGGTAGAGCTGATTCCATTGATGCGCCGCATGATGATCGCGGCGACAATGTCCAGCGCCCGCCACTCGACCCGCGAGATCGCGGCCGCGCTCGGGCTCCCGCCGCAAAGCGGACTCGCCATGCGTGCAATCGAGGGCGCGCGCCGGCTCGGGCTCAGGGCAATCGAGCGCGCCTACTGGCGCGCGTGCAGAATCGACGCGGAATTCAAGAACGGCGAGCTGAAGGAGCGGGGCGAGGCGCTGACCGGACTCGTGCTCGAGTTGATGACGGCCGAAAATGAATGAGCCGCGCGCGCCAAGCACGCTGCTCCATTCAAAATTCAAGTATCAGGTTAAATTCGTGGCCTTTAAACTGTTAGCTCGCCGGCTTGGCGAACTTCCGATGCAGGCTCGCGGAGAGGCGTGCGACTTTGCGACGCACCGTGTTGCGATGCATCGTGCCGGAACTCGCGGCTTTGTAAAGTACCTTGGTCGCGATTTTAAGCTCGGCGCGCGCCTTGGCTTCGTCGCCCGATTCGATGGCGACCTGCGTGGATTTTGCGGCCGAACGGGCGTGAGTTTTGACGGCGCGGTTGCGCTCCGCTCGCTTCAGGCTCTGTCGATGGCGCTTCTGCGCTGAAGGATGGACTGGAATATGCGGCATAATCCTTCCTTGCTAACAGTGCGCGCGCGCCGGGTCAATATCACGCTCGGAGGGCATGCGGCTGCACGGTACCCTATCCGCTGCCGATGCTGCTCTGCGAAGCAGTCCGGGATGCCTGTCTAACAAGTGAGTTGTGCCTGACTCGGTGCTGATCCCTTCCTCGGCTCGATGTAGCACACATCGATGCGGCTCTTGCGAGTCACGACAATCAAAATCCTGCAACTCGGGGTCGCTTACGCCAGAGCTCGATGTAACCCTTTGGTATCGCGCGTCATCCAACCACGCGGGCAAAGTCTCCCGACGACTCGGCGGGCTATAAACGAGCCCGCCTATCCGCTTGAGCGACCGTGGACGCAAGGCTCGAGGGCGATCGCTGAGCGATGCTGGTAGTTTGCTTCACGGCGCGAGCAACAGTTCGGCATCCAGTGCAACTTGGCGCTGGCACAATAACCCTTGATCGAATTCGCAACACGCAGGCAATTGGAAATAAAACTGAGCCGGTAGTACAAACCGCCAGTCTGGTGGAATTGTCGGTTGGTTAGCCTCGCTCAAAAGAGGTCCTTGAATGCAAACGGAACTCGATTTCTACGGAGGTGGAAGTTTTATGAGTGACACCGATGGCCTTCGCTATACAAAGATATCGCTCAATAACGGCGCCGATGAGATTCCGGCGCTCGGGTTTGGGACGCTGATTCCCGATCCGACCGCCACAAAAGATGCCGTTAAGCTCTCTCTGGAGGTGGGCTTCCGTCAATTCGACTGCGCAGAGCGGTACAAAAACGAAGAGCAGGTTGGCGAGGCGATGGCGGCGGTGTTCCAGGAGGGCAAGGTCAAACGAAAGGACGTTTTTATAGGTACCAAGCTCTGGAACACCAATCATCGTCCCGAACGCGTTAAGCCCGCCTTCGAGGCAAGTCTCAGAAGACTGCAACTCGACTATGCCGATCTCTACTGCATCCACACGCCATTCGCTTTCAAACCCGGGGACGACCAAGACCCGCGGGAT
>JASHPB010000185.1 GCA_030038355.1 Candidatus Binataceae bacterium
GCCTCGAGCGGCCGTGGAAAGGCAACGCGCGTTCGCTCAAGGCCGCGATCGAGCAGGCGGTCATTCTCGCAAGCGGAGAGGAAATTTCACCCGAGGATTTGTTCTCCGGATCCGATCCCGAGGGTGATCACGCGCCGGCGCCGATGACAAATCACCTGCCGCTCGGTTCCGACGACGGCGATGAGACACTTACTTTCCGCGAGGCCAAGGACAAATTCGTCGGTGACTGGGAGCGCGAGTTCTTCATCCGCGCGCTACGCGCGACCGGCGGCAACATCTCGCGAGCCGCCGAACGAATCGGGATGTACAGGCAGAGCTTTCAGCAGAAGATGCGCGAGCTCGGCATCACGCTCGCCGACGTCGGTCTGCCGCCCCGCAACGAGGGCAATTAGATGACTGTAGTAACAATTGGTTTAATCGGAGGCAGTGTCATGATTCTCAGCCGTTTCTTCAAATTGATCAGTGGCAAGTTGACCCGCTGGATCAAGGCGCGCGAGGCGCGGGATCCAGAGGCGGTGTACGAGTCCGCGATCAACGATCGTCTGCGCCGCTATCAGCAGCTCAAGAGCGCGGCCGCCGGCGTCATCTACATGCGCAGCAAGCTCGAGCGCGAGCTCAAGTCGAAGCTTGCCGAGATGAAGGAAGTCGACGAGGAAGCCGGGCAGGCCGCCGACATGAACGAGGATCAGTGCGCGCTGATTTTGATCCAGCGCAAGCACGTGCTCGAGTCGGATTGCGAGCGGCTCCGCGAAGAGCTGACGCAGCTTACGCGCGAGGCCGAAGACGCCAAGAAGAACCTGGTCTCGTTCAAGGGCGAAATCGAGAAGCTCAAGGTGGAGAAGGTCCAGATGGTGGCGCGGCTTCGCAACGCGCAGGCGCGAGTCCGCATTCAGCACGCGCTCGAGCAGCTCGCCTACGACGATGACGATGTGCGCGCGCTCGAGGAAGTTCGCGAATCGATCCAGCGGACGCTCGCGCAGGCCGGCGCCAATCACGAGATCGCGGATTCAGAACTGGGCGAGAAACTCGAGGAAATCCGCCGCCGCAACGCCGAGGCCAAAGCCCAGGCCGAACTCGCCGATCTGAAGGCGCGCCGCCGTCCGCCGCTCGCACCAATGGACATCTTCACCTCGGCTGCAAACGCGGTAGCCAACGGCGAAATCAAACACGCGAGCTGACCCCAGATGCGCGCAGAAGTCGTAATAGCGGCTACGATCGCGCTCCTTACGGCCGCGGGATGCCATCACGGACCGGTTCCCCCGCCCATGCACGGCCCCGGCGAGCATCCCGGCGTTTTCGCCAGCGGCAACGTGTCGGCCAACAGCTTCTTTGGCGACGTCAAGGTGACTGCGTTGAATGCCGCCTGCGCGGGCCGCGTGCAGCTCGCGCAGGGCGTGGCGACGCTCAAGGACAGATGCTTCTCCGGCGACACCAACGTTGTGCTCTGCACCGACTCGACCGCCGCGAATCCGGTGCGATGCGCGGCGGGCGATGGCCAGCTCGAGCTCACTGGCACCGGCACCGACGTCATCAACTATGCTCGGGTCCGCTAGGGAGCCATCATGCGCCGAGTAATCGTAGTGATTCTGATCGCGACGGCGATCGGCTGGGGATGCGGCCGACGGGGAAGCGCGTTTGCCGATCCGCAGTACATCAACGGCGGCAGTTTCGTTAACGGTCCTCTATCGGTGCGGGGCGCGCTAATTGTCGACGGTCCCGCGGTAATTCACGGCGAGGTTCGCGCACACAAAATCAACGTCAACGGCCCGATGGTCGCGACGCTGCCACACAACGAGCATGTGGGCGCGGACGGTCGCCAGTTCGCAACCGCGACGACGGTACACGGTCCGCTCAAGGTGCGCGGCTCACTCGATGTTGACGGCGAGCTCACGGTGAACGGTCCGCTGATTTGCGAGAAAGCTCACGAAACGCCGGTTGTTGCGTCCGCACAGAGCGCGCCTCCCGAGCGCAATATTTTTGGCTTCAGCGAACTTCAGCATGCGCTCGGCCTGCCGCTGAAATGAAAACGATGATCGCGTCGAGGATGCGTTCAATGCCGCGCAAGACAGCGCTCGCCGCGTTCTTAGCACCGATCGTGTTCACGCCGTCCTGCTCGCTCTTGTGCGGCAACGGCGCTAGCTGCATCGGCGGTCCCGCCTCGATCGATGGGCCCCTAATTGTTCAAGGCTCACTAAGTGTGGGCGGTCCGGCGACCATTCACGGCCCAGTGATGGCGCGCAAGATTATTGTCGGCGGTCCGGTCGAAACGACCTTGCCAAGAGGCGAGACGCCCGGCTCCGCCGGGCAACTGGTCCCCGGTGGCATGTCTGTCGGAGGACCGTTAACTGTAAATGGTCCGCTCGCGGTCGACGGTACCTTTCGCGTTGGCGGGCCGCTTCATTGCGAATCGGTGTCAGAGACCGCGCAAGGTCTCCAATCCAGCCAGGATTCGCAGCTTACTGAGTAGCGACGCGCAATCTCGCCTCCTGAGACGCCAGGAAGCGCGCTCACGCGAGGACTTCTACTTCGACTTCGTCAACCTGGGGCGGGACTGGCTCACCGTTCTGTTTTTAGGCTTTCGAGGTATGCCTCGATCGCCTCGCGGATGTTGCTGAGCGCTTCACTTCGACTCGCACCCGGCGAAATACATCCGGGCAGCGATGGAATCTCGGCGACGAAGATTCCGTCTTCATCAGCCTTAGTGTAATCGAGGAACTGCTCGTGCTCGGCAACCCTGCCCCAAAAAGGGTTAACCATCGTGCCGCTCGCGGCCCGAGGTTCGGTCAGCGGCGGAAGGTCGCGGATTCCGAAATCGGCAGGCCGAGAGCGTGGCGACGAATCCAGTCGAGCGCGACTTGCGAGGCCAGCAGCTTCACCCAATCGCGCGTTCCGCGCATCTGGTAGCGCCGCGATTCGCTGAGGCCGTTCGCATCGAGTGCGATGCAGACCGTGCCGACAGGCTTGTCTGGCGTGCCACCGTCAGGTCCTGCGACTCCTGAAGTCGCAACGGCGACGCTCGCGCCCACGCGCTGGCGCGCTCCTGAAGCCATCTCGCGCACGCACTCCTCGCTCACCGCCCCGAACTTCTCGAGCGTGGCGGCGGAGACGCCCAGCAGATCCACCTTCATTTGGTTTGAATAAGTAACCAGGTCGCCGAGCAGGAACTTCGAGCTTCCGGGAATGTTTGTGATGCGATGGCCGACGAGTCCTCCCGTGCATGACTCGGCGATCGCGAGCGTGAGATTCTTTTCGGTGAGCAGCCTGCCAACCACTTCCTCCATCGAAGTCTCACCCTCCGCGTAGCAGTACTGCGAGATTCTTCCTCGCACTCGCTCCGCTAGTTCCTCCAGCTTGTGCTCAGCGGCGCCCGGCTTTCCTTCAACCAGGATGCGCAATGAGATTTGCGGAAAGCTGGCGCGGAACGAGACACGTGCCTCTTCGGGCTTGATCAACCCTGCAACCGCTTCGTCGAGCGCCGACTCGCTGATGCCGAAAGTCTGGAAGATGCGCACCGCGAAGACCGTGTCACGCCCACGATTCGCGCGAATCCAGGGGATGACGGTGTTCTCCATCATCGGCTTCATCTCCCGCGGCACGCCGGGCAGCACGATCAGTTGCGAGCTGTGACCGTCGTGCGTCACGGGCAGGCGAAAGCCCGGCGCCGTGCCGAGAGGATTGGGGACGATCTCTGCGCCCTCGGGAAAGAGCGCCTGCTTCAGGTTATTCTCCGGCATCACGCGGTTGATCGTCGCGAACAGGCGCTTGATGTGCTCGACCGTCGCATCGTCCTGCCGAAGCTTCCGGCCCGCGAGGCGCGCGACGGTCTCGGTCGTCAGGTCATCAGCCGTTGGACCGATACCTCCAGTGGAAATCACGATGTCACTCAAGGTAATTGCGGTCTTCCATGCCCATTCGAGACGTTCCGGCACGTCGCCGACTGTAATCACGGAGACGAGGTCGATGCCGTTTTCGGCGAGCTTCTCGGCGAGGAAATTGGCGTTGGTATCCACCACCTTGCCGCTCGTGATTTCGTCGCCAGTCGAGAGAATTACCGCCTTCTGAATCATCGGAGACTCCTTCAGCGAAGCGCGCGAGGGCTAATGGAGGATGCGCGCGACGATCTGCAGCACAATATTCGCATAGAGCGCCGCCGCCAAGTCATCGACCATCACGCCAATACCGTTGCGGAGGTGCGCGTCGATGTATCCGGCCGGGAAGGGTTTCACGATGTCGAACAGGCGGAACAGGAGGAAGCCGGCCAGTAAATAAGGCCACGTCATCGGATTGCCGAACATCGTGAAGACCATGCCGAGCACTTCATCGATTACGATCTTCGAGCTGTCATGCTCGTCGAAGATTCGTTCGGCTTCATCCGAAATCCAGCATGCGATCGCAAACGCAACCGCGAAGATCGCGAGGCAAAGCGCCGGCGCACGCTCCCAGAGCGGCCAGAAGACGAACCATGCGAGAATCAATCCGACGATTGAGCCTGCCGTGCCTGATGCGTACGGCGAATAACCGGTGTAGATTCCGGTAGCGAAGAAGATGATGAGCGCCCGCATCCAGGTGACGCGCGAACGATAGCATGCGGATTCAAAGCAGGTAATCGCGGCGCGATACGTCAGCCGGGCGGATCCGGGATAACAGCCGCGTCGGCGCCGACGTCGATCTTGACCACGCCCTCAACGGACCGTGCGACCTCCGCCACGAGTTGATCCCAGGGTGGAACTAGACCGGGGCCGCTGATGCGAACGCATCCTTCTTTGCATCCCACCTCGATCTGCGCGTCGCGAATCTTCGGATGCGCGAAGAGCGCTGCATGGACCTGGGCCGCCAGCGATGCGTCGCAGAGCTGCCGGCGAGCCGTTTCGTCGGCCGCAGCGTCCAGCGACAAGGCGGCGGCCCCGAGCATCTCGACCATTGCATCGACGGGATGGTTGGCAGTCCGCATGACGAGGTCGTAGTTCGCGGCGTCATCGATGTCGAGGTTGTAGAGGCTCTGAATCCGCGCCTTCACCTCGGTATCGTAGTCGCGGGTATGCTTGTCGGCGGCTGCGGGAGTCATCTTTTCCTCGACCGCGACCTTTGCGATCCGGTAGCCGATTGGCGCCACGACGCGGACCCTCAGCACGCATCGCGACGCCGGTACCATGAACGCAACAGAGCGGCCGACGACGATCGTGCGCTCACGCGCCAGCTCCTTAAGCAGCATCGAGCGGAAGAACGCGACGTAACGCGGCATCTCGGTCTTGCTGCGTTCCCAGAAATGGGGAGTATGGATGTCGAAAATGCGCATCTGGTCGGGGCTTACGCCAAATTGCTCGGCAGTCGCCGCGATGAGCTGTTCGCCGAGCAGGCATCTGTAGCCGAGCTTTGCGGCGGTGAGCTGACCGAGCTCAGCTCCGCCGCTACCGAGCTGTTGGTTGATCGCGATTACTGACATCGGGTTTCCGTCCCGGATGCAGCCATATTAGGTTCACGATCACTGAACGGCAAACAGGCCGACGTAGATTCGTTACAGGCGGCTGACTAGGATTTCGGCGGCGCGCGTGTTGCGGGGCGGCGCGCGAATCTTGGGAGTATACGATGGCAAAGAAGGGCAAGGCGCCAGGACTTACCGGCGCACAGATCAACCCGCAGGCAGTCACTGGCAAGATGACGGCCGCTGAGCTTATTGACACCGCATTTCTTGCCTACAATGGGCGCCGGCTGCGCGATGCCTGCCGCTTGTTCACGGAGAAGATGCTCGAGCCGGACGTGACGATCGGCATCAGTGTAACGGGAGCGCTCACGCCCGCGGGACTTGGCATGTCATGCCTGATTCCGCTTATCGAAAACGGCTTCGTCGATTGGATGGTTTCGACGGGCGCCAATCTTTATCACGACACGCACTTCGGTATCGGCCTTAAGATGTTCCAGGGCTCGGCTGACGCCGACGACGTTGCGCTGCGCGACGCGGGCGTCGTGCGCATCTACGATATTTTCTTCGACTATCGAGTATTGCTCTCGACGGATTCGTTTTTTCGCGAGCTCGCGCGTGCCGACGAATTTCAGCATCCGATGAGCACTGCGGAATTTCACTATCGTGCAGGACGTTATGTTGCGCAGCGCGAGAAAGTGCTCAAGCTCAATCGCCGATCTCTACTCGCCGCGGCATATCGTCATGGGATGCCGATCTACACCTCGTCGCCAGGTGATTCGTCGATCGGAATGAACCTCGCGCTGCTCGAAGTCGAGGGTTATCAGCTCCGCATCGATCCGCTGGCCGACGTCAACGAGACGGCGTCGATCGTCTATGCAGCGAAGAAGTCGGGCGGCAGGAGCGCCGTGTTTATCCTCGGCGGCGGCTCACCCAAGAACTTCGTGCTGCAGACCGAGCCTCAAATCCAGGAAGTGATGGGCGTTGCGGAGAAAGGCCACGACTATTTTCTCCAAGTGACCGACGCCCGTCCTGATACTGGCGGGCTTTCGGGTGCGACGCCATCCGAAGCAGTGAGTTGGGGCAAGATCGATCCCAACCAGCTGCCTGATTCGGTAGTATGTTACGTCGATAGCACCGTCGCGCTGCCGCTGATTACCGCTTACGCCCTGGCTCGGCGAAGACCGCGCAAGCTGCGCCGCCTCTATGAGAAGCGCGACGAGATGATGCAATTGCTGGCCGACTCCTATGAAAGAGTCCGCCGGCAAAAAAGGCGGAAGGGCGAGACCTGAGCTAAGGAGTCAGATGGAAGAGTCTTCATCGGCGCGTCGCGTCGGCGCGATACGGAAGGTGAAAAGGCCGACGTCTGCGCCGCGAGATTTCACGCGCGAGCTGGACCTTGCCAAGAAGGCGGCGCTGGGCGCGGGCAAAATGCTGCGCAAGTATTACCATCGCGGCGGCTACGAGATCGGCTCGAAAGGAAAGGACAACCCAGTTACGCAGGCCGATCTCGAGGCCGATCGCGCGCTCAAGGGCTTTCTGCACACAGCGTTTCCCCACTACGGATGGCTCTCGGAAGAGACGGTTGATAGCGCGGCGCGACTCAAATGCTCGCGCGTCTGGATTGTCGATCCACTCGACGGCACCAAGGAGTTCATCAAAGGCATCCCGGAGTTCGTCGTCGCAATCGCGCTCGTCGAGGACGGCGAGCCGGTGCTCGGCGTCACCTACAATCCGATTCGGCGCGAGTTGATCTGGGGTGCGCGTGGGGCAGGGTGTCATCTCAACACGCGGGCCACCTCAGTCTCACGCAAGCGCTCACTCAAAGGCGCGAAGGTGCTCGCGAGCCGCAGCGAAACCGCGCGCGGCGAATGGGAGCCGTTCAAGGGTATCCTGCGCGTGAGTCCGACCGGCAGCGTTGCCTACAAGCTCGCGATGGTAGCGGTCGGCAAGGCCGACGCCACCTTCACGCGCTCGCCCAAGAGCGAATGGGATGTCGCATCAGGTGCGGCACTGATTGAGATCGCGGGCGGAACGGTAACCGATATCGATGGCAAGCCGCTGCGCTTCAACCGGCGCAACGTTAAGCTCAAGGGGATGGTCGCGGACAACGGCCTGCTGCACAAAGAGCTAATGAAGCTCGCGCCTCTCGCCCAGTAGCAACTTACCGCGCGGGCTCCTGCAGCGGGTACCACGCGAAACACGGGGTAGCGAGGCGCGATGCGCGCGAAATCTTCGAGCGGTGCATCGAGGTCGATGTCGAAGTGCGGGCGCGCGCCCGGCGCTCGGTTCAGATACACGCGCAGGATCGGTGGGCGCTCGGCAAGTGGAACATCGACCAGACGCAGGCGCTCGGGCTGCCAAAGCGCAGGACGGCTTCGTTGTTGGCCGCGCGCATGTTGCGGATCCAGGCCGAATTCTCGCCGAGCATCGAGACGATGTAGCGCTCGCCCTCGAATGTGGCCACGACCATCGGCAGGGTGAGTGTTCTGCCCGTCTTGCGGCCGATGGTTTCGAGCATGACCATGAACGACGGTCCGATGCCGCGCGAGCTGGTCCACGCACCGAGTGAGTTGAGCCACCGTGGAATGCGTTGGGCTCGTGATTAAGATAGAGCAGGGCGCGATACCAGGTTCGCGGCATCCACCATGGCATCGTGAAGACAGCAACTGAGGGCGACGACTGTGATCGCGAATATGAGCACGCGATCCGGCTATCGCACTGCGCAGCCGACGGTCAAGCGTCGTCGCGCGCGATCGACCGTGACTCGGCTGCAAAGGCCGTCGCGGGCGCTGCCTCGGCGCCAATCGTATAGCGCGCGCGATTCGGCCCGGTTTCGGGCAGCATGTACATCGCTACGATCGGCAGGAACTGGAAGACCAGGAAGCCGAGCATCACGGGCGTCAGCCCGATACGCGCCGCGAGTGCGCCGCCGAGGAATGGCGCGACAAAGGCGCCTGCGTAACCTACAGACCAGACGAAGGCGAGGCCGGCACCCATCTTCGCGGGAGTCATGCCCGGCAATTCCATCAGCAGCGTGGTAATCGCGGCGAGCGAACCGGCCGCGCCGATTCCAACCAGCACCAGCGAGAACCGGATTATCGATGGCGCGGTAAAGACAATCGCGCCCGCGCATCCGAGGAGAGTGGAAATCGCGATCGGCCACGTGAACGGCTTGCGGAGTCCTGTCAAGCCGGTGCCGATCCCACCGCCGGCTGAGGCGAAGATACCGGTGAGCGGAAGCACGGCGGTCATCGATGCCGCCTCGGTGAGGCCCATGCCGCGGACGTCGTGAAAGTATTGCGGCAGAAACGCCGTGTAGAGTTGGAACACCCACATGCCGCCGAAGAGCCCGATCGCGATCAGTAACACGTCGCGCATCTTGGCGACTTCGCTAAGCGCCGAACCCTGCGCCTCCACCTCGACGTCCGCTGTCGCGGCTTCGTTCGCCGAATGATGCTCGCGGCCCAAGATCGTCCATGCCAGCGCGATTAAGCAAACCGCGATACCGTACCAGAACAGAACTCGCTGCCACGAAGAGCCGAGGGCGAAGAAAATATGTGCGGTCATCGCGTACACCGCAAAGAGACCAACGTACGAGCAGAGCGCGTTGATCATGTTGATGTAGGGCCATTCATGCTCGCCGAACCATTGCATCGTGAGGGTGCCGGGCGGGGCGATTACGACGCCGAAGCCGACGCCCTCGATAATTCGGCATAAGAGGAGGCCGGAAAAGGTGGTGGTAAATCCACTCGCGATTTGCCCCAAGCCCAGCAGCCATATGCCGATGATGAGCGACCTGAGCGCTCCGAGTTTTCCTGCGATAAGCGCGCCGAGCATCGAGAAGATCGAGATCAAAAGCGCGATCACCGAAATGATGAGGCCGGCCTGGCCGAGCTTGATACCGAGCGATTTGATGATCGGCGCGAGAATCGGCGCCGGTGCAAGCCAGGTGAGCGTCTGGCTGAAGAGCAGCAGGAACAGCAGCACCTCGATTACCCAGCGATAGGGCGAAAGCGTCTTGGTGTTCTCCATCGGGGGCAGCAACTCCTTGCGAGCTACGACCGTAATAGCCCGCGTGCCCTCTCGATTGCCAGCCCAAAAAAACTCCGCCGCGCCGTTCAAGTCTTGCCAAGCAGTTTAATCAGAGCTTGCGCTCGCCGCTGCCCCAAGTCAGATATCCGACGAGCCCGAGCGCATAGACAGCGGCGATCATATAGAAAACGCCCGCGAACGAGCGCGTGAGCTGCACGATCAGCCCCGCGGCGGCGACGCCTGCGATCCCGGGTATGGTCGCGATCGTATTCGAGAGCCCCATCAGGATCCCGGCGTACGACGGTCCGATATCCAGATGGTTTACGCCGTATGCCGATTGACTGAGTCCGTTGGCAGATGCCGACAGCGTAACGAGCGCGACAGCCGCGCCGGGCGAATGCACCGTGGGGATCACGATCAGCGGCAGCGCGCCAATTGAGAACGCCAGTCCCTGCATCAGCTTGCGCACGAACGTGCAACTGAAGCCGCGCGCGAGCATCCAGTCCGACGTCCATCCGCTCAGGTTGATCGCCACGAAGGTCGCAATCCACGGAATCAGTGAGTAGAAGCCAACGCGCTCGAGCGTCAGCCCGAACGTGTGCTTCAGGTAAGTCGGGAGCCAGAGCAGTAGTATGTTGAAGCCGAAGTTGCTGCAGAAGTGCGCGATCACGATTGCCCAGACGGCGGGCTCGCGTATCATGCGCGCCCATGGAACCCAAGATGCGCGCGCGTCGGCCGCGCGATTGTCTACGATGAGCGTAAGCTCCGCCGGCGTCACGCGGCGCGAGCCTTCCGGCGAGGCTGCGGCGCGCGCCAGCCAGGCACCGACCCAGATTGCGCCCGCGCCGCCGGAAATGTAGAAAACCGCCGGCCATCCGAGGTGCAGGATGATCGTGGGGGCAGCAGTCAGCGCAAGCACGGTGCCGACATACATGCCGCTGAAGTTGAGCGCGATTACCCGCGCGCGCTCAGTGGGCAGCGTCCAGCGCGCGGTGAGGCTATGGATGGCGGGAAAATTGACGCCCTCGCCAAGTCCGAGCGCGACGCGGGCCGCGAGCAGCGCCGCGAGTGAAAACGCGGCCGCGGGAGGAGTCAGCAGCGTCGCGAGCGACCAGACCGCGACGCCAAAGGCGAGCACGCGATGGCCGCCGAAGCGATCCGCCATCCAGCCGCCCAAAAGCTGCGGCCACAAGTAGCCCCAGAAAAACGCCGACAGGACAATGCCCTGGGCGGCAGCGTCGAAGTGAAACTCCTCGGCGAGCGCAATGATCGCGACCGAGATACTGACGCGGTCGATGTAACAGAGGGCGGTGCTGAGAAAGAAGAGCGCGACGATCGTGTAGCGCTCGGGACGCGGAACGCGGCGATCTGCGATTCGGCGTGAAGCAACTGATGCGCTCATCGCTAGGCGGAAGGCCTTCACGCGCCAGCATCGGCGCCGGGGCGGAATTAAACACACGCCCACGTACGAAACGCGTGGGCGTGGTTTCTAAAGACCGCGAAGCGGTGCGCGGCGGCCGTCTAGCGGCCGACCGCGTGGCGCACGGTGTTCAGGATGTAGATGAAATCGCGGGGCGATTTCACTTCGCCGAGCAGCGCTACACGGCCGAGCATCTCCATCTCCTCTTCGGTTATGTGATGCAGCCGGCGAAGCTGATCGTTTTTCCTGAAGTCGTCCCAGGCCGAACGCGAAGAAGTCTCGGGCTCCGGCGTAAGCAGGGCTTGTGCGCGCGGATTGGCGAGAAAGAAGACTTCACGCCGGTCCAAGCCGAGAACTTCGGCGAGGCGGGTTACGATCTTGTCGGACGGATGACGTTTGCCGGATTCAAGATGACCGACATAGGGCGTTGACGTGCGGATGCGGCGGGCGACCTCTTCTTGCGTGAGATCGAGCTGGCGGCGCCGCTCTCGAATCACCTGGCCAAACGTGCGTTCTTTGGGACGTGCCATCGGCATAATCCTTTACGACCCCTGACTTTAAACTCCAAGGACCGGACTGCGTCCTATTCTAAATGCCTGACTGGTGAAAAACCCGACTTCTACAGTTAGTACCATCCATGCAACTCAATGGCAATAACGGTGCTGAGTGTACGCGCGGTAGCGCGAACAACCGCTCAACCGATCTGCCTGCTAGTTAAGAGTGGACGCTACAACGCACGAAAATCTTCAATTTGGCCCCCCGAGAAAACTACTGGTAGCATCTTGCCCTTGTTTCTTCAATACTTTTTGTTCAGTTTCCGTAGGGATTGCGTCCGTGATTGAGATAAATCGAGTAGCTCGACACTCCCGGCAGGCTCCGCAACGGGCTTTGAAAGCGCTCGCTTGACCCTTTCGCCAAAGCGTTCAAATTCATCGTATCCTTGGCGATTGTTGCCCCCGACTCATTGTAGTAGCGGACCTCGACCGTCACCGGACCCGACGCATCTCCGGTGTTGGAAAGCTCGCCTGTCACCGACACAAGATCACCTGAGCGATCAAGCCGGCTCATCACTCTCACCGGCTCGGCATTCAGTAATGAAAAAAGTACATACAAACCGAAGGCCACGGCGACAATCAGAACGATCGTGGTGCCCCGTCTCATCTTCCTCTCAGTAGGATCGCGGCAGCCCCAGCACGTGCTCCGAGATGGAATTGAGCACCATCTCCTGCGACACGGGGGCGATCTTCAGGAGCCTGCATTCGCGGAAGTAGCGCTCGACATCATAGTCTCTGATGTATCCGTAGCCGCCAAGAGTTTGTACGGCGCGATCGCATGCTTCGAAGCCGGCCTCGGCGGCGCGAAGCTTCGCGATATTCGCCTCCGGGCCGCACGGCTTACGATTGTCGAACAGCCACGCAGCCTTGAGCATCATCAGCTCTGCCGCTTCGAGCTTCGCATAAACGTCGGCTAGAGGATGTGCGATCGCTTGGTTCTGGCCGATTGGCCGGCCGAATACGACGCGTTCGTTGGCGTATCGCACCGCGCGCGCGAGCGCGGCGCGGCCGATTCCGATGCCCTCTGCGGCGACCAGGATGCGCTCGGGATTTAGACCGTCGAGCAGGCAGTGGAAGCCGCGTCCCTCTTTGCCGATCAGGTCGTCAGCCGATGCGCGCAAGTTGTCGATGAAGAGCATGTTCGTGTCGACCGCGGCCCGCCCAAGTTTTTCGAGCTCACGCACCTCGACGGCGGCGGGATCGAGGTCGGCAAAGAAGAGGCTCATGCCGTCAGTCTTCTTGGAAACCTGCTCAAACGGGGTCGTGCGCGTGAGCAGGAGCATCTTGGATGCCTCGCGCGCCTTCGTGGTGAACACCTTGCGGCCGTTGATGAGGTAGCAATCGCCCTCGCGCCGCGCCGCGGTCTTGATGTGCGTAATGTCGTTGCCGGCGTCAGGCTCGGTCACGGCGAACGCGACGTGCATCTCACCGCTGATGACCTTTGGCAGGTAGCGCTTTTTCTGCTCCTCGTTGCCATGGAAGACGAGCGGGCTCACGCCGAAGATCGAAAGATGGATCGCGCTCGCACCTGACATTGCGGCGCCCGATGCCGCCACTTCTCGCATCACGAGCGCCGCCTCGGTGATGCCGAGTCCGCTGCCGCCATACTCCTCGGGAATCGCTACGCCGAGGTAACCGGCCTTGGCTACCGCCGCATAGAAGTCGTGGGGAAACTCCGCCTTACGATCGCGCTCGCGCCAGTACTCGTCGGGGAAGTTAGCGCAGAGCGCGCGTACCTGGCGGACGATCTCCTGCTGGGCAGCGGTCATTTCAAAATTCATCGATCATCTCCGTTTCAGGATTAAGCTAGGCGCTGACTGCGGCAGCCATTTTGGGGAACTAAATGCACCGAAATTAGTCAAATGCCTGATTCAGAGGCGTCATTAACATCGCATTTATTTCGGAAATATATGTAAAATGCCCAACTTTTCGCGAGTTTCTCATCAACGGTACAAATCTTGTAACCAGCCAACCGGCTCATCGCCAGGGCGCGGCCGAGGGGGCCGCATGGAGGAGGTAAGAGTGAACATATCTTTGAGAACCAGGGGCAGGGCGAAGTTCTGCCTCATCGTCGGCGTAGCAGCCATGTCGATGATGTGCAATCGAAACGCGTGGGCTGCCGCCAAAAAACATCATCACACCGTAACCACGACGACGACCACTACCACCTACACGACATCGGTATCGGAGGACCAGCGTCTCAACGCACTGGCCGGACAGGTCACAAATCTGCAGAAGCAGACTGATGACAACACCAGCCAGATGAAGCAGATCGAATCGGCGATCACCGTGGCGCCGCCGGCCGAAAACGCTCAGCCGACGACAATCGGCCAGCACGTTGCCGTCGATGAGAAGAATTTCGGCGACCTGAAGACGCAGATTGCCAACGATCTGGGAGTCAAGATTCATGGCCTGGTTGACGCGAGCTATGAGCACAACTTCAACCAGCCCAACAACAACATCAACCTGACGCGCGCGTGGGACAACGACGGCTTCCAGCTCACGCAAGGCAACCTGCACATCGAGAAGGATGGCACGGTCGGCTTCGTGACAGATATCAACGTCGGCCAGGTGGCGAACTCAATTTCTGCAGCCACTCATTACTCCAATTTTCCCGGCAACTCGTCGGGATTCGGTTCCGGCGGCACCTGGATCGATCCGACGCAATATTATCTGACCTACACCGCGCCACTCGGTTCCGGAATTGCGCTGCAGGCGGGCCGATTCGTCACCCTGCTCGGTGCCGAGGTCATCCCGACTTACACCAACCAAAACTTCAACGAGACGCGCAGCTTGCTATTCACTCTTGGCGAGCCACTCACGCACACCGGCGTCCAGGGCGCATACACCTTCAACGACTACGTTTCATTTACCGGTAGCGTCAACAACGGATGGGATAATCCGGGGCAACTCGGCAACTCTGGTCCCAACTACGAGGGTGAGCTCGGCCTCAACACCAAGGATAAGTCGATCGCGCTCCTGGTCAACGGCATCTGGGGTCCGAACTTGGTCCAGACTTCGACGATCACTGGCACGCTAGTCGGCAAATCCAACTCCAACCTCGGCGCGATCGATCCGGTCTTCACCTGGAAGCCGACCTTCCTCCCCAACACCACCGTCGAGACTGAGTACCTCTACGCGACCGAAAGTGGCCCCGTCATCAACGGGCATAGTGCGACCTGGCAGGGCCTCGCGCAGTACCTGGTGTACGATTGGAACGCGTGGGAGTTCGCCGGCCGTGGTGAGTTCTTTGACGACCAGGACGGCGCTCGCACGGGAGTAAAGCAGACGCTATGGGAGCTTACCGGCACCACGACCTACAAGGTGCCCGAGGTTACCGGCCTGCTGGCCCGCGCCGAGTTCCGGCACGACAATTCGAGCGCGCACTACTTCACCAACAACAATTTCGTGAGCCCGCCCTCTCCGGGGACGCAGCAGCTCTGGCGCGGGCAGGATACGCTCACTGGCTCTTTGATCTACGCGTTCTAGCGATCTGAGCGATCTGAGCGATTGACACCATAGGCGAGGGAGGGACTGCGCGACGCGGTCCCTCCCTTATTTTGTTTATGCGCGATGCTTCCTGTATCTTCGTCGACCAGGGACGCGTGCGCATCCAGCTGTAGCTTCCGATGAACGAGATTGCCGGTCTGACTCTGCTCGCGCTGCTCCTGTTCGGCCCGATCTCGCTCACCGTCATCGAGCACAACATCGAGGCTTACTTCCTCGTCCTCGGCATCATCGCGACTGCGATCGGCGAAGGCTTCAGCGCTCAGCTGGTCAAGGGCGCGCTGACCGAGCCGGTCGAGATCAGCGTCGCGGTGCTGCTCGCGGGATTCCTCTTCCGTTGGATAGGGCCGAAACTCGACGGCGCGTTCGATCGGCTCAGAGGACGTCTTTCACGCGCCCTTCTCGCGGCAATCTCGATCTTCGTGCTCGCGATGATCTCCAGCCTGATCACGGCGATCGTCGCGGCTCTCGTGCTCGTCGAAGTCATCGGCCTGCTCCACATCGAGGATGCGCGGCGGCCCGCGGTAACTGTCGCGGCCTGCTTCGCAATCGGGATGGGCGCGGCGCTCACTCCTATCGGCGAACCGCTTTCGACGCTGGCCGCGTATGCTTTGAAACTTAGCTTCCTCGGGTTGTTCGATCTGCTGGCGCCATGGGTGATTCCCGGTGTGATCGGGACCGCTATCCTCGCTGGATATTTCTCGCGCGGGAGCTACGAGGCGGCGACGCATGTTGTTCGTGAAGACCAGAGCGCATCGCTCATCGTTGTCCAGGCGGTGAAAGTCTTCGCCTTCGTCGCGGGACTTGTGCTCATCAGCCACGCCTACGCGCCGATCGCGACGAAGTATGTTGCGATGCTCTCGAATGACGCGCTCTACTGGGTCAATGTCGTCTCAGCGGCGCTCGATAATGCGACCTTGGTTGCGCTCGAGGTCCACGATATGACGCTGGTGCGGGCGCGCGAGGCAATCGTCTCGCTGCTGATTTCCGGCGGTATCCTGATTCCCGGCAATATCCCCAACATCGTGAGCGCCGGCGCGCTTAAGATCGGCAGCGCTAGATGGGCGCGAATCGGCGTTCCTATCGGAATCGTCCTCCTCGGTATCTATTTTGCTGCTCTGAAATTCGCTGCATGACGGGAAAAAAGCCGGTTCAAATCGGCCAAGAATGCCTCATTTTTATTCGGGTCGAGTCGGCCTGGCGATTTGATGCTGTCTGAATGGGCAGCGAATGTCTGTCTGAGATGCGTTTGCGATAACACGGGTTTCATGAAAGAAAAAACAAGTGTGACTCAAGAGTTGAACGAAGTTCGCTTGAGTACCGCATGTCGCGCGATTCCGAAGATCAAAGTCAGGATGTGAAGGGTTCGCCGCCCTGTTAAACGGCGAGGAGGGATACGCGTTCGATGACGCCGAAAGAAGTTTTGCAATTCATTAAAGACAAGGGCGTAGTGATGGTCGATATCAAGTTCATCGACCTACTCGGCACCTGGCAGCATTTTTCCGCCCCGATCTCCGAGTTCAAGGACACCGCGCCCTTTGAAGAGGGGCTCGGATTCGACGGCTCGTCGATCCGCGGATGGCAGGCGATTGACGCGAGCGACATGCTGGTCGTCCCCGACCCGGCCACCGCGGTGCTCGATCCGTTCACCAAAGACCCGACTCTCAGCCTGATCGC
>JASHPB010000186.1 GCA_030038355.1 Candidatus Binataceae bacterium
GTTTTCGGGCCGAAGATCGCCGCCATGATGCTCGCGCTCGACCGCTCGCGGCCTGGCCTTCGCGTGCACGGTCTGGTCGCTACCAGCCAGGAATCGTTCGCCACGGCGCGGATGGTTTACACGTTCGTCAACGGACGCGCGGTGCGCGATCGGATGCTCATCCGCGCGGTCGAGCAGGCCTATCAGACGCTCATCCCGCGCGGGCGTCATCCGGCGGCGATCGTGTTCGTCGAGCTCCGGCACGAAGACGTCGATGTGAACGTGCATCCGATGAAAACCGAGGTGCGTTTTCGTAACTCGGGCGCGGTGTTCGAGGCGGTCTATCACGCGGTGCGCGATCGCCTCGCCGTTCAGACGAATGCCGATGGCGCGGCGCAAGAGGTCGTGGCGCCACCCGCTACTGCCTTGCAACCGGCTCCTCGTACAGCCGCTCGCGAAGTGATCATTGAACAATTTTCCACAGCTATACCCGTGCCGGCGCCGATACGCTCCGACGCGCCGCTTCGCCTGGTTGCAGATAATCCCGCGCCCGCGCGCGAGTTCCAGCGTCCGCTCGGGCTCGGTTACGACCGTGCCGCGATGCTTAACGCGACGGAGCCAGCGCGCGCAATTCCGATCTACTCGCGGCTCAAGGTCATCGGGCAGTTATTCGCCGGCTATATCGCGCTCGAAGGCGAGGACGGCCTGCTGCTCGTCGATCAACACGCTGCCCACGAGCGCGTAACCTTCGAGAAACTTCGCGCCGAGCTTCAGGGTGGTGGAATTCGGGTGCAGGCGATGCTCACTCCCGAGACGTTCGAGTTGAATCCGGCGCGCGCGGCGCAAATTCAGGCCGCGCTACCCGAACTGCGCGCGATCGGTTTCGACCTCGAGCCGTTCGGGCCGGCGACGCTGCTTTTGAAGGGCGCGCCCGCCGTTTTCGGCGTGGATGACGCCGCGCGCTTGCTCGGCGACATGCTGGACGCGGTCGCAGAGGGTGACGCGCGCCCATCCTCCGGCGCTACGTTCGAAAATATGCTGAAGCGGCTCGCCTGCCACGGCTCGGTGCGCGTCGGCCGCGTGCTCGAAGCCCAAGAGATCCACGCCCTGCTCGAAGAGCTCGACCGCACCGAGTTCAAGACCAATTGCCCGCATGGGCGCCCGGTGCATATCGCTTTTCCGCGCAGGCAGATCGAGCGGATGTTCCGGCGATGAGCGAAACGGCTCTTAGGCTGCCGCGGGTCGGGTTTATCGTCGGCCCGACCGGATCGGGCAAGACCGCGCTCGCGCTGGAACTCGCTGAAAAGCTCCGTGCTGAGATCGTAAACGCCGACTCGCGCCTGGTCTATCGCGGGCTCGATATCGGCACGGCCAAACCGACCGAGGCCGAGCGCAGCCGCGTGCCGCATCATCTTATAGACATCCGCCCACCGGACGACCCCCTCGACGTGGCCGAGTTCGCAGCTCTGGCCCGCACGGCAATCGCGGAAATCAGCTCGCGGCGGTGCGGGGTGCTGATTGTCGGCGGTAGCGGGCTTTATCTTCGCGTGCTTCGTGGGGGAATTTTCGAGGGTCCGCCAGCGTCTAGCGAGCTCCGCGATAAGCTCGCGGCGCGCGCGCACCAGTATGGCGTCGACCAGCTCCATCGCGAGCTAGCCGCCGTCGATCCCGAGGCGGCGCGGCGAATCGGTGTCCACGATCTATACCGCATCACGCGCGCGCTCGAGGTTTTCGAGCTGACCGGCGAGCCAATCAGTGCGCATCAGCGACGCCATGCGTTCGCGCGCGCCGAGTTCGAGAGCCTGACGCTCGCGGTCGCCGTCGAGCGCAAGCAGCTCTATGAAAATATCGACCGCCGGTTCGACGAGATGATCGCGGCGGGACTCATTAACGAGGTGCGCGGCCTGCTTGCCGCCGGATACTCCCCGGAGCGTCCGCCGCTCAAGACGATCGGCTACGAGCAAATCGCCGCTTATCTGCGAGGCGAAATCGATCTCGAAACCGCGGTGGCGCGCGCCAAACAGGAATCGCGGCGCCTCGCCAAGCGCCAGCTCACATGGTTTCGCCACGAGCCGGACCTCGTCTGGCTTGACCCGAATCGTGCGTCCGTTCAGGCTTTCGCCTTGCTGAAAGTGTTCTATTCGGGCTGCGATACTGCTACTTCACCGCGGGCCAACCTCGAGCGGCTTTCAAGGGAAGAGATTTGAAAGGCAACCTAAACGGAAAGCGCGCGCGCGTTACCGCCCCATCGGGCGAGCGTGGCGCGGTATCGAACGGTGCGCCGGCGCCGACGGCAATTGAGCGCGTCAGGCTCGCGCGAAATCCCGCGCGTCCCCAGGCGCTCGATTACTTCGATCTGCTGCTCCGCGACTATTTCGAGATTCATGGCGACCGCCGCTTCGGTGACGACGGCGCGATCGTCGGCGGTCTCGCATATTTTGGCGGGCGCGCGGTCGCCGTAGTCGGCCAGCAGCGCGGGCATACGACGGCCGAGCGGATCAAGCGCAATTTCGGCAGCCCCAAACCTGACGGATACCGGAAGGCGGCGCGGATCTTCGAGCTGGCCGAGCGCTTCGGCCTGCCACTCCTGACCTTTATAGATACCCAGGGCGCCGACCCGGGCGTCGGCGCCGAAGAGCGTGGACAGATCGAGGCGATCGCGGCGAATCTCGAGCTGATGTCGCGGCTCACCATCCCCATCGTCGCCTGCGTCATCGGCGAGGGCGAATCCGGCGGTGCGATTGCGCTCGGTGTCGCGAACCGCGTGCTGATGCAGGACAACGCGTGCTACTCGGTGATAACACCCGAAGGATGCGCCGCGATCCTGTGGCGCGTCGCGAACGAGGAGAACGTCGCGCGCGCAGCGAGCGTACTCAAGCTCGCGGCGCACGATCTCCTGAAGCTCGGCGTGATTGACGAGATCGTACCCGAGCCGCAGGGCGGGGCGCATACCGCGCCGGCCGAGTCGGCGCATCTCTTGGGCGCCGCGATCGCGCGGAACCTCGATCCGCTGCTCAAGCTCAGGCCCGCGCAGTTAAGGCGCGACCGTGAGCGCAAGCTCGCGGCGATGGGGGCCGCGTTCATCCGCAAGACCGACGTTGAAAGCCCCGGTCCGATCGAGTAGCAGTTTCCCCGGATGCCTTCCAAAGCAGTAAAGAAAACGGCGCCCGAGGCGCCGTCGATCGAGAGTCTGCGTGCGCGGCTGGACGAGGTGAGCGTCAAGATCCTTCGGATGCTGAACCTGCGCGCGAGTATCGCGTCCGAGATCGGCCGGCTGAAGCATACCGACGGCACGCTGGTCTATCAGCCGGGACGCGAGCGTGAGGTGATCGAGCGGATGATCGCCGAGAACCAGGGACCGCTCACCTCCGAGCACCTCGACCACATCTACACCGAGATCATCTCGGCCTGCCGCGGACTCGAGCAGACTCCGCGCGTCGCATTCCTCGGCCCCGCGCATACCTACTCGCACGAGGCGAGTCGTGCGCGCTTCGGCGCGAGCGTCGATTTCGTGCCGCTGCCGTCGTTCGCGGCCGTGTTCCAGGCGATCGAGAACGGGCGCGCCGATTTCGGCGTGGTGCCGGTCGAGAACACGACCGAGGGTCAGGTCGGGCTGACGCTCGATCTTCTGATCGACACCCCGCTCGTGATTATCGGCGAGATCATGCAGCCGGTACGCCACGCGCTGCTCTCGCGCGACGGCGACCGCTCGAAGATCCGGCGAATCCTGTCGCATCAGCAGTCGCTCGGCCAATGCCGCAATTTTCTCAGCACCGACTTTCCCCAAGTCGAGACCGAGGCTGTCGTGTCCAACGCGCTCGCGGCCCAGCGCGCGGCCGAGGATCCTTCGCTCGGCGCAATCGCCTCGCGCGCGGCGGGCGCTGCTTACGGTCTTCGCGTGATCGCGGAGAATATCCAGGATATTGCGTCGAACACGACGCGGTTCCTCGTCATGGCGGCCAAACCCGTCGATCGAACGGCGCGCGACAAGACCACGGCCCTGTTCGCGGTTGCCGATCGCGTCGGCGCACTCAATCAGGCGCTCGGCGTTTTCGCCCGCAACGGAATCAATATCTCGAAAATCGAGTCGCGCCCGATGCGCTCGCGGCCGTGGGAGTATCTCTTCTTCGTCGACCTCGCGGGTAACCGCGACGATCCCAAGTTGAAGCGCGCACTCGACGCGCTCTCACGCAAGGCTCTTTTCTTGAAGGTCCTTGGATCGTATCCTGAAGGAAGGCCGGCGTCCGCCTAGGGCCGGCCCTGCCGCTTGGTCAGAGCCAAAGATCTCGTAGTTCCGTCTGTCGCAGCGCTCGCTCCCTACGAACCCGGGAAACCGATCGAGGAGCTCGAGCGCGAGCTCGGCAT
>JASHPB010000187.1 GCA_030038355.1 Candidatus Binataceae bacterium
GTCGCCGTAGTCCTGCGGACGCTCGCGCATCCAATCTTCGTGGTATTCGAATGCCTCGGCAAAAGTTATGATGCCGTTGGCGATCGCCGCGAGCGGAATCGAGGGAATCGAGACTTCATCGACCGTCGTACCGAGCGAACGCAGCGTCGCAAGCGCCGCATCGAATGAGTTACGAGCGTCGTCGCTTAGGCCGTCGTTGAGCTCGCGAATCACGCCGAGCCGCATGCCGCAGATCGGCTTATCGAGGTTCGCGGTGTAATCCGGCACGCGCTCACGGCTCGAGGTTGAGTCATCGCGATCGTGACCCGCGACCACGTTGAGCATCAGCGCCGCGTCGCGCACGGTGCGCGTAATCGGCCCGACATGGTCGAGAGTGTATGCGAGCGGGATGACGCCGTACCGGCTGACACGGCTCCAGGTCGGCTTCATGCCAACGCATCCGCAGAGCGCAGCCGGAATACGAATCGAGCCTCCCGTGTCGGTGCCGATCGTTGCCGCCGCGGTGCGCACGACTATCGCGGCCGCGCTGCCGCCGCTCGAGCCGCCGGGAATCCGTTCGAGGTCATAGGGATTTCGCACGGCGCCGTGATGCGGGTTGGTCGAGGTCACGCCGTAAGCGAACTCGTGCAGGTTGAGCTTGCCGAGCAGCACGGCGCCTGCGCGCTGGAGGCGCTTCCAGACGGTCGCATCGTAGGAAGGGCGGAAATCCTTAAGGATTTTCGAGCCGCCCGTGGTAACGATTCCCTTGGTGTAGACCAGATCCTTGAGACCAATCGGGATGCCGTGAAACGGACCGCGCCACTTGCCGGATGCGATCTCGGCCGCGGCTTTCTTTGCTGCCTTGCGTGCAACCTCGGCGGTAACGGTGATGTATGCGCGGACTTTGGAATCGACTTCCTCGATTCGTGCGAGGTAGGCCTCGGTCAATTCGAGCGGAGAGATTTGGCGCGCACGTAGCTTGTCGGCGAGTGCAGCAACGTCGAATTCGAGCAACTCTGAGTAAGGCATCGGCATTCCCGGGCGCTCTGCGGGCGGCGCTCAGCGCTTTGCTTTGGCGAGTCGATCGGCCTCTGCCGCGAGCATCGGATAGCCGAACGGTGGCGCGACATCGTCGAGGCCGATCGACTTCATATGCTGAGCGAGAGTAAAGAGCGCGCCGGCGCCGTGCGCGATTGCTTCGGCATCGGCGTCTGAGACTTCATAGCCGTAGAGGTCGTGAAGGGTCTTGCGCACGGTTTCGCCAGTGAGCATCGGCATGAGCGTCCTCCGGAGAGGGATTCGAGGGCATCGTAGCGCACGAGCGAGCGCAGCGTTAGCGATTTTCTGAGTCGCCGAGCTTGCGTGCGGCATCCAGGATCAGCGAATAGACGCGGCCGGGGTCGTCGATGCCGATCAGCCGGTAGCATTCGCCGCGTCCGCCGCCCGTGAATGCAATCGAGGGGTTGGTAAACGGGATATAGCCGATGGCCATGTCCAGCTGCCCAACGCTCTCGGAGTAAATGGTGATCGTCGAAAGATGGCGGCGAATCTTGAGCGCCGGACTGTTCAGCCGATCGAGCAGGAGTGCCGCGATTTCAGGCGCGCGAAGCCCCGAGACGATAATCAGGCGCTGATTGGTCGCGCCGTAGAAAGTGGATGCAAGAAACGAATGATAGACCGCGCCTTCGACGACCAGTGCTAGCACGATTGCCGCGATTACGAGCGAAGTTCGTGCGGCGGTCTCGCCCATATGCGTCTCGGGCGACAACGTGCGCATCGCAATCGTGCTTGCGCCGAGAATCACGATGATCACGATGCGCGCATAGAGCGGTTGCATATCACGCGGGCGCCCGCACCAGAGTAGAACCTCAGCCGCGAGCAGATGCGGTGAGATCTGGGCGGCCGCCTCGGGATCCATCGCGGCAGCGGAGCTATTTGATCACGCGGCGCGAGCGCAACGCCGTTAACTTCGCGTCATCATAGCCGAGGAACTCGCGCAGGATTTCGTCGGTATGCTGGCCGAGCAGCGGCGCGGCGCGATCGACCTTGACGGGTGTCGATTCGAACCTGATAAGCGCGCCGGTCTGCCGCACGGGTCCCCAGTCAGGATGATTGACGGCCGCGATCAGTTCATTTGCAATCACCTGCGGATCATCGAACAGCTCCTTGGCGTGCGATACGCGTGAAGCTGGGACCGACGCGTTCTTGAGAAGTGCGAGGGCGTCGGACCGGTTGAGCTTTGAAAACACCTCGGCGAGTTCCAGCGCAAGTTTTCCTTCGGCGGGTGCAGCGATCCCCTCGGTGAACGAAAGCGCGGGAACACTCGAGAAAGACTTTCTCAGTGCGTTCCATTGCTCGGGCTGATCGATCGAGATGAACAGCCACTCGCCGTCGGCGCAGCGATACGCGCGCGCGAGCGCCGCACGGCCGCGCCGCTCCGGGTCGCCGTTTTCCATGTCGGGACGGCCGTCATAGAAGATGAACTCGCCTGCCTGGAAGGCCATCGCCGACTGCAGCAGCGAAGTCTCGCAGAATTGGCCGCGCCCCGTTCTCTCGCGCGCGCGAAGCGCCAGCACGCATCCATAAGCCGAGAGCATTGCGGCGCCGTAGTCGCAGATCGCGCAGGTGAGATACACGGGATGCGCATGATGCCCACCCTGCGCCGCCATGACACCCGAGCGCGCCTGCAGGAGCGGATCGAAGCCGGGCTGATTGTGCTCTGGTCCGCGATTTCCGAAGGCATTCACTGACATATAGATGACGCGCGGATTGATGGCGGCGAGTGACTCGTAGTCATAGCCGAAGCGCTTCATGCGGCCGGGGCGGAGGTTCTCGACCACGACGTCGGCCTTTGCTGCGAGCCCATGAATGATCTCGCGGCCTTCGGCTGAGGTGATATCGACCGCGAGCCCCCGCTTGCCCTGGTTCCATCCCATGAAGCCGAAACCGAAGTGGCGAAACGAGTCGCCCTCGAGGCTTTCGATTTTGATCACTGTCGCGCCGAGCTGCGAGAGAATCATCGGGCCGTAGGAGCCAGCGATATAGCTCGCAAAGTCGAGCACGACCAGGCCCGCGAGCGGCGCGTTCGACGACGATCGGTTTTGCGCGGCGCCGTTCCTCGAGCGCGCGCCGCTCAGCCAGCGTTCGCGACCTTCGTCAATCGCTCCAGGAGCTTTTGCCGCGCCCCTGATCGCGCCGGGCGTGTCACCGAGGAACACCGGCAATCCAAGCTGCACGGTGGGACCAATCGCCGGGTCATCAATCGTCTGACGCATGCCGAGCGCGCGGACTTGTGCGTAGTCGATAAATTCCTGCCGCGTCATCACTGGTGCATTAGGAACGTCGGCGGCGCGCAGGATGCGAAGCCATTCGTCGCGCGGGCGGGTCTTGATAATCGGCTCGATGATGTCTTTGAGCGGCTGCCAGTGCTCGACCGGGACGCCCCAGGGCGCGGCTTCGAAGCGCGGATCGGCGACCAGATCGGGTCGCTCGATTGCAATGGCGAACTTGCCCCAGAAGGTCGAGTTGCCGCATGCGGCGAACAGATACTTACCGTCGGATGCCTCGAACAATCGATAGACGGGAATCGGACCAAGGGGATCCGATGCGCCCTGGTAAACTGACGTCATCTTGTCGTGGCGCATGATGCCGCCGGTCTGAAGCGAAAGGGCTCCGGCGAGAATTGATGCCTCCACCAACTGACCCGCGCCGTGCTCGCCGCGCGAGATGAGCGCTGTAACGGCACCAATCGCGGCCATCGTGCCGGCGGAATAGCTCGCCGCGGGGAAGACGAGGGGGACGGGGTTGCCACTGCGCGCCCATTGCGAGCCTGAAATTCCGCCGCGAGCCGCGACCAGGTCTTCATTCGCGTCGAAATCGGCTTCGGGTCCCCGGCTGCCGAGGGAAGGCAGCTGGAGCGCGATCGCACGCGGATTGATTTTCCGAATCGAGTCGTAGTCGAGGGCGAGCGCGCGAAGCCGCGCCGGCCCGAACCCGGTGATGACGATATCCGCCGCGCGGACCAGCTCGGTCAGTCTTTCGCGGTTATCGGCTCTGCCAAAATCGAGCGCGATCGACTCCTTCGAGCGGTTGAGGACGTGATAGTGCGGCGTCGATCGCCAGGCGCATCCGGCCGGCAACTCGACGCGGAGCACATTGGCCCCCTGCTCAGCCAGCAGCATTGCCGCATGGGCCGAGGCGAGGTTGCCGTCGATTTCGAGAATGTTAGTTCGGTCGAGTGCACCACTCATGATGAACCGCCAAGAATGCCATGTTGACGCTACCGATAATGCCGTGATCCGCCGCATCTGGCTGGAACTTTCGTTGTAGGCAACCTAAGAAAGCAAAGCCAGCCACTGCTAACGATCCTTATCGTCCATATAAGTTCTGTTTGCTGCGCTTGGCCGAATTCAAATCCGAGCAATGCACGGTTCATTCGGCCTTAACCATCGCTCCGTAACTTTTGCGCGCCGCGCTACTTCCGCCGGACGGACAACTCTTAAACCGAGGAACGCTTATCCCCATGAGAAGATCAAGATTGCTCCTGCTTGCGCTCATGACTCTCGCGGCGATCGCGACTGTCAAATACGCCGATGCCGACCTGCTGATCAACGGCGCCGGCGCGACTTTTCCCTATCCAATCTACTCGAAGTGGTTCGACGTATACGCCAAGGAAAATCCCGGCATCCATTTCAATTATCAGTCGATCGGATCCGGCGGCGGTATCCGGATGCTTTCGAACCGGACCGTGCAACTCGGCGCAAGCGATGCACCGCTCACCGACGAACAACTCAAGGCCGCGCCGGGCAAGATTCTCCACTTCCCGTCCGTGATGGGCGCCGACGTAGTCGCCTACAACCTGCCGGGCTTCAACGGCACTCTTAAGCTTACGGGGTCGCTAATCGCCGACATCTTCCTGGGCAAGATCACCAAGTGGAATGATCCAAAGCTCGCGGCAGCAAATCCCGGCGCCACGCTGCCAAATACAGATATCGTTACATGCCATCGTTCCGACGGCAGCGGCACGACCTACATCTTTGTCGATTACTTATCGAAGGTGAGCTCGGAGTGGGCCTCGCAGGTCGGCAAGGGCACCTCGGTTAAGTGGCCCAACGGACTCGGCGGCAAGGGTAATGAAGGGGTGACCGCACTGGTGCAGCAGACCCCGGGCGGAATCGGCTATATCGAACTGATCTACGCGCTTACCAACAAGATCTCGTACGCGACGCTGCAGAACAAGGCCGGCAACTGGGTGGCGGCCGGCCTCGATGGCGTGACTGCAGCCGCGGCTTCGGTCGCGGACAACATGCCGGCCGACTTCCGCGTCTCGATTACCGACGCACCCGGCCCACAGGCATATCCGATCTCCTCGTTCACTTACCTCCTCGTCTACCAGAAGCAGACCGACAAGACTGTCGGAGAGGCAATCGTGAATTTCCTGAAGTGGGCGATTACGAAGGGTCAGCAGTACGCGCCGGCGCTCAAGTACGCGCCCTTGCCTGCGGCGGTCGTGGAACGCGAGCAGGCGCAGATCGCAACGATCCAGCTTCCGTAGGTCGCCACCAAGATCCCAATCGAATTGAGGCGGGCGCTCGCTGAGCGCCCGCTTTTTTTGCTGCCGCAGATGCGAGCGCTCATCGGCGGGCGCTATCATACGAAATTGTGGACGCCCGATGCTCCTCCGCTCTCCGGGCTGCACTTGCGTTGACGGTTCTGCTCGTCGGCACGCGCGCGGCGTTCGCCGAGCACTTCACGCTCGATGCCACGACTAGCGACGCGCTGACACATCTTCTGCACAGGAACCGACTGCCGATGGTGGGAGCGCAGGTGCTTTCCGGTGACGACGGCGGGCGCAAGGTCATCCTGTACGGATACGTGGCGACCGACAAAGGCCATTACGACGCCGCGCGACGGTCGCGCGACTATCTAGGCGGCGGAGATATCGAGATCGACAACCGCGTGGTGGTCGAGCCGAGCGTGAGAAGATCGCGACCCTCGGAAGCGGGTGGCTATGGTTCGATGCCACCGGCCGGCGGCCCTTCGCCACAAACCCTCGGCCGCGCCCCTTTCGGCGCGCCGTATCCCACGCCGCTTCCGACTATCGCGCCCAACATGTTCTTTCCCTGACCCTTCACCGCGCCACTCCGATGGTGGGCATGATAGAATCTCGCCGTCGTGGCCGACAAGGTAATCTACTTGCGCGAACCGAAGGCCTCGCCCCAGGATGAGCGCAACTTCAAGATCAAATATGCCGAGCTGCTGAATCCAGCCCAGCTCGAAGCCGTCCGTCACCGCGAAGGCCCGCTGCTGGTGATTGCCGGAGCAGGTTCAGGTAAGACTCGCACGCTCATCTATCGCGTCGCGAGGCTTATCGAGAGCGGCGTGCCGCCGGGCGCGGTACTGCTGCTGACCTTCACGCGTCGCGCGGCGCAGGAGATGCTCCGCCGGGCGGAGCAGCTGGTGGGCGAGCGGGCGGGCGCGGTCGCGGGCGGCACCTTCCATTCGTTCGCCAACACGGTGCTCCGGCGTCACGGCAACGTCATGGGGCTCAAACCCAACTTCACGATTCTCGATCGCGCCGACCTGGAGGATGTCGTCAACCTGCTGCGCACGCGGATGGGCCTCGCCTCGCGCGAACGCCGCTTTCCCAAGAAGAGCACGCTCGCCGAGGTGATCAGCATGGCGCGCAACAAGCGGCGCGAGCTGGCAGAGGAAATCGAAATCGACTTCCCGCACCTCATCGAGCACGAGTCCGAAATTCTGAGCCTCGCGGCAAAATACGAGGAATACAAGCGCGAGCGCGCGCTGCTCGATTACGACGACCTGCTCTACCGCCTGGCCGAGATGCTCGAGCAGTATCGCAACGTGCGCGAGAGGCTCTCGCAGTCCTACCGCTACATCATGATCGACGAGTACCAGGACACCAACCTCATCCAGGCCGACCTCGTGCGCCTGCTCGCGATGAGCCACCGGAACGTGATGGCGGTGGGCGACGACGCGCAGTCGATCTACTCCTTCCGCGGCGCCAACTTCCGCAACATCATAGATTTCCCGACGATCTTTCCCGGCGCGAGAATCGTGAAGCTCGAAGAGAACTATCGCTCGCTGCAAGGCATCCTAGATGTCGCCAACGACCTGATCTCGCGCGCGAGCGAGAAGTACACCAAGGCGCTCTTCACCGGGCGGCGCGGTGAATTCCGTCCCATCCTGGTGCGCGCGCAGGATGAGCATATGCAGTCGCGCTTCGTCGCGCAGCGAATCCTCGAGCTACGCGAGGACGGCGTCGAGCTGAACGAGATCGCGGTGCTGTTCCGCTCGAGCTTTCACTCGTTCGACCTCGAACTCGAGCTCCAGCGCCGCGACATCCCGTTCATCAAGCGCGGCGGCTTCAAGTTCATCGAGACCGCGCACATCAAGGACGTGCTCGCGCACCTCAGGATCATCGCCAATCCGACCGACGCGCCGTCGTGGCTCCGTGTTCTGATGCTGGTCAAGGGCATCGGCCATCGCACGGCGGAGCGCTCGATTGAATCGATCGTAACCGCCGAAAATCCGTTTCACGCGCTGGCCCTGCTCGGCGGCCGTGGCGCCTCTCAGAGCGGCCTCACGCGGCTCTCGGCGCTGTTCGGCGCGATTGGTGGCGAGGGACGGCGACCGGCAGACCAGCTCGCGGCGACGCTCGAGTACTATCTGCCCCTGATGCGCGAGGCCTATCCCGACGACCATCCGAAGCGCGAGCGCGACCTCGAGCACTTTCAGAACCTGACGCAGCGTTACCGCTCGCTCGAAGCGATGCTCGCCGACATGGCGCTCGAACCGCCAAGCGACTCCCTCGGCGGCGTGCTCGCGACCGAAGAAGAGGAAGGCTACCTGACGCTCAGCACGATCCACTCGGCCAAAGGCCTCGAATGGAAGGTCGTATTTTTGATCTGGGCTGCCGACGGCCGCTTTCCCGGTCCGATGAGCGTGGGCGCCGAAGAGCTCGAAGAGGAGCGCCGTCTGATGTACGTCGCGTCAACGCGGGCGCGCGACGAACTTTATCTCAGCTATCCGATTTACATGTTCGATCGCACGTTCGGGCACGTGATGGGCCGCGCGTCGCGATTCCTCGAAGATGTACCGCAGCAACTGCTGCCGACCGCGACGCTTCAGGAAGCAGACGACGGCGACTGAACCGCGGCCGGCGCCTTACGCACCTCGAACTTCGCGTAGGCGGGGCTGGGTTCATCCAGATGCATCGGCAGTGACACTTCGCGGAGCACCGGCACCTTTTCTGTGATTGTTCCGCTCGCGGGCGCATCCTTCGGCACCGTGATCACGCGCGTGCCGACGAAGCGCACGATTGCTGGTAGCATGCTGCCAGTCTCGACGTAGTGCGTATGCGTCGTTTCGAGCAGCGTATCGCTCTTGAAAAGCTTGGAGCCGGCGCGAATCAGGTATTGATTGCCGCTGTCATCGAGCGGGCGCACCAGCTTCGACTCGCTAATCACGTAAATGTGGCCGACGCTGGGCCGGAGAAATCCGGGATAGAGCGGATTGATTCCGAGCCAGAATGGGATCAGGAGTTTGTGCTCCGGCTTGGCGCCATACAGCGATACTTCGGCCTGACGATCGTTGTTGCCGAGGACGAAATCGCGGCCGTCGAAGTCGCGCATGATGTCGCGGCTCAATTGGTCGGTGGGCGGCGTCGTGATTTCACCGGGCGGGCCAAAATCGAGCGCCGTATCGGGCGAGCATCCCGCCACGACGGCTGCCAGAGCCATCGCGACTATCGCTGCCGCTATGAACCTGACCTTCCGCTTCATTGCCGGCGAAACCGCGCGTAGCTTGCGGGGATACCGCCGCCGAGCGTCCACTTCATCGGCCGAGACACTTCGCGCAGCACCGGAATCTCGACGCTCTTGCCCTCGGGAGTCTTGAAGCTGCGCTTGCCCATATACTGTACGATCGTCGGCAGGATTTTGCCCGGTCCCAGGTACAGCGTCGCGGTGGTTTGAAAGACCGTCTCCTGCTTCACCAGCGTGCTGCCCGCCTCGATCATCCACTCACCGGGCGCATCGAGCGGTTTGTCGAGCATCGCCTCGCTGATTACATAGTAGTCGCCCTCTTTGGGTTGCATCACGCCCGGCACCAGGATGTTGACGCCAAACCAGAACGGCAGCCGAAGAAAGCGATCTTTGGGCCACTCGACGGCGCGCACTTCGGCGACCTCGTTATCGTCGCCGAGGGCGAATTGCTTGCCGCGGAACTGGAGCTCGACTTCCTCGGCGCTCGCATAGCGGGTCCTGGGTGCTTGAGGAGCAGGAGTGCCGCCGCACGCCGCGCCAATCATCAATGCGGCGAGCGCGAGCGAAAACTTCGCAACAATGTGAAGTCGACGCTCAGACGGCTGCCGCATAGTGCGATGCGATCTCGCGCCCCACCAACTCGATCTGGCGCGGCCATACCGCGGGCTCGGCGATCGGCCACAGCACGAACTTGTCGAGACCGAGCGCGATGTATTGGCCGAGACGGCCGACGATATCCTCGGGCGAGCCGAACACCGAGCGCTCGAGGAACTGCTCGGCGCCGCGGCCCATCGCCGCCAGCATCGGCCGCATCTCCTCGAGCGCCTTCTCGCGCGAGCCCGCTACCCGGCAAAGGAGAATCAGCCCGGACTCGATTCGTGCCGTGGCGCGGCCGTATGTAGCGGCATATTCGCGGATCTTCTTCATGCTCGTGCCGAACTCGTCGGGCGTTTGGAAGGAGGCGAAGAATCCGTCGGCCAGACGAGCGGTGCGCTTCAGCGCGGCGTCGGAGCGGCCTCCCACCCAGATATCCATCGTGCCCGAATCGTTGTTCGTGCGTGGCAGCGGGCGCGGCTCGATCGATACATTGTCGAAATTGAAGAAGCGGCCGTGATAGCTGGCCTTGGGTTCCTTCCAGACCGCGCGCAGCACCTCGATTCCTTCGTCGAGACGCTTGCCGCGCGACTCGGCGGGGATTCCGCAGAGCGCGTAGTCGGCGACATTGGCGCCAGTGCCGACCGCCATCACCATCCGTCCGTTGGAGAGGTAATCCAGCGATGCGAACGCCTTCGCCACCAAAAGCGGATTGCGCAGGTTGAGGAGCAGCACGCTCGGGCCTAGCTTCATGCGCGAGGTATGCGACGCGAGCATCGAAAGCGTCGCCACCACGTCGAGCTCAGGCGACGGTGCGAGCAGATGATCGGAGAGCCAGAACGAATCAAGGCCCCATTCTTCGGCGCGCGCCGCGACGCGCACCAGTTCGTCCGCGGAAGGAATACCGAGGCGCCAGAGTCCGAAGCCGACGCCGATCTTGATTTGTTTCATATTGCAAATCCGTCAATTGCTTGCCTGTGGCCGAGATACTAGCATAGCGCGCACTGCATGGATTCTAACGGTTCTCGCCCTAACAATTCCTCTGTCAGCGTTACGATTCTCGGCTCGGGCGACGCATTTGCGAGCGGCGGCCGCGAGCAGTCGGCATATATAATCGACGCTCCGGGCGTGCGCATTCTGCTCGAGGCCGGACCCGACGTACTGAGACTGCTTAAGGCCCACGGCATCGCGACCGACAGTATCGATTTGCTTCTGATCAGTCATCTGCATGGCGATCATATCGCCGGCTTGCCGTTCCTGCTGCTCGAATACATGTGGGAGAATCCGCGCAAACGTCCGCTGCCGATTATTGGGCCGCGCAAGCTCGAGGACCGCACGTGGCAGCTCGTGCATGTGCTTTACCCGAACTTCGATCTGTCAAAGCCTGGCAAGAAGGCGGACCGCCTTCAGATCGCGAAGAAACTCAGGTGGACGGTGCTCGAGCCGGGCCAGAAGGTGCGCAAAAGTGGGCTCAAGGTCAGCGCGATTCGAAGCCCGCATACCAAGCCCGACATTTCGCTCTCAATGCGAATCGAAGTCGGCGGACGCACGATAGTGTTCTCGGGCGACACCGGATGGAATGACCAGCTGGTCGAGTTTGCGAGCGGCGCGGATCTTTTCATCTGCGAATGCACCTATTACGAAAGCCGCCATCTGAGCTTCCACATCAACTACCCCGATCTCGCTGCGCATCGTGGTAAATTCGATGTCGGCCGCATGGTGCTGACTCACATCGGCCGCGAGGTGCTTAATCATCGATCCGATGTCGACATGGAACTCGCCTTCGACGGAATGAAAATCGAGCTTTGAAAAGCGTCACGGCCAAATGGCGAGGTAATCGGCAAATGGGCATCGTGCAAGGAAAGCGGGCACTCGTGGTGGGAGTCGCCAACGACAAGAGTCTCGCCTGGGCGATCGCGCAGGCGCTCCACGCCGAGGGCGCCGAGATCGCGCTCTCGTACCAGGGCGAGGTGCTCGAGAAGCGCGTCCGCCCGCTGGCCGAGCAAATCGGCGCCGACCTGCTGGGCGAACTTGATGTGGTCGATGATCACGCGATCGCGCGCGCCTTCGACATGCTCAATCGCAAATGGGGCGGGCTCGACATCCTGGTGCACGCGGTCGCATTCGCCGAGCGCGAGGATCTTCGCGATCGCTTCCTGAACGTGAGCCGGCAGAACTTCCAGCGCACGATGGAAATCAGCGCGTTCTCGCTCGTGGCGCTCGCGCGCGCTGCAGAATCGCTGATGGAAACGCGCCGTGGAGGCTCGATCCTGACGCTCAGCTACCTCGGCGCGGTGCGCGCGATTCCCAACTACAATGTGATGGGTGTGGCCAAGGCGGCTCTGGAAGCCTGCGTGCGCTATCTGTCGCTCGACCTCGGGAGCAAGAACATTCGCGTCAACGCTCTCAGTGCCGGCCCGGCCCGCACGCTTTCGTCGTCGGCAATCAGCGGCTTTCATACGATGCAGCACGATGTCGAAAACCGATCGCCGCTGCGCCGCGCGATGAAGACCAGCGAAGTCGGTACCATGGCGGCGGCGCTCTTAAGCGATCTTTCGAGCGGCGTCACGGGCCAGACAATCTACGTCGACGTGGGTTACAATATCGTCGGATTCTGAGATGGGCGCGGGCGCGCCGGGGAGAGTTGCGATGGCTATCCAAATCGTTCCGCAGCTTTCGGACAATTTCGCGTACCTGGTGATCGACGATGCCAGCCAGGAATGCGCGGTCGTAGATTGCGCGGAGGCTGACAAGGTTATCGCCGCCGCGAAGCACAATGGCGTGCAGCTCACCGCCGTGCTCACCACGCATTGGCACGGCGATCACTCAGGCGGTAACGAGGATATCGCGGCCCAGATCCGGGGGATCAAGATCTACGGTGCCAGTGCCGAAAACGGACGTATCCCCGCGCTTACCAATCCGGTCGCGGACGGTGACACGCTGAAGGTTGGCAGCCTCGAGGCAGGTGTCATCGGAATTCCCGCGCACACCAACGGGCACGTCGCGTACTATTTTCCCAAGTTGAATGCGGTGTTTACGGGCGACACGATGTTCGTTGCGGGATGCGGCCGCGTATTCGAGGGCCGCGCGGCCACAATGGTCGACTCGCTGAAGAAGCTTAGCGCGCTCCCTGACTCAACGCAGGTGTACTGCGGTCACGAATACACGGAGAAGAATCTCCGCTTTGCGCTAACCCTCGAACCGAACAACGCGGCACTCAAAGCCAAGCACGAATGGGCAGTCAAGGCGCGGGGTGAAGGAAAGTGGACGGTGCCCTCCACGATCGCGGACGAGAAGCGCACCAACCCTTTCCTACGCAGCGACAGCCCAGAGTTGCGTGCGAGCGTGAAAAAGGTTGCTCCGAATATCGGCGACGATCCGATCGCGATCTTCGCCAAAGCGCGCGAGCTGAAGGATCACTTTTGACCGAGACTCAGCCTGCGAACGGCTTCAGCATCACCAGCAGCAAAATCCCGATCAGCAGCAGGCTGACCACGCCGTGGATCATCATGAACTCCCCGCGCGAGGCGCTGCCCGGATCGTTCTCCAGCGCCGCTGCGCGACTGAACAAGCGGTAGTGGAAGTAGAGCAGGATCAGAACCAACAACAGCTTGATGTGCAGCCATCCCTGACGTATTACGCCCGGCTCGATGACGATCAAGACGATGCCGAGCACGATGGTAATCGCGGCGCTGATGTGAATACCGAGCGCGAGCCGTCGCGTCACCACTATGATTCGTTCCTTCGCGGACCCGACCTCGCCAGGCACGCGCGCCAGCAATGACGCGAGCGTGAGCAGACCTCCCACCCAGGTCACGACTCCGAAAACATGAAGCGCGATTATCACTGCCAACATTTGATGTCCTGTCCTTTCAGATCCTAGCGTCACCTATTCCGCCGGTAACCGAGATCGCCAGCACCACGGCGACGGCGCCCGCAAGATAAGGTGCGGCCGGCCCCGCCGCTTCGTATGCTATCCCGCCCGCGAGCGGACCCACCATGCGCGCGAGCGACAGCGCCGACTGATTCACTCCCAGCACCTGCCCCTGCCGATGCTCCTCGACCGCGCGAGAGATCAGGCTCGCAACGGAAGGGCTCGCGAATCCGTAGCCGAGCGAGAGCATCGCGAGCGCGGCGAGCAGCGCCGCATGGCTCGACAAGCTGCCGAGCGGCGCCAGGCCGGCAATCAGCATCACGAGGCCGATCTTAAGAAGCCTCGCCTCACCAACCCTGCCGACGAGCTTGCCCACCAGGTAGCCCTGCGCAAGCGCCTGCATCAGACCCGCAAACGCGAGCAGGCCGCCAACCCCTGCGGCGCCGTAACCGTAAACCAGCGGCACCATCATGGCGAAGGTGGCCTCTAGCGCCGCGAATGCGAAGGTCATCAAGAAGGCGACGATGAACATCCGGGCCAGCCGGTGATCGCCGAGTTCGCGCGGCAAGGCCGCGAGCGGCGCGACGATAGCAGCGAGGTCGATGCGCGCTCCCGGTTCGGGCGGATGCGACTCGGGCAGGCGGATCGCGGCGAATATGAAATTCGCGAACGTTAGTGCTGCCGCGAAGAAAACCGGTCGGCGCAGGCTCGCATGACCGAGCAGTCCTCCCAGCGCGGGCCCGAGCACAAATCCGAGACCGAAGGCAGCGCCGATGAGTCCCATACCGCGGGCACGGTTCTTCTCATTGGTCGTGTCGGCGATATATGCCTGCGCGGTCGAAACCGTTCCGGCACAGGCGCCGTGCACGGCGCGCGAGATGAGAAGCCACAGAAACGAGCCGGCCAATCCGTAGATCATGTATCCGACCGATGAGCCGAGCAGGCCAAGCATGATGACCGGGCGACGGCCGATGCGATCGGAGACGCGTCCCAGGATCGGCGCGGCGATGAGCTGCATCAGCGAGTAGATCGAAAGCACCATCCCGATTCCCACGGCACCCACGCCCATGCGCTCGGCGAACAGCGGCAGGAACGGCACGACGACCCCGAAGCCGAGCAAATCGATGAAGACGGTGAGAAAAAGAATGACGCGCGAGGCGCTGCCATTGGCCGCCTTGGAACTCGACGCTTGCTTGACCGGTTCAATACTTGCCATTGATCAGACCAGGAGCGCGCTCACCAAATCTCACGCGCTGAACACTGTCAAGGATTGTACGCCTAAGAGGGAGTTTCACGATGGCGATCTCATATCGCGACCAGCTCAAGCGGAAAACGATCAGCGCCGACGAGGCGGCGGCAAAGGTGAGGTCGGGCGACTGGGTGGAATACGGCTTCGGCCTCGGGCAAAATGACGCGTTCGATCGCGCGCTGGCGAAGCGCGTCGCTGAGTTCGAGCGAGTCAAAGTGCGCGGATGCCTCGCGCTCAAGCCGCGCGCGGCCATCGAGGCAGATCCCCAAAGCCGCCATCTTCATTATTTCTCGTGGTACTTCTCCGGTCTCGAGCGCAAGATGCACGACCGCGGCATGTGCTGCCATACGCCGATGAACTTCGGCGAAGCGCCCGATTACTACCGGCGCTTCGTTGACGTGGACGTCGCGGTGCTGCAGACGGCGCCGATGGACGAGCATGGATTTTTCAACTTCGGCCCGTCGGTGACCTATCACAAAGCGATTACTGAGAAGGCCAACGTGGTGATCGTCGAGACCAACCCGTCGATGCCATATGTGTACGGCGTCGAAACCGGAGTGCACGTAGATGACGTCGATTTCGTGATCGAAGGCAACGAGAGCGCGATGCCGGAGTTAGGCAATCCGCCGGCGACGGACGTCGATCGGAAGGTCGCCGCGCTGATAGTGCCCGAGGTCAAGGACGGCGCATGCGTACAGATCGGAATCGGCGCGATGCCGAACGCGGTGTGCGAACTGCTCGCGAATTCGTCCGTCAAGGATCTCGGCGTGCACACCGAGATGTTCGTCGATTCGCTCGTCTCGCTGTACGAAGCTGGCAAAGTGACGGGCGCGCACAAGAAGACCGATCGCTACCAGATGGCGTACACGTTCGCGGCGGGCTCGGCGCGGATGTATCAATTTCTCAATCACAATGCCGCGTGCTTCGCAGGCCCCGTCGACTACACCAACCTGCCGCAGCACATCTTGCAGAACGATAACGTGATCTCGATCTGCAACGCGGCGCAGATCGATCTGAGCGGCCAGGCCTGCTCGGAGTCTGCCGGCATCAGACAAATCAGCGGCACCGGCGGCCAGCTGCAATTCGTGCGCGGTGCGTATGCCTCGCGCGGCGGCAAATCATTCATGTGCCTCGCATCTACGTACGAACGCCACGGCAAGCGCGCGAGCCGCATCGTCGGACGTATCGACGAGTCGAATATCGTGACCACGCCGCGCACCGACATCATGTACGTCGTCACCGAGTACGGCCTCGTCAATCTCAAGGGCAAATCGGTTCCAGAGCGTGCGCGCGCGTTGATCTCGATCGCGCATCCAGATTTTCGCGAGGACCTCGAGCGATGCGCTCGCGACTACGGTCTGCTGGGCAAAGCGATCTTCTAACGCGGCGGGGGCGCTTGCTCGCCGGTGAACTTGTAGACCAGTTCCCCGGGGCCGGTGTAACCGAGCTCGCGCCGGATCAGGTGTTGAAGATATCGATCGTTGGAACGAAGGTTCTGAATGCTCGTTCTGAGCGCTGCGTTGCGGGCGAGCAATTCCTGATGCTGCGCGGTCAAATTCACTCGCTCCCGCCGCAGTAGCAGCAGGTCGCGGGGGCTGAGCGGACCCCATATCGCGTTAACCACCAGTATTAGAAGTACGCCTGCGAGGATAACGCTGGGCCATTGCCGTCGGAGATGAAAACTGAGCCGCGTCATCACGCGGATCGTAAAGCATCCGAGCTTCGCAATTCAAGAGCGCTAATCCATGAACACTATTCTAAAGAGACGAAACGCTAGGCCCTCGCAGGGTTCTTCCGGCTTTAAAATTTCTTTCTAAATTCTGCTCCACGCCTCTTGCGTTTCAAATAACAGGTTTCTATAATCGCGGGCGAACGGCGGGAGAAATGGCTCCTGCCCATTAGAAAGGGTGCTTTCCAGCAGCATCCCACCCGAGAGGAGGACCTATGCCAGTTAAAAGAAAGGCCACAAAGCGGGCCAGAAAATCCAAACCGATGCGTAAGAAGGCCATGCCTGCAAAGAAGAAGCCGGCGAAGAAGACCAAAAAGAAGTAACCACTAACAAGTTTCCCTTCGGGCAAAACCCGAAGGCTGGCTAAGGCTGACGGATTGCTGCTGGAATAAGGCCGAGGCCACGAGCCTCGTATAACCGGGAGCCCCCTCAAAA
>JASHPB010000188.1 GCA_030038355.1 Candidatus Binataceae bacterium
GAGGGAGTTCCCGGGCGAGGTATGCACTCTGAAGAAATGACACACCAATCCCCACCAATCCCCGATGCGTAGCCGTCGATTCGTTATGAAATCTCTCCCGATCTACACGGCAATTCGGTTGGCATCGGTTATGCCAGAGGAGGGGTTAGGAAGTGTCTGAGGACCTGACCCTATGGCTGGCACCACCGTTAAATGAATGCTCTCAGCGTCGGTCCGATAGCACTGGCCATTCGAAGGAGGCCTTAGCCAATAGCCAGTTCCCTCCGCTGACGCCGTAATCGAGGTTATCCATATGCGTAAACGTTTAGGAGTATTAATGAGTCTGGCTCTGGTGGGAACGCTCGGTCTTGCAGGATGCTCGGGGCAACCGCTCTCGACTCGTGAGGAAGGCACGCTAGGCGGCGCGGGAATCGGCGCTGTTGGCGGCACAATTGTCGGGGCGGCCGTAGGCCATCCTCTAGCGGGCGCAGCGATCGGTGGTGTTCTGGGCGGCGGTACCGGCTACGCAGTCGGCAATTCGATGCAAAATCAGCAGAATGCTAACGCCCAGACCGAGTCGCAAGTGCAGCAGCAACAGCAAGAGATCGAGAACCAACGCGAGCAGATTCAACAGCTTAAATCGCAGTCGGAAACTGAATAAGATTCCTCCGATTTCGGGCCTTGGAGTATTGAGGGATTCAAGCGCAAATTTCTCTGAATGCATCGCGACGGGTAATTCTGTTAAACAGGTCGCCCGCTTAAATCGATGCCATGGATGCCGCCGCCCTTCCGGCCATAATCGGCCTCCCTGGACTGACGATTCTCGGAGCATCTTTGATGCTTCTCGCAGTCTACCTGAGCGGCATCGATACTGTACCAGACGTTTTGGCGGACGTTGACTGGAATAGTTACTCTTCTTTGTCGGCATTTTTGTGATGGTCGGCGCACTTGGCATTACCGGTGTAATCGCCGCGGTAAGTTCGCGCCTGCGCAATATATTCGGCGGCGAAATTAGCTCCGCCTCAGTGATCGGGTTGTCCACTGTTGGCGTCAACTTGAGTACGATTCCGAACATCCCGCTAGTCGTGGCGATGGTGCCAGTCGTTCGGCAGTAGGCAGAGAGTCAAGGTTGGGCTATCGCCGCGCAAACTTTCGGCCGAGAACGGACAGATTCCAGCTAGGGTACTGCTGTTGTTCTGCCTGCAAACAAGTTCTGCCAATGGTGCCCTGATCGCTTCGATTATCACCACCATGCTCTGCTCCGGCGCGCTCGTCGTCACGAGGGCAGGTCTTCGTCACCCCGTACTCCGGCTCGCGCGAGCAACTCGAACAGGTTCTCGTAACCCGAGGGGGGTCTGCTCGAGGCAATCAGCTTCGTCACCACACAGGATACATGATAACTGATGGTCGAGGCCGCGATGAGACCTACGACTTTAATTGCGAGCGCGTGATTCTCCGCGATCTCGACTTAGAAGGGCAAGAAAAATGGGTTTCCTTGAGTTTACTTCCCCTCGAGATTCCGCCCCTTTGTCGTTGTCAGCCCTGATCATGGTTTCGCCTCTCCCAGAACTTTCATAATACGAGCAGTTTCGTTTTGAATCGTCCGGCTGTTCGACTGGGTGATGCCCAAAACCGCGAGGCCACAGACAATCAGCAGAAGAGATACTGTACTTAGCCGGTAGCGGCCCCTGCGCTCACTGACTTGCCTAAACACGATCGGCAGGTCGACCAGCACGCTCGCCATCGAAGTGAATACCACAGCGACTCCCGCGTCATATGCGCTGATCTTACCGCTGGCATTCAGCGCGGCGGCCGTGGCGGTGGTGCTCGCGCTGCTTGCCAATCCACCGATCACGCTGAGCGCGAGAAAGCCGAGACTTCCAAAATCACGCTGGGCGAGAGTACCTGCGACTGAAAGAGCGACGAACAATCCGGCGAACTTGAGCACGTGCGCGAGAGAAACCGGCGACGCAAGACAAAGCTGCGTTTTCACGGCCTCGGACGGATCGCGCCGCGCCCACACGATCGCGATCGCTCCAATACCCATCGTCGCAAGCGGGAGCATCGCAATCCCAACGGATGCCGGCGCGAACACCGCGAGAATCACCAGATTGCGCAAGAACATAGCGACGGAGGTGAGCATCACGATCGAAATCACCGGCGCGCTCGAGTCGTTGTCTTGGGGGAACCGGTTCGCAAGTTCGGCTGCCGCCGCGGTGCTGTTAACGAGTCCTCCGAGGAAGGCCGAATAGTAGGTGCCGCGCATGCCATACATTCTGAGCAGCACGTAGTTGCCGAACCCCAGGCTCGCGATAACTACAACTATGATCCATGCCTGGCGCGCGTTAAGCAGGCCCCAGGGATCGACGAAGCTATCCGGCAGCAGGGGAAAGACGACAAAGCTCAGCAAGCCCAGCAGGATTGCGCTGCGAATCTCCGCCGGCTGCAAGCCGCCCGCGAAACGAGTAAGGCCCTCCTTCCACGCGAGCAGAGCGGTCATCAGGATTGCCGAAGCCACTGCGGTGAAGTAATGACCCGTGCCGATAAATCCGCCGAGCAGCATCGTCACCAGCAACGCCGCCGAGGTCGTCATCTCGAGTGACGTATCGCGTATCAGGCTCTGCACGTTGATGAGGGCCACCAACAGGAATCCAGCCGCCAAAGCCGCGATCATGAACTGCGGCGCCCAAAGACCGGTCAGCATGCCGAACAGGGTCACGATTGAGAACGTTCTGACACCGGTTTCCTTGTGCGCCCACTCTCTCTCGAGACCGACGAAGAGACCTACGCCGAGGGCGAGGCCAATCTTGAGCGCGACGTCGAGGTGCGACAACGTTGCGGCTTCCATAAGCTCCCCGGCGTGCACTAGTGCGCCGAGCGAAACCGCCTAAGTAGGCGGGCCAGGAAGTGGAGCATCGTTCGCATGGCGAGCCATCCGAGTGCGAACAGCACGATAGTCACGCCGAGGACGCTCAGCGCCTCATCGCTGTCCGGCAATTCGGCGCTCGATACGATGAGGTAGACAACGTAGCCAAGCCAAGCGAACATCACGACCAAACCGCCGAGAAAGCTCATCCGATGCGCGACGCAGAATGCGCGAGTTCTGTCTTCGAATTCTTTCGAAATTTTCGTCATCTGACCGATTCGATCCTTTGCGACGCGCGCTCGCGATCGCGCGGACACGCGGTTGCAGACGCCTCCATAAAGAAGGCGCGTCTAACACCAGACCCGAAGATCAAGTGGGTGGATTCAATTCGTCGTTCGACGCTGGAGCTTTCGCCGCGACAAACGAGACTCTTAAGTGAACGAGTCGGCTAGAGAGCGGGAGGGGCCCGGAAGAGTCGGGCCAGATGCCGCATCAGACTTATCTTCGTGAGGTCGCAGGCCGGCGGGAAGGCCTGAAAGGTATGAACCAATGACGGGATCGGAGAACTCGCCAATACGGCGCAAGCCGCGACCGGCGACCAATCGAAGACTTGCGCGAACACATGCGCAGGTCTTTCGCTTTCGACCTCGAGATCGCCATGCACAACGTGCGTTGTGTTGGGGAGAAACTCGCATCGATTCTTCGCTGACTGGAGATGCAGGAAAAGAACGCAGGTCGTCAGCAGCAGGAAGCCAAGGAGGAATCGGTCACCCGATCGATGCCTCGGGCTTGGGACAGGCTCAATCGGATCGGTACGCGCTGCTTTGGTTTGAACCATTTTCGGCGAAATTCGATTGGGCAGGAGTACCCTTGCCACGTCGAACGTTCGATTCAACCTCTCAATCGATTGTGCATTCGAGAGAATGTTCACGCAAGACGATTCCTGTCGGCGCGCACCTCGCTCGCCGCGTCGGCAAAAATCACGCCGGGCTTCGGGCAGCCGTCCCGAACAGAACGACTGAACCTCGTCCCCACCCTTAAGACGTGGATTGGCTGACTTCGTAACATGCGCAAGCTGCCTTTCCCTCTGCTGGCGTGTTTGCCGACGGAGGAGAAAGCCGCGAGCAATTTGCCTATGGCAGCGCGCAGCGCGAGCTTGCGAGGCTTGCCGTGTTCGATCAGCCGACGATAGAAGATCATCAGCCAGGATAAACCGAAAAAACTCAGCAGGCATGAGAGAAGGTAGCGCATCGTCCTGAAGAACTCGTTTGGTATCGTTGGGTTGCGAGGCTCAACGGATAGCCAAGTGGAGGGAGAGGACGATGCAGCGGAAGGGTAGCGTTTTTGGTGGGTCGGCGACCAGCCTGGCAGTGCGTTATACGGACAAACCAGTCAGCGGCTGGGGCGGACTGGTGGCGGTGCAGAGATACCTGGAAAAAGCGCGGCGTCGGAGAGGTGTTGGAGCAGGCGTTACCGGACGGCCGCACCTCACCCAACCAAATTCCGGTGCGCGACATCGCGTGGGCGTTCTTTGCGACGGTGCTGACCGGCGGCCGGCGCTTCGCGCACCTGGAGCGGCTGCGCAGCGACGAAGTAGTGCAGGCGATCTTGGGCGTGACGCGGATGCCTTCGGCCATGACGCTTACGCGTTACT
>JASHPB010000189.1 GCA_030038355.1 Candidatus Binataceae bacterium
CGGTTTCGTGCCGGTTTGCCTTCAATTGCTCGGCGGCCTCAAGACCGTACTGCGGAAAGCCGAGGAACACGCCACCGCGCAGAAATGGGACACTGCCACAGTACTCAATCTGCGGCTCTATCCCGACATGTTCACGCTCGAGCGCCAGGTGCGCCAGGTCTGCAATCACGCCCTCGCCGCCGGCCGCGTCGCCGGCAGCGCCGTGCCCGGCACTTCCAGCGCTAGCCAATGCCAGTGCGGATTTCTTGTTGTGCCGGAGGATCGGAGCCGGCCGACCGGCCACACCATTCGGCTTCTCGTCGCGATCATTCCCACCGGTTTAAAGCGCGGAGCGGCGCTGGAACTGTATTTCTATCGTTACTCGTTCCAGTCCATCACAGTCCCGGCCAAGGTGAAGGTGGAGGCGCCAATTCCGGTACGATGGCCCAGTCGGCGATTCCACATTCGTCCCGTCCACGGACAATCCTGAAAAAGCCCGCTTCACCCCAGCTCGTCCCAAGAGAATTTTTGACCAGCCAGTACGGTACGCCATTCTCTTCACCGAGGCCTACGATCAGGGCGGAAGCGTTCGGCTGCCTGCCACACGGCCCAGAGAAGATGCCTTGCTGGTAAGACGGATACCAGCTGCCGTCCAACGTTACCGCGACCGGCTGCTGTTCGACCTGTTTCGCCAGCAATTCTTCAGAGCCGAGAGGAATTCCGAAAATTCCCGCAGGTTTGGGGATCACCGAGGTGCCGGGATCGCATTTTCCAATCACGCCGGTATACTGATATTCGTCCTCCGCATTGAGGCCGTTCTGAGTTGCGTAAATCAAGCCGGCGTATAACAAGACGGCTCCGGCCTGTTTCGCATTGCAGCCGTCGACGAACGGCAACCTGACGCAGTCAAGCAACTCCTGTTCCGACAAAGACTCCAGCTTTCCAGTTGTAATCGCATTCCACCCCTCCAGCACGCCGGTCGCGCTGAAGGCCCAACTTGAATCGCAAGTATCACCTTGGTCTTTTACCGGCGTAACTTTGCCTTCTGCGCGCCAGTCTATACTCGGCGGCATCGGCGGATCGGCATATACCGCACCTACCCAGAGCAACGTCGCGCAGAGCGCGGAAAGTGTTAGGCTCTTTTTCCCCATTTTTCCCTCACTCAGGTATTGCTAATCTTTAGTAAAATAAAGATGGAAAGCGAGAAGCTCGACCTCTTCAGAATTGGCCCTGGCCTGTGCAGCTTCCGCCATCGTGTTGATTTACCCGGACACTAGCAACCTCATCAATCTAGCCCGATTCGGCGAAAGGCCGATGGTAATAGCGAGTGCTCCGCAAAACGGCTCAACAAGACGGCGATGTCGGTGATCGGCCCACAGAGCGCGCAGATATGGTAGCAGCCAGCGCTTGCCGCCTGCCATTTCAAGGGAGGCTTTAGGACAAGTACGTCGTTCTGGTCCTCCACAGCGCGTTCGCTCATCTGCAGTTCGAGCGTAGCGGGAACCTGCTGGTCGAGGTGATGGAGAAAGCCGATGAACTCCTGATGCCGGTGGCGCGGTTTGCATTGCGGGATGACCGAACCATCCAGCACATTGAGCGCCGCAAACAGAGTGGTGGTACCGTGCCGATAATAGTCGTTTGATCAAGTTGTTGTTTCAGGTGCGGCGTTAGACACTAGTTCACCTCGCCTATGTCATTTAGCTTCCACGTCCCATCGAAGGCTGGTGCTTCTGGGCCATAGATGCGAAATGCTCCCCACCAGCCTTTGCCCGGGATGGTCTTGACCCACATCGCTTCCTTACCAGCCGGAGTTTTCGGGCCGAAGTAAATGTCGAACGAGCCATCTGCATTGGCCTGTGGCTTATCCAAGAGCGAGCTTATCGCGGCCCTGTCCTGGTCGGTTGCGATGAGACAGCGCGTGTCCACGTCGTAAACGGTCATTGACCAGAACAGTTTCCCTGGCACGGGACCGGGGACCGTCAACTTATAGGTTTTTCCACCGTCGAGATACGCACCGTCCCCGCCATGGAAGTTTACCCAGTAAATGGAGCCTGCGCCCACAACTGGTTTACCGATCGCTGCTGAAACGCCGTAACCGGTCCAGTAATAGCCGTCGCTTGACTCAAGATCGAGGAACGCCGGCACACCGAAGTCACCCGTTCGCGCGTCGATGATCCGCAGCGGGAACCACTCCCAGGTGCGGTCCTTCCAGGCAATGCGTGCTGGATTGCGACTGGCGTAGAGATCGACCCTCATCTCCGCCTCCGCGATGCGAGCCGCTTCCTCAAGAATACGCTTTGTGCGGGTGTCGGGGTTGAAGGGCTCACCTTGCTCGATACCCAGTTGGGCCAACATACCGAGCATCGGGCGAAACTCCGCAGGCGTGGTCTCAATCTGCATCACGGCGGACAGTTGCCGCCAGTACTCCATGGTGCCTTCCCAGGTCAAAAGGGGCAGGGGCAGGGGCTTGGCGCTTACATCAATGAAATGAAAAGCGACTCGCCGGCTTGCCTTTGACAACGGATATATCTTGATGGTGTTCGCCGCCAATAGTGCCCTGGCGACATCGCCACCGATAGGCATGATCCGAACGAACACGACGACTTTCCAAGTCTTGCTTTGGCCCGCGTAATAACCATCTGGAGCAGTTTCCGTATAATCCGGCGGGAGAATCAGGTGTTTGCCGCCATGTCCCTTTTCCGGCCCGATCGTTCCCATGTCCTGCACCCAGCGCATATTGTGGTCGTCCACAAAGCCAATGAACGGGCCGGGCGGCAGCTCAACTACCATTGGCCCGGAGCTCCTCAGGTCCACTGTAGCGATGGCATACGGAGTGTCCGCATTGGCCGCGCCGAACTGCTGCCGCGGGGAGGTAGCCGTCACCGTGCCGACCTCGTTGGCTTTCCCGCCTGCGGTGAATCCCTGCTGCATCACAGCCTCAGTCGAGACCGTTGGATAGAAGACTTATATGCCTCGACGGCACGACGTAGGTCGCCATCAAGCCAGGATACATAACTCAAACAACTGAGATTCACTCATCCTTCAGCGGATGGACGTTCCTCGATGTGATTTTGCGCTTGGATTTTGGCAGGCGCTTGGCCAAAAGACGCGCGCAGGTCTCATCCGCTGGGCGCCCAGGGCGATGATCGAGGTATCGCTAAGCGCTCATAGAAGGGCACACTGTTCGAGAATAGCTGAGCCGTAGTCGCTGCGCGCCCGGAGAACCGGCGGTGCGAGAGTACTCGAGCTGCTTGCGCAGTTTGACTCGGGTGCTCATCCCTTAAACGTTGAGTTCCCTCATGGAGGTGCGCATTTCTGACAAACAACATTGGCCCAGCTTTGTCAGCGCCAGAGTTCCCACCGTTTAAACGACGATACCAAGCCACCGTGACAAGAATATTTGCCGTCGGACTACGCGCCGTCCGAGTCGGGTAGTCTCCCAATCTTGTTTTGCGAATGATTGACTCTCAGACGCTGCGCTGTACGCCCGCGATGGCCGCTGGCGTGACGGATCGGCTATCGTCGGTTGAAGAATCGATGGAACTGCGGCACGGGAGCAAGCGGCATGAAGGCCAAGACGATCGCGAAGCCACTCATGAATCCGATAAATCTGTCGAAGACCCCTGTTCGTTTCGCACCCACTGGATCGATCGAGCCGGTCGCTCAACGCGGTCGCGCCCATCCCGGTGTCGAGGGCAGACTCGCGGGAGAGGCCCGAATGACCAAGAACCCCCCGCATGCGGGGGAGATGCATCCTGATGGTGACGAACTCCTCTATCTCGTCCAGGGCGCTGTTGAGGTAATTCTCGACGAGGAAGCTGGCGAACGTTGTCTTTCGCTGCAGCCCGGCCAAGCCTTTGTTGTGCCACGCGGAGTCTGGCATCGCGTGATGGTCAAGGAACCGTGCTGTCTCCTATATTTTACGCCGGGCCACAGCCAAGTCCGCTGGCGACGCTCGCTCTCGCCAGACTAGGACACTACCCGTCGCTATTGTTACCTCGGTTCTCCGTCTATGTCACTCGGTATCTCGGTGACTCTGTTGCCCCCGTAAAGCACGCGACTCTGCGGTCGAGCGTTTAAGCACTGAGTCCGACGGGGCGGAGGTTCGATCGTGAAGCGGCGGTGCTCGCTTGTTTCGCGGGTTCGAGGGTTCGTGGCTGTGCGGCTCCGTTGCTCGGTTTCCCGGTTTCTAAGTGGCTCTATAGGACGGTATCTCGGTTGGTTTCGCGGAATTCGGGGATTCGTGGCTGTGCGGATGCGTGTCGCGTCGGCTTCTCCGTGACGTTCTCAGTGGACCTGGCCTATCACGGGGTCCATTGTGCGTTTGCCGGCTGTTTGGCCGGGCAATTAGATGGATAGGTTCTAATGGTCGTGGCTGGTCGCCAGCCGCACGTAACTCATCGATAGCACGGCAAAGATGATCGCCTGGACCACGCACACGATCGAGCCGAGCATTTAACAGGTGGCGAATATGGTAATGCTGAGGGACGCGACCCGAGCCCGCCATCGGATTGAGCGCGCCGATCACTTGATCAGTTGTACCGCCGGCGGTTTCCACGAGCCTTCGCCTGGAGGCAGGATCGAGGGCGCGGTCGTCTTCGGCCAGTAGAGGCGCATTACCAGGTAAATTGGGCCGTCCGGCGCCGGCAGCCAGTTGGATTCTTTGTCGGTACCCGGTGAGTCTTTCTGGATGTACATTGTCAGCGAGCCGTCGGCGTTCTTCTTCATGTTCGGCAGCATCGGAGAATTGATGAGGTATCGATCGATCGCATTCTTGATCAGGAGCTGCGTCTTGCCGTCGT
>JASHPB010000190.1 GCA_030038355.1 Candidatus Binataceae bacterium
CCCAAAACACGAGTCCGGCGCATTCAGCTCCACGCAGACCAGGCATCGGCGTAATGTTGACCGACGCATCGACCTCGGCATCTCGACATGTCGTATTCGGCACCATCACGGATTTCCCCGCCCGGGGACGAGCACGAACTAGCCGCCGCTTGCGCTGGCGTAAAGTCCGGGACTACCCCACGACGAGTCGAAACTCGCGAAATCATCGCGGAGAATCGGCCGCCCCGCGGCCGTTTTCGGCGCGGATGGAATCTTCGCGAGATTCGGTGCCGCCGCCGATGACGGCGCTGTAACGCATGCGGTTGATCCGACGCCGAGTGCGCGGCCGCGAGCAAGATCCGCACATCGTGATGGTGAATGCTGTAGGTGCGCTACGAGATCGATTCTTCACGGCCCATGATTCTGCCCAAATCGAGCACGAGATCGGAGGCCAGGGATATCCCCGCTTATGCGGGCCGCAGGTTGTTACCCAATCCGTGCATCTGCTCCGTCATTTCACCTTCCACGTGGGCAGTGATGCACGATGATCTCTATTGCTCGTTATCATTGGTCTCGTGAGTTGGAATAGGCGGCAGAGCGTCCTATACTGCACCCGCGCGATATGAGTTCCCGTCGATTTACTGTTGGCCGGGCTCCGAGCTGCGACATCCCGATAGCCGATGACTCTGTGAGCCGTGTCCACGCCGAGATTGTGATCATCGGCAAGGATCGGATGGTTGTGCGCGACCTCGGAAGCCAGAACGGAACCATTCTCATCCGCCAGGGCCGCGAGTTTCGCCTCGGCGAGGAGACCATCTACCTGAGCGACTCGCTCCGCTTTGGTGAAGTCACCCTCGCGGCGCGCGAAATGTTCGAGGCGCTCGGCCCGGAGAATCCGCCCGCGCCTCCCGAGCCAACGCCCGTCCCGCAACACAACGCGGGTGGAGGAAGCGCCGCGCTCGTGCGATGCGAATGCGGTGCGGTGAAGCCGCGCGGCCAGCGCTGCCCGGTATGCGGCGAATGAATCGCGCATCGAAAGGAAGGGTCGTGCGATGAGTCAGGTACAGCCAGTCGCTCCGTTGCATCCCGCGCCGGGGGGAGCGGCTCAGCCGGCAGCACAGGCGCCGCCGCATCAGAAGAGCGCGCTCGATCAACTCTGGGAACTGCCAGAGCGCCGCTCGGTGATGATGATCTCGATCATCGCCGCGGTCGCCTTCATAATCCTCCTCACGCTGATCTTCCCCAAGGACAGTCACGGCGCCGAAATTCTCACCGATCACAGCAAGTACTCGCACTTCCCCTACCCGTTCACGATCCAGAACCTCGAGCACATCTTGTTCTTCATCGGGCTCGGCGAGTTGTTCGTCCGATGGCGCATCGCAACACGCGAGCACGAGTTCGGCGAGATGCGACTGCTGCCGGAGGACCAGGAAACGGTTCTCACACAGGCCGACCTCGGCCCGATCCGCCGCCGCGTCGCCCACATGTTCGGACGCGAGCACGGCTTTCTGCCTTACCTGATCGACGTATCGATTCTGCAATTCCAGTCGGGGCGCTCGGTCGAGCAGGTAGTTGGTGTGATGAACTCCAGCCTTGAGTTGATCGAGCATCGCGTCGATCTGCGCTAGGGCCTGATTCGCTACATCGCGTGGCTCATCCCGACGGTTGGCTTTATCGGCACGGTGGTCGGACTCGGCGGCTCGCTCGCGCTGGTGCCGGCGAGCGGCAATATCTCGATCTATGAAATCGCACAGGCGCTGTCGCTCGGCTTCAACTGCACGATGGTTGCGTTGATGGAGAGCGCCATCCTGGTCTTCGTGCTCTACCTCGCGCAGGAAAAGGAAGAGATCTCGCCGGCACCTACACGCTGCGCAACCTGATCAACCGGCTATACGAGGGGCCGAAGTGAAGCCGCGCAATCGCGAGGTCTCTATCTTCAACATGTCGGTGCTCGATCTGCTGACGGGCGCCCTGGGAGCGTTCTGCTTCCTCACCCTCGCGCTCTTCCCCTACTACTTCAAAGCTACCGGTGCGTCGGCCGGCGTCAACGCCGCGGATTCCGCGCAGGCTGCCAAAGCCGCCGAGGCGCTAAGGGCTATTAACGTCAAGCTCAAGAGCGAACTCGCGACTGCCAAGGCGGGCGGCCGCGGGATGCCGCCGTTCGCGATGATCCAGCTCGCATCGGAGGACAACAACGGCAGTCTTTGCGGCGGCTACCAGGTGACCAACTACTCCGGCCCGGGCGGCGATGCCGCAATTAAGCTGCTGCCGTTCGCGGTGGGCAAAAATGGCTTCAGCCGGCTTACCGAGGTCTTTCTGATAGCCCCGGGAACCTTCACGATCACGTTATCGGCCTATGGCGGCAATTCTCCCTGTCAGATCACCTTCAACGGACTTCCCAACGCGCCCTCGCTTCCTCTCACCGCTTCGGTCGCGTCCTACACAGTCACGTTCCCAATTACCGCCGACCAACTTAAGTTCGCGAAAATCTTGGGCCAATGAAGTCCACACCCGAGAGCGTTATCGCCCGAGCTTTGCCATGAAGCCGCGCAACCGCGAAGTCAATATCTTCAACATGTCAGTGCTCGACCTGCTGACAGGCGCCCTCGGCGCCTTCTGCTTTCTCACGCTTGCGCTCTTCCCCTATTACTTCAAAGCGAGAAATGCTTCCGCCTCGACCTCCAAGCCGGCCGCCACTGCGTCGAACGCGGCCGAACTCCAGGCCGAGAACGATAGCCTGAAGAAGCAGATCGCGGCTGAGAAGGCGTCGGGCAAGCAGATGCAGCCGTTCGTGCTAATGCTGCTTACCGCGACCGACAGTCAGAATCGCATCTGCGCCTACATGAAATTGAAGGGTGTAACGACTCCTCCCGGCGCGCCGGCGGTCGGCTATCGCATCCCCGATAAAGCTTCTGACGATTCGCCGCTCGACTTCTATCTTTTCGCGCTGCAGGCGGGCGAGTATCACTTCACGGTTAACGTGATACCGACAGAACGGGTTTGCCACGTGCAGCTCTCAACAGTGAACGTAACCTCCAAAAATGTGAGTCATGACGTAGCGCAGACGGGGGACGTGGATTTCGGAATCATGCTTACCGGTGACGACTTCCCGACCACCCTTTTCGATTGAAAGGTAAACGAGTGATGGCGATGACACGATGCACCCACGGTCATTTCTATGACGCCGCCAAGCACACGACGTGCCCTTACTGCGGCGTCGGCGCCGACGCGGTCGAGGGCAAGACGCGCCGCGTACCCGACCGCGTCGGAGTCGCGGTGGCCGCTCCTGCAGCACCCGCAGCGGTGGCGGCGGCCGATCCGGGAGTGACGCGCGCTGTCTTCCGCGACGCCTCGACCGGGATCAGCCCCGTGGTCGGATGGCTGGTCTGCACCGAAGGTCCCGATCGCGGACGCGATTTCCGTATCCATGGTGAGAAGAACTTCATCGGGCGAAGCCCGGCGATGGATATCGCCATCACCGGCGACGAGTCCGTTTCGCGCGAGAAGCACGCCTCGGTCGCGTTCGATCCGAAACGCCACGCGTTCTGGATTCTGCCCGGCGAGGCCCAAGGTCTTGTTTACCTCAATGAACAATTGGTCAACACGCCGATGCAACTCAAGGCGCGCGACATTATCGAAGTCGGCAAAAGCAAGTTGATGTTCTGGCCGCTCTGTGACGACGCCTTTCATTGGGATTGACGGCCTCGCCTGCGCGCCCGGCAACGCGCAGGCGATAGGCAAGCGTGACGACCAGCAGGATTCGTTCGGCTATTCCGATCCGGCAGACGCCGGTTTCATCGCGCACGGCGGCCTCGTCGCGATCGTCGCCGACGGCATGGGCGGGATGGCGCACGGCGCCGACGCGAGCCGCATCGCGGTGCGCACTTTTCTCGAGCAGTACGCACTCAAGATCCGCGACGAGCCGATTTCGCAGGCGCTCGGCCGCGCGCTCGAGGCGGCGGACCGCGCCGTCTTCGATTTCGCATCTTCGGTCGGCAAGCGGCGCGATGTCGGCTCGACACTGATTGCCGCCTCCTTCGCACGAGCCGGGCTTCGTTGGATATCCGTCGGCGACAGCGCGCTCTACATCTACCGCGACTCAAGCCTGACGCGCCTCAACCATCCGCACACGCTGGGCGCACGCCTGGCCGAGCTCGTGAAGCGCGGCGAAATGTCTCCGGAGGAGGCGGCGATCGATCCCGACCGCGATGCGCTCACGAGCTACGTCGGGGCCGGCGGAATTCCGCAGATCGATTGGCCGGCCGAATCAATCTTGCTCGCGAGCGGCTACATGATCATTCTTTGCAGCGACGGCCTTTACCGCGCGCTGTCCGAAGACGAAATCGCGCGTATTGTGACCGCTAGCAGCGACGGGCAGGTTGCCGCCGACGCGCTCCTGGCCAATGCGCTCGCGCGCGACTTGCCGCGCCAGGACAACGTTACCGTCCTCTGCATCCGTGTCGCCGAGGAATCGAGGTAGGACTCGCTTGGATCAGACCACAACCCTTTGCATGGGATGTATGACCGATCGTGGACAAGCGAAAGCTTGCCCGACCTGTGGCTTCGACGAGGCCAAACCGCCGGAACTTCCGTTTGAGCTTCCGATTCGCACCGTGCTCAACGAGCAATACCTGATCGGCCGCGCGCTCGGCGCCGGCGGTTTCGCGATCACGTACCTCGGATGGGATATCCGACTCGCCCGGCGCGTCGCGATCAAGGAGTACATGCCAAGCGCCCTGGCTTCGCGCCCTGAAAACAGCACACAAGTCGTTCCGCACTCGGGCCCCTCGCGCGACGATTTCAACTACGGCCTCGAGCGTTTCCTCGACGAGGCCCGGATGGTCGCGCAGTTCCAGGAGAACCCCGGCATCATCGCGGTCACCAACTTCTTCCCCGCCAACGGCACCGCCTACCTGGTGATGGAATATCTCGAGGGCACAACCTTAAAGGAATACTTGAAGGATCGCGGCGGCCGGCTTCCGTTCGAAGAGGCGCTCGAAATCATGACGCCGGTGATGGACGCGCTACGCGAGCTGCATCGCGTCAACCTGCTCCATCGAGATATCAGCCCCGACAATATCTACGTCACCACGAGCGGGCAGATTAAGCTGCTCGATTTCGGCGCCGCACGCCAGGCGCTTCGCGATCGGAGCCAGCGCTTATCGGTCATCCTGTCGGAGCCAGCGCTTATCGGTCATCCTGAAGGTCGGCTACGCGCCTGAGGAACAATATCGCAGCACCGGCAACCAGGGGCCGTGGACCGACGTGTATGCGGTTGGCGCGACGCTCTACCATCTGATTACCGGCACGATTCCGCCGCCTTCGATTGACCGCCTCGCCGAAGACACGATCCAGCCGCCGAACGCTCTCGGCTCGGATATCTCCCCTGCCGCCGAGCAGGCGCTGATGACAGCGCTCGCGGTGCGCGCCAACAAGCGCTATCCGACGGTGCAAGATTTTCAGGCCGCAATTGGAATCCC
>JASHPB010000191.1 GCA_030038355.1 Candidatus Binataceae bacterium
GCTGCTTGAGCAAGAACCGATGATGGGTGGTGACCTTGCCCCTAAGCGCGGCGACCACGGTGTCGCGCGACGCCGCCAGCCGCTCGCCGCCCAAAGCCGCCAGCTTTCGGGCATCGGTCTGGCCGGCGATGATCGCCTTGAGCCAATCCGCGAGCTCCAACAGCCCCGCCGTGGTGTTCGCAAAGCGCCGTACTTGATGACACACCTCACCGCGCTCGCAGACCCGCACGCAGCCCACCACCGTCTCCTTGTCGACATCCAACCCCGCGCATCGTTCATGCAGGACTTCCATAGTTCACTCCTTCACCGCGCCGCTGGCGCGAAGCCCTCGTCATCGAATTCTACCAACCGTGCTCGCGCTTGCGGTCCGCGGCCACAATCCGGGGTCCTCGCAGGGCTTCGGCTCAAACTCTCTTACCGGCTGCGAGCACCAAGAATGACACCGACCTTTGTGCCGGCAGCGCACTACCTCTCTCTTATCAGGTTCATCCATCAGGGTGCGCCGCGCCCATCTCAACTCTCTTGGAATGTCCCCAGAATATGACCAACGTGGTTACACGGGATGAGCACCAAAGAAGTTCAGTTGCAGGAAGCGAAAGCCCCTGGTCCGCTGCAGTCGACGCAGTCATGCGCGGGCAGACTTACGTGATCACGCGGCGTGGCAGACCTGAAGCGGTGTTGGTGAGCTATCTGCAGTGGAAACGCCTCTCCCGCGTGCCATCATTTGGCCGGCTGCAGATGGCCGCACCGGCTACTCCGCGCGATCTGCCCAGTTGTAACCGGAGTTCGCTCCGAAATGTAAAACTCCGAACCGGTAGATGGTTGATACCGACGTGATCTCCACTGCGGTCCATTTGAGTCGCTGCCCGACTAATCGCCGCTCCGTGCTGGACCGTTAGGAAGAGTCGTTGCCGAGCGTAGCCGACGTGGCAGAAGCAGGGCTTAAAACGTGGCCGTCTCCAAGAAAGAAATCACTCTCACAGCCGCGCCTTCCGGAGGCGCAGCGCATTACTGATCACCGATACCGAGCTGAAGCTCATCGCGGCGCTCGCAATAATCGGGCTCAGTAGCAAACCGAAAGCCGGGTAGAGGACGCCCGCCGCGATTGGCACGCCGATCGAATTGTAGATGAACGCGAAGAAGAGGTTCTGCCGGATGTTCCGCATCGTCGCGCGGCTGAGCGTAATTGCCTTTGCGATTCCGCGGAGATCGCCTTTCACGAGCGTGATGCCCGCGCTCTCCATCGCGACATCTGTGCCCGTGCCCATCGCAATTCCGACCTCGGCTTGTGCGAGCGCGGGCGCGTCGTTGATTCCGTCGCCTGCCATCGCGACGACATGCCCCTCGCTCTGCAATCGTTTCACAACGTCGACCTTCTGATTCGGCAGCACCTCGGCCTCGACTGATTCGATCCCGAGCTTGCGCGCGACCGTTTCTGCAGTCGTGCGGCTGTCTCCCGTGAGCATCACCACGCTGACGCCCTCGGCCTTGAGCGCGCGCAGTGCTTCGGGGCTCGACTCCTTGACCGGATCGGCAACGCCGACCAGCCCGGCGATTTGGCTATCGATTGCGACGATCATCACAGTCTCGCCGTCGCGCCGATGCGCCTCGGCCTGCTCGACAATCGCGCTCGCATCGATTTTGAGCTCTTCCATCAGCGCGCGGTTCCCCAGCGCCACCGCATGTCCGTCGACTTCGCCGGCAACGCCCTTGCCCGTGATCGCGCGGAAGTCCGCGACGTCGGCGAACCTGATACCACGCTCGTTCGAACCGGCGACGATGGCGGCAGCGAGCGGATGCTCACTCGCACGCTCGAGGCTCGCCGCGAGCCGAAGCACCTCATTATCATTGCTGGAGCCGATCGCGATCACCGACGTGAGCTGCGGTTTGCCGGAAGTGATGGTCCCGGTCTTGTCGACGATCAACCTATCGACGCGCTCGAGGACTTCGAGTGTCTCAGCGTTCTTGATTAGCACGCCTGCCATCGCGCCGCGTCCCGTACCGACCATGATCGACATCGGCGTGGCGAGGCCGAGCGCGCACGGGCACGCGATGATCAGCACGGCGACGGCATTGACGAGAGCATGCGCCATTTGCGGCGCGGGTCCGACGAAGGCCCACACCACGAATGTGATTGCCGCGACCAGGATCACGGCGGGAACGAAGTACGATGAAACAGTATCGGCGAGGCGCTGGATCGGCGCGCGGCTCCGCTGCGCCTCGCCTACCATCCTGACGATTTGCGCGAGCAGAGTGTCAGCGCCGACGCGCTCGGTGCGGATAATCAATGATCCGTTGCCGTTCACGGTCGCGCCGATCACGCGCTCGCCGGTGAGCTTCTCGACCGGGACCGGTTCACCCGTGACCATCGATTCATCGACAGAACTCGCACCGTCGAGCACGACGCCATCAGTCGGGATCTTCTCCCCGGGGCGGACGCGGAGACGATCGCCCGGCTTCACCTCGTCGAGGGAAAGGTCTTCTTCGCGGCCGTCGTCGCGGATGATTCGGGCGGTCTTCGGCGCGAGCCCGAGGAGAGCGCGGATAGCTCCGCTGGTGCGGCTCCGCGCGCGGAGTTCCAGCACCTGGCCGAGGAGCACGAGCGCAGTGATCGTGGCAGCGGCCTCGAAGTATACCGGCACCATCCCGCCGCTATCACGAAAGGATGGCGGAAAGATGCCCGCCATCACCGCCGCGATGACGCTATACAGGTATGCGGCGCCGATGCCGATCGAGATCAGCGTGAACATGTTGAGGCGGCGATTAACGAGCGATTGCCATCCACGCGCGAGCAGCGGCGCCCCCGCCCAGAGCACGGCAGGCGTGGCGAGGATGAGCTCAACCCAGGTGAGCATCCCGTTCGGCAACGCGCGCTCGAGTGAAAGCGCCGGCACCATTGACGACATCGACACAAGAAGCAGCGGGATGGCGAGCACGACGCTTACCCAAAAGCGCCGCATCATGTCGATCAATTCGTGATTGGGCGCCTCGGCCGCGGATACCGTCAGGAGGCGCGGCTCGAGCGCCATGCCGCAGATGGGACAAGAGCCGGGACCGGGGCGCGCGATCTCGGGATGCATCGGACAGGTGTATTCGACGCTCGCACCTGCCGGCGGCGGTGATGGCGGAACGGGGCGTTTCTCACGCTCGATAAATTGATCAGGAGAAGCGCGGAATTCTTCGAGGCACTTATTACCGCAGAAATAGTAGGTCGTGCCCCTGTGAGCGTGACTTCGCGGATTGTTCTCCGTCGAGACACTCATTCCGCATACAGGATCGACGGCGCGATGCTCCAGATGAGCCTCGCCTGCGTAATGATGCATGTGGTTACGATGCGGCTCGGAATGCGGCGTGCCGGGTTTCATCCTTTATCGATTACCTGTATTTTGTGACCGAAACGCAGGGGGCATGGCCCGGGGAACGCGCTACTATCTGATAGCGCGGATCCCAATCGGAGACCACGGTGAGCGGCACGCAGCCGACGAAGCTCCGAGGGGGATGGGAGGTGGTAGAGCGCATTCAAGATGAAATTGCTTTCGAACCGAACAATACGCTGCCTGACTATTGCCGCCATTCTTGCGCTCGCGACGGGCGCCGTCTCTGAGGATGCTTGCGCCGAGCAATCGACCAGCGGCGCTTTCGCCCCGCCATCCAACAGCAGCGTTTCCGTCGCGCCGTCCAGCACCGCCGCTTCGCCGGCGCCATTCTCGTTCTTCGATCCTAGCACGTGGCCGCAACCTAACCTGCAGGGTTTTTCGCTGCTTAATCCGAACAGCTGGCCGGTCATTCCGATTCCTGTCATCACGACCGATCCCAACGGCGGCACGACCTACGGCTTGATGGCCGTCAAACTGTTCCACGACAGCCAGGGTGAGATCTCGAGCATCTTCGCACCGGACGTAACCAAAAATACTACGCTCGGGCCGGGCGGCGATTTTCGCTACTTTTCCTATCCCTCAGCGGATACGCATTGGTATGGGACCGCGAGCGCGCAGGAAGACAAGGCGCGCAACGTCGACGTTAACTATCAGACCGGAATAACGCGCCAGTCGAAGATTTCTTGGTCGGGCCGGATTTTCTGGGAGCACGATCCGACCGAGCGCTTCTATGGCATCGGCAACATGTCGTTCAATGGCGATCAGTCGAACTACATGACGAAGCAGATCTATGCGGAGTCCCAACTCGGCTATAACTTCACCGAGAACATGCAGCTCGCGTGGCTGTTCCGCCCCCGCTACGTGCGGATCGGGCCCGGCGGGTTCACGTCGCTGCCCGCGACCAGTCAACTATTCCCGCATCTTAAGGGACTCGATGGCGGCAGCGAGATTTACAATTCCGCAGTCTGGTCATACGACGACCGTGATTCGCCCGACTTGCCAAATAGGGGTGGCTTTTACCAGGTCTTCTATGGCGACGCGGATCGGCGTCTCGGCAGTTCAATGTCGTACAACCGGTTCGGGACCGATCTGCGTCATTACTTTCCGATTTGGACGCGAATGACGCTGGCGACGCACGCTTACATCTCGTACATCCCGGCCGGCAACGAGACGCCGTTTTTTTCGATGGCTCGGCTTGGCGGCGAATTCACCGACTACCTGACCGATAGGACTACGCAACGCGGATGGGGCGTGGCCCGCTGGACCGACAACAATATCGAAGGCATCAATGCCGAACTGCGGACCGACGTTTATACCGCCAAAGTCTTCGATACGACCGGCACCTTCCAACTCGCGCCGTTCGTGGACATGGGCAAAGTATCGCACGAGTTCACCGATAATCCTCTGAACCGCTTTCATTCCGCGGGTGGGATGGGATTTCGCGCCGTGGCCGAGCCGTACGTGGTGGGATTTGTTGACGTGGGCTACGCTGGCGACGGCGATACCATCTTTGCCGGCGTCAACTATCCATTTTGAAAGTGCAGACGCGGAACGCGGGCTCATCTCGATGGTGAAACCACGGCCTGCGCGAATCGTCTTCTGATAGCAGGCGTTATTCCATCACCTTGTGGGCCTGACGTTTCATCTATGCGCGAAAGTCGATAAGGTTTCGATGAGTTGAGCGGGTGGGGCCGGTTTCCCGGATGGAAAGAGCGAACCTCAGAAAATCTTCTGCCGCACGAAACAACTCGGCTCAGACGGAACTGTTCGTGTCGGAAAAACCTTTGCGTGGCGACAGTCTGCTCAAGGTCTACGGCGGGCGCGCCGTGGTTGATCGCGTCAACGTTCGTGTCAACCCGGGTGAAGTAGTTGGCTTCCTCGGTCCGAATGGGGCCGGGAAGACGACGACCTTTTACATGCTCGTCGGATTGCTCAAGCCCGACGAGGGCCGAATCCTGTTTGGCGAAGAAGATATCACCGGCCTGCCGCTTTATCAGCGTGCGCGCCGCGGTATCAGCTATCTTCCCCAGGAGCCAAGCGTTTTTCGCAAGCTGACCGTCGAGCAGAACCTGCTGGCGGTGCTCGAGACGCTGCCGCTCAACGAGGAGGAGCGCCAGGGCCGCCTCCAGTCGTTGCTCGACGAGCTTGGGATCGCGCGGCTACGGCATTCCAAAGCGGGAGTGCTCTCCGGCGGCGAGCGCCGCCGCGTCGAAATCACGCGCGCACTCGTACTCGATCCGGTCTTCCTCTGTCTGGATGAGCCGTTCGCCGGGATCGACCCAATCACCGTGATCGAGATTCAGCGCGTCGTGAAGTACCTCAAGGACCGCGGCATCGGGGTGCTGATGTCGGATCACAACGTGCAGGCCGCGCTATCGATCATCGACCGCGCCTACGTAATCCACTCCGGAAAGATTCTGTTCGAGGGCACGCCGCGCGAAGTCGTCGCGAGCGAGCAGGTGCGGCAGGTGTTCCTCGGTGAGCGTTTCAAGCTCGCGCGCTGATCGCCGCGAATTTCAGAAAATCAGGGGAAAATGCCGCCGAAACCTGAGCCGACTGGCGCAGGCGGATAGGCCGGATATCCATAGCCGCCATATGGCGAGGCAGGTCCCGCGCCGAATCCACCGTAGCCGCCACCAAACCCTCCACCGCCGCCACCAATCGTCATCCCACCGCCGAGCAACCCCATCAGCATGCCAAGCCCCGAGAAGTTGTTGCTCGGATACTGTTGTTGAGCCGCGTAGGGATCGAACTGGCCTTGCTGCTGGTAAGCCTGGATCGAGTTCGACGCCGAATAGGGATCGTAGTTGGAGCCGTGCCCGCCTTGATTCGATCCGTTCGACGAGCCGTTGTTCTCGCCCGAGGCGAGATCGGGGGATATCGTGATTCGATTGTCGACCAGCACCTGCTGGTCATTCAGGAACCTGCGGGCCTTCTGCTCGGCGTCGCTCTTGCCGTATTCGCTCGCGACGTAGCCGAAAAGGATAACCTGCTGCTTGCCTGCCGGACTCGTGACAACCTGGCCGGTGACGAGCGGCAGCTGATGCGCCTTGAGATAGTCGCTGAGGCTCCGGCTTTGAGCTTGATCAACCGTGCCGCCGACAACCGTCCCCGCCGGGGAGGGGGGTGGCAGCGCCCCGTTGTATTGAGGAGATGAGCCGAGCGCCGAAGTGCCGTTGGGGCTCGAGAAGCCCGGAGTCGATGACTGCTGTGGAGCGCACGCGCTTAACGCCGTCAGCGCCGTGGCCAGCGCCAATACGACGACCCCTTTGGCAAACGAGCACATCGTCACCCGATTATAAGACGGAGCGGGCGCACGAACAATTCGCAGTTTTGGGGCAACTGCGGCGGCTTCGTCCTCGTCACCGATAGTTAACGTCGGCTAGGAAATCCCGCGTGAGATGGTTGAACACGGGGCCATTTTCGAAATACACGGAATGCCCACAGTCTGGGACGCTGACGAAGCGGCCGCCGGGCAATGTCTTGGCGACTTCCCTCACGATTGCGGGCGTGATCAGCACGTCGCGCTCGCCGACGAGACATAGCACTGGCATCGTGACGCGCTCGCGCACGCGCGCAAGGTCATAGTGGAGCGAGATGATCCGCGCACCGGCATCGACCGGCGGGCGCGCACCGAGGATTCGCACCTCGTCGTAGAGGAACGCGAACTCGGGCCGGCGCGCGAAGTAGTCCGACGCGTACGTCGGCAACGAGCCGAGCGGTGGCGTCGCATCGACCGGCAGCGGCTCGCGCTGCTCGAATTTCATGTCGGGAGTGAAGATTCCGCCCGGCGTGTCCGCCATCACCATCGCGGCGACGCGCTCCGGATGCTCCAGCGCGTAGCCGACGATTGTCCATCCACCCATCGATTGCCCGACGAGCGCCGCGCGCTCGATCTTCAGATGGTCGAGCAGGCGCGCGAGGTCGCCGGCGTGCGCGCGGTTGAAAAGCCCCTCGGGATCGGGCGAGAGGCCGAAGCTGCGCTGGTCGACCGTGATGCACTCGTACCAGCGCATGAAGTAGGGCACCTGCTGCCACCATGAGAGATGATTCCCGCCGAGGCCATGCAGAAAGACGAGCGCGGGGCCCGAGCCGGTGCGCTCGTAGTAAAGTGGGCATTCGCCAATCTGAAGCCGTCCGGGTGTGGTGCGATATTCCATCGAGTTGCGCCTTTGCTCGGGCGAATCTAGCATCGCAGTACGCGCTCGGCCAAAGCGTTCCGCTGACGTGCTTTCCAGAAATTCAAAGTGCCGACGCTGAGGGCGTTTGGGGGTAAAGCTGCTGGGTCAATTGGGCCAGCGTAAATGGATTGCGAGGTGATGCATGTCCTACTGAAGCTAGTTCCCTTGTTTGCCGCTGGCCTTCTCCCACGTTCGATTGATACGCCACCAAAGAAAGCATTTCACGACCCGTCAGAATGATAACGGGATGGGGAGGGTCAAGCCCGGCCGGGTTCCGGCGGCGGTCCCAGCGCCAAATCGGCAAAGATAGTCTGCTTTGAGTCCGTAAGCATCTTTCAGAGTAGCGCAGACCAAAAAAGCCCCGGGCAATGCCGCTCCAATTCGCTGCATGCGCAGTACCTCCGCCGTTTCGAATGATTGCTGTGCGAAGCTCTTGCATTCGCCGAGTACGAGGTTTGTCACGTCGATTCGGTCGTACAGCAAAGAGTTCCAAGTCGGCACCTGACACCAGAGCTTCAAATGAGCAAGATTCGAGCGGCAGATCGTCGACGAAGTCTCTACTGATTTCGGTGGCCCGCGCTTGTGGGAACCAGCGCCCAAACTCCAAAGTCACTCGCCTCATGCCGCCGTGGGGATTGCCGGGAACCGGCCCGTAATAGAAGGTGATGAATCGACGGATGATGTCGCTTTCGTCTGCGATTCAATCCGCATTGATAGCTAATACTTGAGACCGGAAGAGCGGGATATTCCACAGATCGACCAAGTCAATGGGCCTCTTAGGACTAAGGAAAAAAGAAGGTTAGTTCCTGACAACCATCGAGGTCTCGATTTATCCTCTCGGCAGTGAAGACCAATGGTGACTTAATCGTGCGACGCCAATTCGCAGCGCTGAGTTCCAACTCATTCAGTTCAAAGCATTCAACGGTGCAGTTCTGCGAAGTTCGCAAGGAATCCTTCGGACGGAATCCTCCCCGACTCGCCTCGGTGAAAGCGCCGTCTGCAAGCCGTGATTGAAAAATCACCGTTCCTTGCCGGTGTCGACAAACGAACTGAAACTCGCGTTCCCAAAGATCGCGGCAAAGATCCGAAATTTCTAGGCCAAAGGGAAACTTTTCCCGAGTGCCGGTCGCTGACTCCCAACACTCGCTTAAGGAGGCCGTTCGCTGCTGGCCGCACTTAAACTGAGTTTCTTCTACGCCAAGCAGAGAGGCGAGGCTTGGCTCCGCTTCGACGAACGTAGGGCTCGAAGAATTTAAGATAGCCCTTGACGTATTCCAGAGCGGCAGAGCTTCTTTAAGCGTCTATCTACCCATCGGGTAAATCTGAACAGACCGAACTCATCGGATTGTACACTCCTCCCCGCAGACAAGTGCAAGCCGGCATGATTTTGCGGATATCCGTCATTTTAGACGGGGCGACTAGGAATCCGATTCGAGTAGGTCTTGGGCTTAGTGAGCTTGCACGAGGTTGCCATCTAGTTAGCATGCAGATCGGAGATGTTTCAGTGAATGTTCCTACAAATTCAAGGTAAAGGTCGGGAGGGTCGACGTAGGATAACCAGAGGGGGCAGAGTTCAATGAGAAGGAGAGGTCGAATCGCGAGAGGCAGCGGGTGGTGGACCTCCTACTTCCCAATCGCCAGATCGTGCAGAGCTTGTGCGCATTCGACGGGAGCCGTAAACATCACCTCGTGGCCGCAGTTGATGAACTTGAGGGTCGGATTCTTAAGCCGGCTCGAGAAATGCGGATGCCATCCCGCGCCGCCATCGATCGGCGTGTCGTCCCTTTCACAAACGATGTAGCTCGACGGAATTCCGGTCGCGAAATATGCGTTCATAGGCGCGAACCCGATAGTTGGTCCTGTCGGCTGCGGACAAAGCGCTTTCAGCACCCAATCTTTGACGGCGGGCGCCATATCATTGCTGAGGCCCGACATGAACTTCTCGCCCATTGCTTCGATAGTGATCGACCCGTCCGATCGCGGATGCTCGTCCACCGTAGAATCTGGTGGTGTGACTGCGGGCTTGTCCTCGAGCGGCACGATCGCGGTGACCCACACCACGCGCTTGATGCGCTTCGGAATCTTGACTGCAACGCCCGGAATCGTGACGCCGCCGAGGCTGTGTCCCGCGATGACGACGTCGCGAAGATCTCGCTGTTCGATGAACTTGACGACCGAATCGACATAGGTGTCGAGCGTTACTTCGGCGCGATTGGCATAGTTCATGCCATGGCCGGGCAAATCGACCGCGAAGGCACGATCGCCGAGCAGATCCAGTTGATTGATCACCGCCGCCCAGCACCACGCACCGTGCCACGCTCCGTGAACGAGGACGAATGTCTCGGCCATCGACCCTTTACCTCGCGCCGCGGTTCCATCTTGCCGATGATTAATCATAACGCTCGCCGCGATCGCAATGACCGGCATCGTTGGGGCACGGCGGGTGGGCATTGGCACATTGCGGTGCTAGGCTGATTTTGCTACCTCAACGGAAACCCGATTCCGACACCATGTCGGTTGTGGAGGCCATCATGTCCAGCGTGCATATCAAGGATGAAGAACGGATCGGCTCCGAGGCCCGCATCAAGCTCGAACCCTCCGTCTATCTACAGAAGCTCTACAAAACTGGAACTCCGGACCTCGCTTGGATGGACAACATGGCGGAGTGGGGCGTGCGCGCCAAGCCCGGCAACCTGGGGCTGCGCCTCAAGGACATACAGATCGGCAGCTACGGCGTAATTCCCGAGCACGGCGGTGAGCACAAGTCGATGGCACCGCGCGGCGCGGTGATTCCTGACGATCTGCCATCTCTTGGCTTCACGCTCAACGAGAAGGCCGAAGTGTGGGCGGACAACGCCGCGGAACTCTACGAAGAAGCTGTAGCGCGGCAGTGGAGCTCAGCGCGCGATATTCCGTGGTCGGAGCTGAAGCCGCTGCCCGACGACCTCGAGCGCGCGATGTGCCAGCTCTGCACCTTCCTTACCGAAGTCGAGTTCATCGCGGCCGACGCGCCGACGCGATGGATGAGCCAGATGAACCAGGACTTCTTCGAAGTGAAGATGTTCCTCGCGACGCAGGCGATGGACGAAGCTCGTCACATGGACGTGTTCCGCAAGCGCGCGCTCGCGAACGGCGGCGGACTGGGCACGGCGAGCGCACTCAGCGAGCTTTCGCTGAAGCGTATCTTCGACGCACCCAGTTTCTCGGCGCAGACCGGCAGGCTGCATCTGCTCGGCGAGGGCTTTGTGCTCACGATGTTCCGCCAGGGAGAGTTTATCGCGCCGAGCCGCGTTGACCAGGAGATCTTCCGCCGCTGCATGCAGGATGAATCGCGTCACGTCGGTTACGGGACGATGCATCTGCGCGCCCAGCTCAAGGCGGATCCGGCGGTGGCGGAGGAAGTGCACGAGCAGCTCGACGATGCCGAACGTATCCTGCTCGAGACCTTCAGCGTGCCCGAGTCGGTCGAGCCCATGGCGATCCTGATGGGCGGCGGCGTGAAGAACTTCGATAAGGGCATGGAGATGCAGGGGAATCTCTGGCGGAAAATCGTGCACGAGTACCTGCAGCGCTGCGATTCGGCGGGACTCGACCGGCGCCCGCGATGCATCCTGCCGACGGATTTTTCGAAGCTCACCGAGTCGGCGAGCGATGCCGTCGTTTCCTGAGCCCGCTTGGTTTCTCGCCCTGGGCCGCCTGATGGAGACCCAGGGCGCTCTTTTTCAACGCCTCGGCTACGCGGAGACGCGCTTCGGAATCCGCGTGATTCCGGATGAGACGTCGAACGGCGGCGACGTGCTGGTCGGCGTCGCAATCGACGGCTACAAGG
>JASHPB010000192.1 GCA_030038355.1 Candidatus Binataceae bacterium
CGGGACGCTGAGGTGTTATATGGAACGTTTTGACGTAATGAAGAGCAGGGTCCTAACCGTCCAGGAAGTGTCCAACTATCTGCGCGTTCACCCCTCGACGATCTACAGGATGCTCAAGCGCAACCAGATTCCGGCTTTCCGGGTCGGCAGCGATTGGCGTTTCACCGTAGAAGCTATCGACAAGTGGCGCTCGCAGGCAGAATCGTCGGGCATGCAGGCCGACGGGACAGGCTCCGCAAAATGAACAGCACGGGAGGGATGGACTTTGAGCCAACCATCCCTCCCGACTTTCAACGCCTGTAAATCCCCGGATTACGCCTGGAAGTAGCGGCGCGGATTCTCCACCATCATGGTGTGAATCTTCGCGTCAGTAACGCCAGCCCGTTTTAATGCCGGCACGATGTTCTTGAACACGTGCGTCGGCGTCCAGTTCTCGATCCTCTTCGCCAACTCCGGAGGCAGATCCATGCCGCGGCCGAGCCAGCACGCGACGGTGTCATGCGAGAGCACGAGTTGCGATTCGTAGCCGACGCCGATTAGGCCGAGCAGGGCCGCGAGGCGGAGCTTGTCGGGATGCAGGAAGTCGAGGCCGAAGCGATCGAAGCCAAGGGTGCATCCGCGATCGAGCATATCAGTGTGGTAGCGCAAATCCGACGCGCCGCAGCTATGCCCGATAATCACGTGGCTTAGGTCAACGCCCTCCGACGCGAAAATATCGAGCTGCTCGCGGCCCATCGTGCCGTCCTCGGTATGCGTCGTGATGGGCACGCCGGTCTTCTTGTGCGCGCGCGACGCCGCACGCAGACACGTCTCCTCGTACTTCGTCACCTGGCCCTTGCCCGTGGCGCACTTGATTATGCCGGCGCGGATACCGGTCGTGCCGATCCCCTTCTGAATCTCGCTGACGTAAACGTCCGCGATGTCATCAACGGAGCGCTGCTTGAAGTAGGCGGTGTTGCCGAGGTCTTCCTTGTAGAGACCGGTCGCGCAGATGACATTGACGCCGGTCGCGTCGGCAACTTCGGCCATGAAGGTCACGTCGCGCCCGATATCCATGGGGCAGGGATCGACGAAGCTCTTGAGCCCGAGGTCGCGCACCTCTTTGAGCCGCTCGATGCAGTTCTTGAGCGCCACCTTGCGGTCGAAGCGAGGCGCCGCACAATCCAGCTCCCATCCGGCCCATCCGATTAGCAGATGCTCATGCATCAGGGTGGTGCCGAGTTGCTCGGGAGACGTCGTTCCCGTGACCGTATTGATTGATGTCGCCATGGCGGGCACTCCTTTCGTGTATCGCGCGTCGGAGCCTCGACCTTAGTCCCGCGGCTCGGAAGCCGTCAAACGAGCGCGCGCCGCCGCCTCAGCTCTTTTGCGGCTTTTCGGCGGAGGAACCGAAAAGCACTCCGAGAACAATTAGCGCAACGCCGACGGAAATCGCGCTGTCAGCGACGTTGAACACGGGCCAGTTCAGGTCGTAGTAGTGCGCGCGGATGAAATCGATAACTTCGAAGCCGCGCGTCAGCCGATCGATTAGGTTGCCGGCGGCGCCGGCCAGGATCAGCGCGAACGCGATCGAGGTCAGATCGATTCGCTCGCACTGCGCGAGCAGCACAAACAGCACGACGATTGCCGCAGCTATGAACGTGATGAGGACTCCGACGCGCATCCATGGCGGCATCGTCGCGAACATGCTGAACGCTGCTCCGGGATTTCGCGTGAACGTGATGTCCAGGTAGTTGGGAATCAGCGTGATGCTCTCGTAGAGGTCCATTTGCGAGCTGACGATCAGCTTCGTCACCTGGTCGAGGACGACGATCGGAATCGTGATGAAGAAAAGGAGCCGCCAGAACGGACGGCGGCCGGAGGGCGGCGCGCTCTCTTCGGCCGCGACTGCCACTTCGGCGCTCACGAGGTCAGGCTCGCACCACGGCGCGGCATCGCGGGCACAGCTCAGGATCCTCGCCGTCGTCGAAGTAGCACCAGCATCGTTGGCACTTGATTCCAGGCGCGTGAATACCGGCTATCGCCAACGCGGGCGATTCCGGATTTCCGGCGATCCTGTAGAAGGTGCCTTCATTGAAGAAATCGTCGGCCTGGGCGGAGCCTCGCAAATCGGCAATCTGCCGGAGCTCGTCGGGCCCGAGGATCCAGACGCTCGAGACGATCAGAAGCTCCTTGAGCTCATCGAGGACTGCGCCCAGCGGAACGAGCGGCGACACGAGATGCAATCCAATCGCGGCGTCCAGCGGCGCGCCGATGACTTTCTCCTGGCGCATCTTCTCGAGCACCTTGAGCGCTTCGTCGCGCACGCCAAGCAGCCACTCCCACTTCTTCTCGAGCTCGGCGTCGCGCCACTCTGGCTGCGCCGGATTGAGCGTCAGCAGGTGTACACTCTCGACGCGCTCACCCGGGACGTACGAATAAACCTCGTCGGCGGTGTACGGGATAATCGGCGCGAGCATCCTGACAAGACTGTCGAGGATGATGAAGAGCGCGGTTTGCGCCGAGCGACGTTCGCGCGATTTCGCGCCCGAGCAGTAGAGGCGGTCGCGCGCGACATCGATGTAGAGCGAGCTCAAATCGACGACGATGAAATTCTGCATCGCCTGGTGCGCCGCCTGGAAATCGAACGCCTCGTACGCGCGGCGCACGTCGTCTTTCAGCTTCTCGAGGCGCGCCAGGATGTAGCGGTCGAACTCCAGCATCGAGGAGTACTCGACCTGGTCGCGCGCGGGATCGAAGTCGGCGAGGTTGCCGAGCATGTAGCGGCAGGTGTTGCGAATTTTGCGATACGACTCGCCGACCGCCGCATAAATCGTGTCGCCGAGTGCGATCTCGGTCGTGTAGTCGAGCGACGCGTACACCAGGCGCAACACGTCGGCGCCGATTCGATTCACCACCTCGACCGCGTCGGGCGAGTTGCCGAGCGACTTCGACATCTTGCGGCCCTTCTCATCGACGGTGAGGCCGTGATTAATCACACTGCCGAAGGGCGCTTTGCCTCGCTCCGCTACCGAGCAGACGAGCGACGAACCGAACCATCCCCGCGCCTGCTCGACGGCTTCGAGGTAGGCATCGGCGGGCCATCTGAGCTCTGGGCGCTGCGCGAGCACGGCGTTTTGCGATGAGCCCGAATCGAACCAGACGTCGAGGACGTCGTCTTCCTTCTCAAATTTGTCGCTGCCGCACTTTCTGCACGTGAGTCCGGGCGCGGCGAAATCAGCGGCCGGCCGCGCGAACCACGCGTCAGAACCTTCGCGCCGAAAGATCTCTTCGACCCGCTTCATCGTTTCGACATCGAGCACGACCTCCGCGCAGTTCGCGCATCGGAGCGCCGGAATCGGCACGCCCCACGCGCGCTGGCGCGAGAGTGTCCAGTCGGGGCGCGTCTCGGTCATGTTGCGGATTCTGTCGCGCGACCACGGCGGCACCCACTTCACCGCATCGATCGCCTCGACGATTCGTGCGCGCAGGTTTTCGTGATCGATATTCAGAAACCACTGCTCGGTCGCGCGAAAGATGAGCGGATTATGGCATCGCCAGCAATGCGGATAGCTGTGCTTGTACTTGTGCGCATGCAGCAACACGCCGGCGGTCCGCAGGTACTCGACGATCGCGTCGTTGGCCTTGAATACATTTTGGCCGGCCCACGCGGGAACGTCCTGGGTGAAGAGCCCCTGGTTGTCGACGGGAGTGTAGGGCGTGAGGCCGTAGCGCGTGCCGACGACGAAGTCCTCGTAGCCGTGACCAGGCGCGGTGTGCACGAGACCGGTACCGGTTTCGGCCGTCACGTGATCGCCGTACATCAACTTTACGTCGCGCGCGATGAACGGATGACGGAAGATGTGGCGGCCGTCGAGCGCGCGAATCGCGTCGCGCTTCAGCTCGATTCGTTTATCGATCGAAAGGCCGCATTCCCTTTCGACCGATTCCGCCAGCTTGTCGGCGACGATGTAGCATTCGTCGCCCACCTTGAGCGCGGCGTAATCAAAAGTCGCGTTGAGGCAGATTCCGAGGTTCGCTGGCAGCGTCCAGGGCGTCGTGGTCCAGATGACAGCGAAGAGCTTGCCGGCATTGAGAGCGGCCGCGAGCTCTGGTCCGTCGGCGGCATTCTCCGCGAGGGCGGCCGCGTCGCCAACGTTCGAGTTGATTGGAAACTTTACGTAGATCGACGGCGAAGTGTGATCCTCGTACTCGACTTCCGCTTCTGCCAGCGCAGTGCGATCGCTGAAGCACCAGTACACGGGACGCAGGCCGCGATAGAGGTAGCCGAGCTCGACCAGCTTGCGCAGCACTCCGACTTCGGCCGCGTCGTACTCGGGCTTCATCGTGAGGTACGGATTGAACCAGTCGCCGATCGCGCCTAGGCGGCGAAAATCCGAGCGCTGCAGATCGATCCACTTCTCGGCCTCGGCTTTGCAGAGGCGGCGCAGCTCGACCTTCGAGATCGTGCGGGCCTTGTCGCCAAGTTCACGCGAGACCTTGTACTCGATCGGCATCCCGTGGCAGTCCCATCCGGGAACGTACGGAGTCCGGTAGCCGAGCATCGAGCGCGAGCGCACCACGAAATCCTTGAGAATCTTGTTGAGCGCCGTGCCGAGATGGACGCGGCCGTTGGCGTAGGGCGGCCCGTCATGAAGAATCCAGGTGTCCGCTTCCTTGCGCACCTCGAGCATCCGCTCGTAAAGCTTCATCTGTTCCCATCGCGCGAGCAGCTCCGGCTCGCGCTTGGGCAGATTCGCCTTCATCGGGAAGTCGGTCTTCGGCAGTTGAAGGGTAGATTTGTAGTCGCTCTCTGCCACTTTATCCGGGCGCGCGTGGATACGCCGCACTCCCTCTCTACCGTCCGGATACTCCGGACGGTGTCGGTCAAGACTAACGCACGCTGATTCCCCGTGCGAGCATGGAAAGGGAATCGTTTAACCGAGCGTCGTGCGGTTGATAGCCGGCGGAAAGAGCGGGCGAGACGCGCGGCCACTACACCAAGAGGTCAAGCTTTTTCCGAAGTGGCGCGAGCGTCCCGGTCCGCTCTTCCTGGCTCTTTGGAAACGCGTGGCATCGCGTTGCGGCGCGGGCAGGCGGACATCCGCCAACGGCTCGCGATAGTGGTGTCGGCCGCAGCCGCCTTGGATTCCTCGCGCAGCGCTCGGAATGACGCTCTCGCCGTCGCGAATTTCACCCGAATCAGCTTTGGCGCGAACTCAAGTTATTTGATCAGCTCAAAAACCTTGGCGAGCGCCTCATCGAGCTTGGCGGCTTCGCGGCCGCCCGCCTGCGCCATGTCCGGACGTCCGCCGCCGGTGCCGCCGATGATCGGCGCGATCACTTTTACGAGATCGCCTGCTTTGACGCGCGACGTCAGATCCGGCGTCACGGCAACCAGCAGCGCAACCTTGCCCTCGCCGAGATCGGAGCCGAGTGCAACGACCGCCGAGCCATGCTTCTGCCGGAGGCGATCGGCGACCTCGCGAAGCGTGCGCGCCTCGACGCCTTCGAGCTTCTGAGTCACGACCTTGACGCCCGCGACGTGGCGAACAGTTTCGCCCGCAGCTGAAGCACCCGCGCCGCCCGCCAGCTTGCGCTCGAGCTCGCGGAGCTTCTTTTCGAGTTCCCTTTCGCGCGCGAGCAGCTTCTCGAGCCGCTCGACGGCGGCGGAGTCTTTCGCGCCGAGGCCGCGCGCGATTTCATCGAGAATCTTCTGCTGACCACGGACTGCTTCGAGCGCACCCTGACCAGTGACCGCCTCGATCCGGCGCACGCCAGCGGCGACTCCCGATTCGGATTCGAGTTTGAAGAATCCTACGTCCCCGGTGCGATTTACGTGCGTGCCGCCGCATAGTTCGACTGAGAAATCACCCATCCTCACCACGCGCACGACGTCGCCATACTTGTCGCCGAAGAATGCGAGCGCGCCCGCCTTGATCGCGTCGTCGTACTTCATCTCCTCGGTCGTAACTTCCGCGTTTTCGCGAATACGCGCGTTTATTTCCTCCTCGATCGTGCCGAGCGCGTCGGCCCCCACCGGACCCTGGTTACTGAAGTCGAAGCGCAGCCGATCCGGCGTCACGAGCGAGCCCGCCTGATGCGCATGGGTGCCAAGCACATCGCGCAGCGCATAGTGCAGGATATGCGTGGCCGAGTGATTGAGCATCGACGCGTCGCGCCGGATTCGATCGACCTTTAGCTTGACGTGCTTGCCCGGAACGAAATCGCCGCGCTCGCCACGCAGCAGACGACCGAGATGGACGATCGATCCTTCCGATTTTCGCGCCTCGCTGATTTCCGCGAGCGCGCCTGACTCGGTTTCGATAACGCCGCGATCTCCGACCTGACCGCCGCCCTCGGGATAGAAGGGCGTTTCGGCGACGACGAGCGCGATACCTTCGCCGTTCGCGCCGCCGACGGCGAGAATTTCCGATTCGGCCTCGTACCGATGATAGCCGATGAAGCGGGAAGCTGTGCTCGCTCCGAGAATCAGCTCTGGCGCCGCAGCTTCGTCTTTGCGTGCAGCGCGGCCGCGTTCGCGCTGCTCCTCCATCAGGCGATTGAAGCCGGCGGTATCGACCTCGACACCGTGGCTCCGCACGACGTCCTCGGTAAGGTCGAGCGGAAAACCATAGGTGTCGTAGAGCTTGAAAGCGACCTCACCGGCGAGCGTGTGGCCGCGCTTTTCCCTGATTCGCTTCAGCTCGGCGTCAATCAACTCGAGGCCGCGATCGAGTGTTTCGCCAAAGCGCGATTCTTCTTGCGTGATCGTCTCCGCGATCTGCTTGCTGCCAGACACGATCTCGGGGTACGCAGCACCCATCGCCTCGACCACGCCTTCGTGCGCAATGGCGAGGAACGGCTGATGGATGCCGAGGTAGCGGCCGTGGCGCGCCGCGCGCCGGATGATGCGCCGCAGCACATACTCGCGGTCGGTGTTGCCGGGCGTGATTCCCTCGGCAATCAGAAACGTCATCGTGCGCGCGTGATCGGCGATCGCACGGAACGAGACATCGGTCTGCTCGTCGTGCCCATAGCGGATTTCGCCGCCAAATTCCCCTACCGCCCGCTCGACCTTTTTGATGATGGTCTGAAACAGGTCAATGTCATAGTTGCTGAGCAGCTTGCCCGCCTCGATGCTCTGCATCACTGACGCGACTCGTTCGAGGCCCGTGCCCGTATCGACGTGCTTTTTTGGCAGTGGAGTGAGCGCACCCGAGGCGTTGCGGTTGTACTGGATGAAGACGAGGTTGCCGAGCTCGATGAAGCGGGAGCATCCGTCAACGTTCACCGCGCATGGCGTTCCACGGTGCGGCTCACCGTCGCAGGCTGGCGCGCCCCGATCGATGTGTATCTCAGAGCACGGACCGCACGGCCCGGTCTCGCCCATCTCCCAGAAGTTTTCCTTGTCGCCAAAGCGCAGGATGCGGCCCGGCAGCAGGTCGTCGATCTTTTTCCAGCCCGCCTCGGCCTCGTCGTCATCCTTGTAAATCGACGCCCAGAGCAGCTTGGGATCGATCTGCCAGACCTTGGTGATCAGGTCCCAGTGCCAACGAATCGCTTCTTCCTTGTAATAATCGCCGAACGACCAGTTCCCGAGCATCTCGAAGAACGTATGATGATAGGTATCGCGGCCAACGGCTTCGAGATCGTTGTGCTTGCCCGAGATGCGAAGGCATTTCTGACAGTCGACGACGCGCCTATTGGGCGGGGTGCGAACGCCCAGGAAGTAATCCTTGAACTGCACCATCCCGGCGTTGGTGAAGAGCAGGGTCGGGTCGCCCTTTGGGACGAGCGAGGCTGACGGGACGAGGGTGTGGCCGCGTTCCTTGAAAAAATCGAGGAATGATTGTCGGATTTTAGCGGTAGTCCAGCGCATGAGAGTTCAATTCTACGAAAGTTCTGGCCAGCAAGCATCCGCCTTTTAGCGGCCCTGCCCGCATGTTTCCGGCGGCAGTTATCTCTTGATCCGGGCAGTGTATCCTGAATTGAGGGCGAATCCGGCCCGCGAACACTATGAACGGAACCCAGGTTCGAGAAGCATCGGCATCAAGCGTCGCTGAACGTCAAATCCGCGCGCGAGGCGCCTTCGACCTTGGCGGATTGATCGTTGCACACAAAGGCGGTTTTACGCTGGCGCTTTCTTTCGTCATCTATCTTGTGGCAGGAATGGTGCTCATTTTCACCCGATTCCAGCGCTCGGCCGAAGTGGCGGTGCAGATCGCGGAGGCGGCGCTTATTGGCGGGCTTTGCGACTACATTGCGCTCAGGATGATTTTCGAGAAGCGATGGTATCTGCCGAATTCGGGAGTGTTGCCGCGCAACCGCCTGAAGCTCGTCGACGGAATCGCAAATACAATCGAAAACGAATGGCTGACGCCGCAGATGATCGGCGAACGGCTCGCGGCGATGAAGCTCGTCGACCGCCTCGGCACGTATCTGGAGGAGGTGAGGCTCGACGACATTCTCGGGCAGGCTGGTCTCGAGCGCATTCTCGATCGCGCGGTCGAGTACCTCGAATCGTCCGAGCAGCGCGCTCGCCTCGAATCGATCCTGCGCAAGGCCTTGCCGAAAACGTTCACGCGCATCTACGGACTGATGCACCGGCTCGGCGCCGAATCATTGAGTGCGCGAATCGCGGAGAACTTAAGGAGGCGTCTGCCCGAGCTGCGCAACGATCCGGAGTTGGTTGGCACGCTCGAAAACGCCATCCACGAATTGGGTCTGCAGCTACACGACACCGAGAGTTATGCGCACCGGCTTGCGAGCCGCCTCATCGATTTGATCGTCGAGCGTGCGGTGCAATCAAGCCGCGGACAGATCTCGCAGATGGTGCGGGATAACCTGGCGCGGCTTTCAGATGAGCAGATCCGCTTCCAAATCGAATCGAAGACGCGGACCCATCTCGATTGGATTCGCGTCAACGGCGGGATCTTTGGTGCATTTTTTGGTCTCCTTTTCGCGCTGTCGCGGATCCTGCTGCACGATAGCGCTCCAATTCTGGCGCATTGGCACGTAGCAATGTGAAAAGTTTTCCGGACTGCTTTGGCGTGCGATACGTTCTTCAAAGTGGTTGGATTGACAGCCTGTTCTGTGTGTCCTAGCCTTTTGGGTTTGCTAGACTGGTTTGGTAATCACACCCAGCTGGAGCGGATTTCCCCAACCTGAAAGACCGGGTTCTGCCTATGTTTGATACGCTCAGCGATCGCCTCGAAGGCGTCTTCCGTAAGCTCAAGGGCCAGGGACGTATCTCCGAACGCAATATCGAGGAAGCGCTGCGCGAAGTACGTCTCGCGCTGCTCGAAGCCGACGTCAACATCAAGGTCGTGCGCGACTTTATCGACCATGTAAAGTCGAAGGCGCTCGGGCAGGAAGTGCTGCGCTCGCTTACGCCCGAGCAGCACCTTATCAAGTTCGTTTACAACGAACTCGCGCAAGCGATGGGCGGGCAGGCGCGCGAGCTCGATCTCAAGGTCAAGCCCCCGGTCAAGATAGTCGTCGTTGGCCTGCAAGGCGCGGGCAAAACGACCTCGATCGCGAAGCTCGCGCGATGGCTCAAGCAGGAGCGCAAGCGCCATCCGATTCTCGCCTCAACCGACGTGTACCGGCCCGCCGCGATGGAACAGTTACGCGTGCTCGGCGCGCAGGTTGGCGTGCCGGTGCTCGACAGCCATGAAGGCGAGGATCCAATCGAGATCGCGACGCGCGCACTCGCTCGTGCCGAGGCCGGCGGTCACGACGCGGTTCTGATTGATACCGCGGGCCGTTTGCAGATCGACGCAGAGCTGATGGACGAATTGTCGCGGCTCAAGGCCGCGATGAATCCGCATCACATCTTGTTCGTCGCCGATGCGATGACCGGCCAGGAGGCGGCGAACGTCGCCGCAGGATTCCACGAGCGGCTCGGAATTTCGGGCGTGATCCTGACCAAGCTCGATTCCGACGCGCGTGGCGGCGCGGCGCTCTCGGTGCGGACAATTACCGGCGCGCCGATCCTCTTCGCCGCCACGGCAGAGAAGCTCGACGGCTTCGAGATTTTCTATCCCGATCGCCTCGCGCAGCGCGTGCTCGGGATGGGCGACGTGCTCACGCTGATCGAAAAGACGCAGCAGAATTACGATCAGGCCAAGGCCAAGGAACTCGAGCGTAAGTTCAAAAAGAATGAATTCACGATCACCGACTTCGCCGAGCAGATAAAAGCGCTCAAGAAGATGGGCTCGGTCGGCGACGTGATCGGCATGATTCCCGGGCTGAAGAAGCTCGCCGCGCAGGCTGACAGCGAGGGTGCCAATCTCGAGTTGAAGCGCATCCAGGCGATTATCGGCTCGATGACCAACCAGGAGCGCGAGAATCACCTGATCATCAATGGCAAACGCCGCGCGCGAATCGCGAACGGCAGCGGTACATCCGTCCAGGATGTCAATCGGTTTCTGAAACAATTCGACCAGACTCGCAAAGTCATGAAGAAGATCACCAAGATGGGCGCCGGCAAAATGATGATGCGCGGGCTCGGTCTGGGGAGTTAAAATAAACAAGGAGGAGAAGGAATTTGCATGGGACTTGTGATTCGCTTGCGGCGTCACGGAAGCCGCAAGAAACCGTACTATAGAATCGTCGTCGCTGATTCGCGCTCGCCGCGCGACGGCCGCTTCGTCGAGCAGGTGGGGACCTACGACCCCTCATTCAACCCGCCGAAGGTGACGATTCAAAGGGACAACGCCGACCGCTGGATCAAAGCTGGCGCGCGGCCCAGCGACACCGTAAGGAAGCTCATTAAGCAAGCCTCGAGCGCATCGGCCTCCGCATGACATAAATCGCCGCAACGGAGCCAACCATGAAGGATCTCGTTCAGTTCCTCGCAAAACAGCTGGTAAACAATCCTGACGCGGTGGACGTGAAGGAGACACAGGGCGAGACCGCCTCGGTGCTCGAACTGCGAGTGGCGAAGGAAGACCTTGGACGCGTAATCGGCAAGCAGGGGCGCACCGCCAAGTCGATTCGCACGATCCTGAACGCGGTCGCGTCGCGTACTAATCGCAAGGTTGTTCTGGAAATCATCGAGGAAAAGTAAACCGCGTGAGAACCCCAGGCGGGGCGCAAAGCCGCGATGATCCGAGCGCGGCTTTGCGCTCTGCCGCCTAGGCCGATGGTTCGCATCGGCCGCATAGTCGGCAGCCACGGGCTGAAGGGTGCGCTGCGCTTTCGGCCCGACAATCCAGATTCGACCACGATCGTAATCGGCAGCCGTATCGCACTCGAAGGCGGCGGCGAGGTTCGCGAGTACAAAGTCTCGCGTGTCGCCGATGGAGGCAAAGGCGTTCGCCGCCTCGAGCT